>JBEISV010000309.1:0-5762 GCA_040375265.1 Verrucomicrobiales bacterium
CCGGAGTTGTTCGGTGCGGTTGGTGGCGGGAACGCGGCTCAGGCTTTGCTCCAGCCGGGCCAGCGTGGCCTCATGGGCGGCTTGGAAATCGGCCTTCACCGTGTCGGGTTGTTCCCGGCCAGTCTCGGCCAAGGCGGCCACCGCCTGCTGGAATTGCTCCAACTCGGCGACCACCCGTCGCGGTGTGGCCGCGTCCAAACCGAATTTGCCCGCCCACTCCCGCGTAGTGTCATACGCCGCGCCCGAGCGCAGGCGCAGTTCTTCGACCCGAGCATCACCCAGCACGGCGCGCAGATCCGCGTCCCGCTGCGCGGCTGAACGGCTGGGCCGTTCGTCGTCGGTCAGCAACCGCTCCCAGTTGAAAACTCGCTCCAGGTCGTTTTCACCCGCGAGTAAACCGCGGCGTAGGAGTTCCCGGAATTCGGCGGGCAGGATCCCCAGCACCGCCGCCTCGTCGTCGGGCACCGCGCGGCCCTCCATCACCGCCGCGGTTCGAAGGCAGACTTCCTCGAAATCCGCGACGCTGAGCACCCGGCCGAACCGTTCCTCGAATTGCCGGGATTCAGCCGCCAACCACTGGAGATCCGCCGGCAGGACGACGCCCTCCGTCCGCTCCCGCCACCGATCCCGGAGCTGCACCCCGACGGAGAACAGATCCAGCAGCGCCAGTTGGCGTTCGCGGGGCAGGAAGCCGGCGGCGACCCGGAGGATCAGGTCCACCTGCATCCCTTCCTCCTCGGGCCATTCGACGACACAACTCAACTCGGTCATTAGCTCCACCTGTTCCTGTT
Source organism: Verrucomicrobiales bacterium (assembly GCA_040375265.1). Classification (GTDB taxonomy): domain Bacteria; phylum Verrucomicrobiota; class Verrucomicrobiia; order Limisphaerales; family UBA9464; genus CAIWAH01. Next base: position 792 of record JBEISV010000309.1, read on the forward strand.
GCCAGCGCGAAGACTGCGCCTGGACGGCTCGGTTGTGGGCAGCCTGTTGGGCGCCCGACAGCCAGAAGTTGGTTTGGAACTGGGCCGCCTCGGTGCGGATAGCCAGGGCTAGTTTGCCTTCCGGACGGAGGAGGTCGCAGACCGTTTCGGCCGGGCAGCCGGCCAGGCGGAGGTTCGCGGCGTATTCCCGCAGGTCCGCCGACATCAGCCGCGACCAAGGGGTCGGTTCGTGACGCGGCATGACTTTGGGCGGGCGGGCGTTGGTGATCCGGGGCGAAGCCGGCGTGGAGATCGTCTCCTCGGGTGGGAGGTAGTTCGCCGGAACTGCCGCGGACTCGCGGGGCCGGCTTGGCCGCAGGAACAACAGGACAGCCGCGAGCAGGACATTGAGGCCGACGCTGAACCACAGCAGCCGCCGTCGGCCGGTGGCGGATTCAGTCGTGGGTGTCACGCCCCTTCGGTGCCGTGCCGGTCGCGCCTTGGCAAGCGCGCTGACGATCAGGCTGGAAGCCGGTGGCGAAACTCGCGGCAGGCGGCGGCGACGTCGGGCGCGTTCAGGATGGCCGACACGACACAGATGCGCGTGGCGCCGGTGGCGAGCACCGAATCCAAATTGCCCAGATGGATGCCGCCGATGGCGAACCAGGGCACCTCCAAGTGGTCCGCCGCCCAGCGCACGTAATCCAGCGTAACCGCGGCGCGGCCGGGTTTGGTGCCGGTGGGAAAGACCGGGCCGACGGCCACGTAATCGGCGCCCGCAGCCACCGCGCGCAGGGCCTGTTCCGGTGCGTGGGAGCTGAGCCCGAGATCACACAGCAGCGGCCGGTCCGGCAAATCACGGACGTGGCGGAACCCGGCGTCGAAGAAATCCTCCTGGCCTAGATGGCAAACCTCGGCGCCCACTGCCCGGGCGAGGTCGAGGTGGTCGTTGATGACGAAGCGGACATCGGCTTGGCGGATCACCGGCGCGATGGCTTCGGCCAATCGCCGGACCTCCTCCTTGGGCCATCCCTTGGCGCGGAGTTGGATGAGGTCCGAGCCGCCGTCGCAAAGTTGCAGCGCCAAGTCCGCGGGGTCGCGGCCCGCGAGGTAGGCGGTGTCCACGAACGTGTAGAGGCGGCAGTCGGCGAGCGGCTTCACCGGGCGATGGATTCAACGATGGCCTCGAATGAAGCCACAGGCGCGAGGTCAGGCTACTTCAGTTGCGACGCGTGCTCGCGCAGCCAGGTATGGTCGCGCTTGCTGAGTTCCGGCATCCCGCCACCGTGGTCATGCCAAGGGCCGTTTTCAGGCTCCTTGCGTTTGGTGAAGCGGGCTTCCACCCAGCGGTGGGAATCCGAATGGCCGTCGAGGTAGGCGAAGTTGGAGCCCTGGCCGTGGACGTCGTTGGGCACATGGTAGATGCCGGTGCCGGTCATCATGATACCGAAGAAGGGCCGGCAGACGCTGAACGGGTGCATGTCCACGAATGTGTAGATGTCGGACGGCGCGGAGGCGTCGCTGGTCTTCTTGAAGACCCGATATTTTGAAGCGGGGTCGCCTTGGAAATTGTAGGCGGTGCCGGTCCAGCCGACCCATGAATTGAGGCCGTAGGTCCGGGACGGCAGCTCCTTCTTGTTGGTGTCGGTGATGATCTTCCGGGATTCGCCGGGGCAGCGGAACGAGCCTTTCACTCCGAGATAGGGCGCAATCAACGACGCCCGCGTCGAGGTTAGGAACTTGGAGGCGTTGGCCTCCGTGAGTTGGCTTTGCTCGCGACCCTCCACCCAGATGTTCGGCACGAAATTCGCCGGGATCGGATTGCCGGCGGCATCAAAGGACAAACCGGTCGCGCCGGCGCCGTTGGGGATCACCGCGTCGCCGAAGTCGGCCCCGTAGGTGATCGACCCGAGCATGAGCTGCTTGGTGTTGTTCAGGCACGCGATCCCCGTCGCCTTGGACTTCGCCTTGCTCAGCGCCGGCAGGAGCATCCCGGCCAGGATGGCGATGATGGCGATCACCACAAGCAGCTCGATGAGCGTGAAGCCGTGGCGCCGGCGGGGGAGGCGATTCATGTTACGCATGGTCTGGAGAACGGCTCACTGTATGGGGGGTGCCGCTCACTGCAAGTCCGCAAGTAGCCCTTCGAGTTCGGCCTGGGGTCCCTCGTGATGCTGTGCCACCGCGAGGGCGAGAGCCCGCTCGAAGGCCTGTCGGGCACCCGCGTGGTTGCCGGCTTCCAGGTCGCATTTACCGAGCAGGATCTGGACAACCATCCAGTCGGGCTTCCGGGCGAGCGCCCGCTCCAGATGTTCCCGGGCCACGGCGAATTCGCCGCGGTCGAACAGCGCCTTGCCGAGGCTGAAATGGCCCAGTTCGTTGTCGGGATGTTGCCGGACCAATTCGCGTTGGCGGGCAAGGGGGTCGTTTGGTGGATTCATGCGGTAGGGGGCGGTTCGGTTGGTCCGTCGGTGGCGGACTTGCGCCGACCGAAACGGGCCCGGGCAAGTTCCAGGAAATCGTGCGCCTGCGGGAGCCGCAACCAGAGCGCGAGCCCGAAATAGGCGAGGGCGGCCGCGCCAATCGCTCCAAACACGGTCACGGCCCGGGCAAACAAGGATACTGAACCCAGCTGCAAGCGGAGTCCCTTGGCGCAGAACCACGCCAGCGCGCCCGCCACCAAGGCGGCGGCCGCCACGCCGGCGAAGTTTCCGGCCAGGTCGCGGAAGCTGAGCTTCGGCAGCTTCTTGCGCAGGGCGTAGAAGAGCAGCACGGAATTCAGCCCGGCGCTCAGGGTGTTTGCGAGGCCCATGCCGGCCTGCTGGAACAGCGGGATGAGGAACAGGGCGAGGAGCAGGTTGAACCCGAGGCAGAACACGCTGATGCGCATCGGGGTCTTGGTGTCGCCCAGGGCGTAGAAGGCGCGGGCCACCAGGTTGTTGACCGAAAAGGCGACCAGGCCGGGCGCCAGCGTCAGCAGGGCGAGGGTGGTGCGGTCGGTGGATTCCGGGGTGAATTCACCGCGCTCAAACAGGAGCCGGATCATCGGCCCGGCCAGCGTGAGCAGCAGCACCGTCGCCAAGCCGTTGATGAACACCACCTGCAGCAGTCCTTCCCGGAACACCTGGCGGAATTCCGGCAGCTTCTTCTCCGCGGCCAGGCCGCTGAGCTCGGTCAGGAGGAAGGTCGCCAGCGAGACGCCAACGATGCCCTGGGGCAGTTCCATCAGGCGCACCGCGTAGTTGAACGACGCCACCACGGATTCCGTGATGCCGTAGGCGAAGGTCTGGGTGATCACCACGTTGAGTTGGTAGGCCGCCACGCCGACCACCGCCGGGGCCATGCGTTGCGCAACGGTCCGCACCGTCGGGTCGCGCAGCGGATTGACCCAGCGGAAGCGAAATCCCTCCCGTCGCAGGGCGGGCCACTGGAAGGCCGCCTGGACAAAACCGGCGATCACCAATCCCACGGCGAGGCCAAACACCTGCTGGTCCTTGCGGAAGCCGAATTGCGGCGCCAGCCAGAACACGGAGGCGATCATCACCACGTTGAGCGAGGCCGCGCCCAGGGCCGGCAGGAAAAACTGCCCGCGCGCGTTGAGCACCCCGATGAACACGGCCGCAACGCAGACGAAGCCCAGGTAGGGAAACATCACGAACAGCAGCCGGGCGACGAGTTCGTCGCGGGATTCCAACGGCAGGAACAGCACCGCGAACGCCAGCGCGGCCATGCCGAGCGTCACCACCAGCGTGCAAACCGCGACCAGGGCGCAGATGACCGCGTTCGCCGCCTTCCAGGTCGCCGCCTCGCCCTCGTTGGCCTCCTTGTCCTTGAAGATCGGGATGAATGCCGCGGTCAGCGCGCCCTCGCCCAGCAGCCGCCGGAAGAGATTGGGAATCTGCTGGGCCAGCACGAACGCGCTCGCCACGCCGGAGTCGCCCATGAAGTTGGCGTAGACCGACTCCCGCACAAAGCCCAGCACGCGGCTGATTAAAGTCGCCGCGCCGGCCGCACCGGAGGAACGCAAGAGTCGTGACATGTGGCGCGCGGACCCTCCCGGAAAACCGGCCCAAGGCCAATTCGGAATGACGGCGGGAGCCGGCCGGGCACCCAGCGGGCCGGCCGGTAAGCGGTGGGATCGGCCGGACGCCCCATCCCGGCCGGCTCCGTCTCCGGTCGCCCGAGGTCTGCACTTTTCGAATCATGCCATTGCGATATGACGATTCATTGTGAAACCTGTTGCTCTAACATCGCGCGATTAATTACAAGCTGCGCGCACATTGCATGAACGTCCGTCACTTAACATCAAAACTGAGCATGCCCCGCAAGGCGCGCTTCGCAGCCACGGGTTGCGAATGGCCGCTGAGTGGCGGCGAACTCGGGTTTGGCGTGAATTGTCAGAGTTATCGCCCTGAAATTCATGATTCAACGGAGGTGGCCGGCAGGTAGAGGAACTGACGAACAAGGATTTCCAAACCCTGCTTGCCTAACGCGAGCAGGGTTTTTTGTTGTCCCGAAATTGGCTGAGGCGGTTAACGAAACGATATCAGAACTGAAATGAGTCCGCGCGCAGGCGCCGCATGATACGGCGATCCGCCAACTGTAAGATGGCCCGGGTGCCATCCATGAATTTCCCCGTTTACATCGACGAAGGGCTTCGGAGGAGGTGTGCCCCAAACACCGAAACGTCCACCGCGAAACACCTGTGGCCGCAGCGATAACGACCTGCGACGGTGTTTGTTCTTTGTTTGTCCATATCGGGGCCGGGAGCGTGATGCTGCCGGCCCCTTTCAATTTCCACTTTGTGCAGGGGCGTGCCCGCTCCGGCTGAAAAATGGTCCGGCGCCCGGATTCTTCCGGGCTGGCCGGGGAGTCTCCCCGGAGCGTTCGACGCTCCGTTCGGCGGAGACGCAGCACGGCGGCGGGATATCACACGCGTCATCCAGGCGGATGACGGCCGGGTAGGCCACCCGGTCCGCTGCACGAACACGC
>JBEISV010000299.1:0-5937 GCA_040375265.1 Verrucomicrobiales bacterium
CTGCTCACGGGCATCCACCTGATGCGGACCGGCGTGATCGAGGCGAACCTCGTCACGCTCAACGCGGACTTCCGGCTGCCCTACATCGCCGAGCTGGTCGAGCGGAAGACGAAGGGCGAGAACACGACGTTGACCGACGCCGACACGGCCTTCCACGAGGCCGAATACGAGCGGCTGCGCAGGGAACTTCAGTCCGCCCACGACGCGAGCACGTTGCCGGAAGCGCCGGACGAGGCGCCCCGGCAGGCGTTAAACGACCTGCTGGTGCGCGTGCGCCTGGAGTCGCGTTCCCAGCCGGACGCCTAACCCAGCGCCCCGACCCGCTTAGTCGAAGATGACCGTGCGGTTGGCGCAGAGGAAGACGCGGTCCTCGAAGACCAGTCGCAGTGCCCGGGCGAGCACCATCTGCTCGACGTCACGGCCGGCCAAGACGAGGTCTTCCGCGGCGTGGGTGTGGTCCACGGGCACGACCTGCTGGACGATGATCGGTCCGGCATCGAGTTCATCGGTGACGAAGTGGGCCGTCGCCCCGATGACCTTCACGCCACGTTCAAACGCCTGATGATACGGCCGCGCCCCGGCAAAGGCGGGCAGGAAGCTGTGGTGGATGTTCACCAGCCGGGCGGGAAACTGGCCCACGAACTTCGGGCTGAGCACCCGCATGTATTTGGCAAGCACCACGAAGTCCGGCCGGTAGCGCTGCACCATCGTGAGCACCTCCGCCTCGTGGACCTCGCGGGGCAGTTCGCCGTGCGGCAAGTAGTGGAAGGGCAGCTCAAACTTCCGCACCAGCGGCTCCAGCGTCGCGTGGTTGGCAATCACCGCGAGGACGTGGGCGTTCAGCTCCCTGAACGAATGCCGCACGAGGATGTCCGCGAGGCAGTGATGCTCCTTCGACGCGAGCACCACGACACGCTTCGGCTCCAAGTGCGACAACCGCACCTCCGAGCCTTCCGGCACCACACCCCGGACGGCCGCCAGCAGTTCGGAACCGTTCACCTCCCCATCGAATTCCGTGCGCATGAAGAAGCGCCGCGACGTGCGGTCCACGAACTCCTGGTTCCCGACGACGTTGACGCCAAGGCGGAACAGCACACCGGTGATGGCGTGGACGAGTCCGGGGCGGTCGGGACATTCGACGAGCAGGACGGAGGCTTTCATGGCGGGATCTGGAACCGCAGGAGGGGCAGCGAATCGGGAATATCGGTCACAGCCCCAGCTTCTCGTAGAGCTTGGCCAGCCGCCGACCATGTTCGTCGTAAGCCGCCTCGAACAGCTCCGTGGCTCGGGCCTTGCCGACCACGGCGCCGGCCGAAAGCACCTTGGGCGGCTGTCCCGCCGCGGTCAGCCGGGCCGCGACCTCGGCCTTGATCGAATTCACCAGCAGGCAGCCGCCCACGGTGGAACCGGGCGCCACCGGCGTGTCGAGTTCGGGCACCTTGACCATCGCGTCGCCGACCGGCGCGCCGGTATCGAGCACGAGGTCGGCGAAGTCCTGTAGCTTGCGCCCGTCGGCCCTTTGGCTCGTGCTGGCATCGCTGTGCGCGCGGGAGATCACGGCGACCACCTTCACGCCGCGTTGACGGAAGCCTTCCGCCATCTCGATCGGCACGACGTTGCAGCCGCTCGACGAGATGACCAACGCGGAGTCCGTGGGCGAAAGGTCGAAGTTCCGCAGGATGCGCGCGGCGAGGCCCGGGACGTTTTCCAGGAACATGGCCTGCCGCTGGCCGTTAGCGCCCACGACGAGGTTGTGAAAGCTCAGCGAGAGTTCGACGATGGGATTGAACCCGGGAAAGGAGCCGTAACGCGGCCACATCTCCTCAACCATGATCCGGGAATGGCCGGAGCCGAAGACGTGGACCATGCGGCCGGCGAGGATGGTGGCGGCAAACCAGTTGGCGGCCTGCCGGATGGCGGGTGTCTGCGCCTCGACGGCGTCAATGAGGGTGCGGCACTTGGCGAGATAATCGGCGGTCACGGGGCGTTGCTAGCGGAAGCGGGGCGACAACTGCAATGCCGCGTTGAACCCGAACCTAGCCCGGAGCCGCCCAAAGGGACGAGCCAGCAGGCCACAAAGGATGGTTGGCGACAGACCCGCGCGGGCGTATACCGCCAGTTGAACCGCCAAAGGTCCGCCCATGAAAATCCTCGCCGGCACCGATTTCAGCCCCAACTCCGCCGATGCGATCGCCGTCGCCACCGCGCTCGCCAAGCGATTCAACGACCGCGTGCACTTGGTCCACGCGACAGTGCCGCCCATGGCGGACGGCCTGCCGGACCCGCTGTGGGAGCCCATCGTCGCCCGGCTGCGGGAACGCATGGAGCGGGACGTCGCCGCGTTGCGGTCCGCGGGTCCGAAGGTCCACGGAACGGTCGAGCTCGGCGAGGCGGAGGGGGTCTTAAAGAAGCTGGCCCGCCCCGGGCAAACCCGGCTGGTGGTGGTTTCGTCGGTCGGTCGCGTCGCGCTGGCGCGGGTGGTGCTCGGCAGCACGGCGGAACGCATCGCCGAATCGGCCTTGGTGCCGACGTTGGTGACACGATCCGCCATGCCTTTCCGGGAATGGGCGGAGGGACGCCGCGCGCTGCGGGTGTTCGTGGCCACGGATTTCACGCTCGCGAGCGACACCGCCCTCGCCTTCGCCGGGGAGTTGGCCGCCCACGGTCCCTGCGAACTGTTCGCCGGCTGCGTGGACGATCCCGGGGCCGAAAGCGACAGGCTCGGCCTGACGGAAGGGGAATACCCGCCGACGGAGAACCCGGCCCCCGTGGACGCAGCCTTGCGCCGGGACTTGGGTGAAAAGGTGGCGGCAATGCTCGGCGAACAGCGGGTGCAGCTGTTGGTGGAGGCGGGGGGTGACCAGCCAGCGGCCGCCCTGATCGAGATGGCCAAGGCCGCAAAGGCGGACCTGATTGTCGTGGGCGCCCATCAGCATCACGGGCTCTCCCGGCTGTGGCATCGTTCCACCTCGCGGTCACTCCTCTGCGACGCGCCAATGGGCGTCGCCTGCGTGCCCGTTCTCGGGCAGGCCGCGGTGCCGGCCGGCGTGCCTCAGCTCAGCCGCGTGCTGGTAACCACCGACTTCTCGGCGGAAGGCAACCGGGCCGTCGCCGCCGCGTGTTCCCTCCTGCCCAACGGCGGACGCCTGCGCCTGTATCACGCGCTCACCGACCGCCAGTCACCAATGGCCGCGCTCTTCGGGGCCAAAAGAAAGCCGACCCTGTCGCCCGGCGAAAACGCACGCCTGCTGCTGTCCGCCCGGAAGAAGCTCGGCTCCCTCGTTCCGGCGGCCGCGCTGCGCCGGGGCGTGACCGTGGAAGCGGTGGTGGAGCCAGCAGGCAACGTGGCCGTTGCCATCCTGCGTCAGGCCGAGCAGTTCGGCGCGCATGTGATCTGCCTGAGCTCACATGGCCGGACCGGCCTCGCGGGCGCCGTGTTCGGCACTGTCGCCGGCGACGTAATCTCCCAAAGCCATCGGCCGGTGCACTTGGTGCGCCTGCCGCCTGGCTGAATTCACAGCGCCGGCACCGCGAGCAGGGGGCACTTCGCGCCGCGCAAGACCCGTTCGGTCGTGCTGCCGCGCAATGCGTCGACAAATCCGTCGTGCCCACGGGTGGCCATCACAATGAGGTCGGCCTCCCGTTCGTCGCTGGCGTTCAGGATGGTCTCCACGACTTCCCCTTCCTCGCAGACCACTTCGCGGGTCCAGCCGGGGTGCTCGGGCAGGTGGGCGGAAGGATAGTCCTTTTCCGGTCCGACATGGAGAAAGACGAACTCCAATTTCTCAATTCCCAACGCCCGGGCCAGACTCGCCGCCGCCCCCACCGCTGCGGCCGGGCGCGGGTCATGGTCGATCGGAATCAGGATCCGCCGCAGCCTGAGTTCGCCCGATTCGGGATCCACGAACCCGGCCACGCGCCGGGGCACAAACAGCGTGCGCACCCGGGCCAGCCGCGCGATCTGCTCCGCCAACGCGGGACGACGCAGGCGGGAAAGTCCCTGCCGCTGATGGGTTGAAAGCACGACCAGGTCGGGCAGGTGCTCCGCGACGTATTCGCCAATCGCCTCGACCGGGTCGGAGTTCACCTTCTGCCCCTTGGTGACCCGCACGCCCAGGTCGGTTACGGCACTGTGGGGCGCCCCGGCCGGCAGGACTCCCCAGCGAATCAGTTGGTCGCGGACGCTGGGAAAACCTTCCCAGCCGTGCTCCTCGCCGTGGCGGCCGACGTGCAACAGGGAGAGATCGCACCGCGCCAGGAGGGCGATCCGCAGGGCGTGAATGAACGCCCCCTCGTTGCTGCGGCTGAAATCGGTCGGGTGAAAGACAGACGTAATCGGGGCAAGATACATGGCGGTAAGGTGATCGGCGCCGGCATTTGTGCCCCGCACCAAGCCCGGCCGCCGCTGCCACAATTGGCGATTCATGGCCGCCGTTTGCCGAAGACGCGGGAAATTAACCTGACGCGCCCAAGTGGGCCGCTCACAATCTCACCCACGAGGCGGGTTGGCCCCGCCTCCCACGACTTCAATGCGTTGGCCGTCGTCCCTCCCGCACATCGCTTGGAAAGGCTGTCTTTTCGCGTTGGTTTTGACCTGCCTGACGGGCGGGATGCCGCCGGCGAGAGGATCCACGAACAGTGGCCCGACCAGCTACCGGGGCTGGCTCACCAACCAACTGCCCCAAGCGCGCCCGGACGCGGGCTATCTTGGTTCAAGCTCCTGCCTGGAATGCCACGGCGACGAGCATGCCAGCTGGCACCGATCGTATCACCGGACGATGACCCAGCCGGCCACCGACGAAGCGGTCTTGGGCAAGTTTGACGGCTCAACCGTCTCCTGCAGCGGGCTCGCCTATCGGGTTTTCAAGGAAGGCGACCAATTCTTCGCCGAGATGCCCGATCCGGACGTGCTGATGTATGTGGTCCAAGGGGGGCGCAAATTGGCGTTGGACAAGATTCCGCGGGTGAAGCGGCCCGTCGTGATGACCACGGGTTCGCACAACTATCAGACCTACTGGGTTACCAGTCCGCGCTATCCGGGGCTGCTCCAAACCCTGCCGCTCGTGTTTCTGCCCGAGACGCAGCAGTGGATTCCCCGTGATGCGGCGTTCCTGCGCGCACCCGACGACAGGGAGCGCATGGTCACGCAGTGGAACCACCACTGCATCCGCTGCCACAGCACTGGCGGAAATCCGGGCCTCGACGAGCAGGGTAAACTCCAGACCAAGGTCGGGGAGTTGGGTATCTCATGCGAGGCCTGCCACGGCCCGGGGAAGGACCACGTCCTCCACCATCGTGCCGCCGGGACCAGCTCCCGGGCGAAGGGTGAACGCGCCGCCGACCCCACCATCGTGAACCCGGCGCGCCTGGATCCGATTCGCTCCGCCCAGGTCTGCGGCCAATGCCACGGCAACTACATCATGCGCGAGGAGTTCGCGCTGGAGTTCGCCCGCAATGGCCCCCTTTATCGACCCGGCGACGACCTGCACCGAACCCGCTACTACATCCAATACCCCGGCACGAACGCCACGGCTGCCCAGAAAACCGAGTTCGCGCAGAACAAGGAATTCTACACCACCCGTTGGTGGGAAGATGGCACCGTGCTGGCCGGCGGCCGCGAATTCACCGCCCTGCTGGCCACGCCCTGCCACACCCGCGGGACGATGACCTGCCTGTCGTGCCATTCGATGCATGACAGCGATCCCAATGACCAGCTCAAGCGCGGCCGGGACGGTCATGCGGCCTGCACCCAATGCCACAAGGAAGAGCGCTTCACCACCCGGTTGCCGGAGCACACCCATCACGCGGCCGATTCGAGCGGCAGCAATTGCCTGAACTGCCACATGCCCCACACGACTTACGCCTTGTTCAAGGGCATCCGGTCGCACCAGATCAATTCCCCGAGGGCCGAATCCAGCGCACGCCACGGCGTCCCCA
>JBEISV010000259.1:0-6631 GCA_040375265.1 Verrucomicrobiales bacterium
CGGGAACACCCACACCGTCGGCGTTCACCGTCCACACCGCCGCCGGCACGCCGCACTACATGGCGCCGGAACAACGCGATCCGACGGGCGGGGCCGATCACCGCGCGGACATCTATTCGCTCGGCGTCGTGCTCTACGAACTGCTCACCGGCGAACTGCCCGGCGCCGGCCTCGAACCACCCTCGCACCGGGTGCAGATCGACGTCCGGCTCGACGAGATCGTGCTGCGGGCCTTGAAGGCCAAACCGGAACTCCGCTTTCAGACCGCCGGGGAATTTCGAACGCAGTTGGAAACGGTCGTTTCGACCGCGCCTGGCCATACACCGGCAGCGGACCAGCCGGGCACTCTGTCCCCACGCCAGCCGAGGAGTTCCCCTTGCTACGTCACGACCGGGGAGCACATGGATTCCTGGTGGCGAAAATACATCTACATGTATTCCGGGCAGGGACGGCTCTCGTTGGATTCGGACCAACTCACCTTTGTCGGGACATTGGGTGGCACGGTGATCCCATTGCGTGCGATCAGCAACCTCCGCATCGGCCAATACCCCCGCTTCATGAAACCCCACGGATTGAACTTCATCCGGGTGACCTTCGCCGAAGGCGGGCGAACGCGTAGCCTTTGTTTCATCCCGAACGAAGGGCCTTGGGCGCCGACCTGGGACACGAACGCGGTGGTTGCCGAATGGTTTACTGCGATCCGCGACGCCAGGTCGGCCGCGGCGGTGGAACCGGGAACCCCAACACCGCCGGAAAAGCCGGGCGGGCGGACGTTCTCGCCTGTTCCTCAACTGCTGCGAACCAGCAGCGGCCTGCTCACGACCCCGGAGAACCTGACCACACTCGAAGGCCAGTTCTTCATCCGCCGGGCGCGCGGCCAATTGCTCCTCGACGAAAATCAGCTTACGCACGCGTGCGACCGCGGGACCACGGTCATTCCGCTCGCCGCCATCCGCGACGTGAGCATTGGCGAGTATCCCGCCACGATGAACCCGGCGGGAATCGACCTGCTCAGCGTCACTTACGAGGACCAAGGCCGGCTGAAGCAGGTCTACGTGTCGCCGATGGACGGTTGGTTCGCCCTGCCTTCGACCTGGAACGCCCGAGTCGCCGACTGGCACGCCGCGCTCCGCAACGCGGTCGCGCGCGCCACCGGGAAGGAACCCGCCGAGACACCGCGCGAAAGCGTTTCCGTGCCACGGGGTCACAACGGCCTCCGGGCCTTCATGCTGGTGGCTTACATTATTCCGGCCCTGGCGTTCTTTCTGATCCTGAACCTCAGGAACGGCGGTCCGGGCAGCGGCAGTCTGTTTACTCCGCTCGCCTTCATCGTGTTGATGCTGCTGGGCGGATTTTTTGGGCAACGGCTGATCTGGCGTTTCGTCCGGAGCTCAAATCAGAAGGTCGCAACAACTTACAGCCCGTGGAGCCGGGTGGCTGGAACGTTGCTGCTCTTGGGCGCGTTTGGGCTGGGTTGGGGGCTGGTCGCCAGTCGCCACGCCCAAGCCCAGGCCGAAACCGAAGGGACCGTGGTGAAACTCCAGGTCGCCAAGGCACAGGAGGCCGATTTCCGGGCGGAGTTGGCCGAGTGGACCCGGCGCACCGCCAACTCCCCGGACGAAACGCAGCGGTCACAAAACGAGTTCGGGCGCAGCCGGATGCAGCGCGAACTCGACGCCGCGACGCAGAGGACCCAGGAGCTGGAACGGACCCTGGGACAGGGTGTCCCGAAGCCGGATCGTTCCGGCCCGCTGCTGACCGTGCTTCCCTTGCTGCTGGGGGGACTTTGGCTGCTCTTGCGCCCGGGCAGCGTGGCGCTGTCGGACACCCGGCCACGCCGCTGGATGCAGTGGCTCGGCGGCGGTTTGCTGGCCTTCGGTTTGCCACTGGGCGGGCTCGGCGCCTGGATGGCCTATCAGGTTGCTCACGATGCCTCGTGGAACCCGGCGCCGGCCGAAGCGTTTTTCAGCTTCGCGGTATGGCTCGGCAGCGCGGTGTTGGTGGTGGGCGGTTTGGCTTTGTTGGCGTTCGCGCACCCCCGGGCGGCAACAGCCGAGATTCGCCAAGCCGGGGCAAACAAGAGTTTGGGTCTCGGGCTGCTGGTTCTTGGCTGCGTATTTCCGCTGATTGCCGCGGTCTATGTGATGACAACCCCGCCGACCTACCGCGCCGTGCTAACGTTCAAGATTGATGACACCGCGACTTGGCTGAGTTTTCCGGAGTTTTGGCGGAACTTTCTCAGCCAAAACAAGGCGCTCTCGCTTCAGCCAATACGGCTCACCCGGATGTTCGCGTTGCAGGGAGATGCCGCGACACCGGCCGGGGCAGTGCATCAGGTCAACGACGCCCTTGGGCTGATCAAATCAGACGCGATTGGCAGCAAACTCGAACTGATTGACCCTCCAATCATGCCCGGCAGGGCTATCCGTCCCAACAGTCCGCTGGCGTTGGTAGTCGGGATTGCGGGGTTTCTGTTCCTGGGCCTGCCCGGCCTCTGGCTCATCCGCCGCGGAATCTTCGTTCTGTTGGTGATTCTAATCCCGGTGGCCGTGCTAGGTGGATTGGTGCTGGTGAGTTACCTTTCCTTCCAGCAGCCCGCGCCGCCGCCTCCGGTCGAGTCGGTTCCCTGAGCGCATGAACTCGACCGCCGCCGCCCCGTTTGTTACCACCCGCTGGACGCACGTGTTGGCCGCGCGGGGTTCGTCCGAGGCGGCGCGCGCGGCCCTGAGCGAGCTGTGTTCCGCCTACTACGGACCCGTGGTCGCGTTCCTCGAACACACCGGCTGCGGACCGGAGGAACCCCGCGAGGTCGCCCATGAATTCTTCGCCGGCCTCCTCGCCCGGGACGGACTCGCCGGCGCGGATCGGGAACGCGGCCGTTTCCGGTCCTATCTGCTGGGCGCGCTGAAACACTTCGTCGCCAACCGTCACCGGCGCGCCGGCCGCGAGAAGCACGGTGGCCAGGCCGAACACCTACCGCTGGAGGTTGGCACCGACACCACGTTCGAGCTGCCGGTGCCGGCCCCGTCGCCCTGCCTCGACGCGCTGTTCGATCACGAATGGGCGGTCACCGTGGTGGAAGGCGCCCTTGCAACGCTGGATCGTGAATCCGCCGCCGCCGGTCAGGACCGGCAGTTCGCGGTGTTGAAACCGTGGCTGTCGTTCGCGGCCGAACCCGGTTCGCAGGCGGCCGCCGCGGCCGAACTGGGGGTCAACGAAGGGGCGGTGAAGGTCGCCATCCACCGGCTGCGGCACCGCTTCCGGGAACTGGTCCGGGCCGAGGTCGCGCAGACGTTGCCGGCCGGGGGCGATGTCCGCGATGAGTTGCGGCACCTGGTTGAGGCGCTGGCCGAATCGCCCGCCGTCACCGGCCCGGGCTAGGCCACCAACGCCCCGCGCCCGGAAATGACGTGGCGTGCCAGCACCGCCCCGCGGGTCAGTGCGGACTCCAGTGAACCGCCTTGGACCAAGCAGGCCAGCGCCGCCGCATTGAACGAATCGCCGGCCGCGGTAGAATCCACCGGCGTCACGGGGTCGGGATCGTGAACGACCATTTGTCCCTTCGCCCAAGCATGAATCCGTTGGCCGCCGTCCTTGACGATGACCTGGTCGGCGCCCAGCGCGGCGTAGCGGGCCAACGTCGCGGCCGGCTCGGCATCACCTTCATGCGCAGCCTCCTCGTCGAACGACGGCAGCACCACGCTGCTGACGGCGGAGCCGGCGGCGATCTGTTCCCGCATGGTCGCGGCGTCGGGCCAGAGGCGCGGACGGCGGTTGGGATCAAAGGCCACGGGAATGCCGTCGCGGCGGGCTTGGGCGAGGCGGGCCAACAGGGTGGCGCGTCGTTCGGGCGCAAGGATGGCGAGCGTGATTCCCGAGAAATAGACCAACGCCGCCCCGGCGAGCGCACGTTCGAGCGCAACCGGATCGTCCGCGAGCTGTTTGGCGGCAGATTGGCCGCGCCAATACGTGAAGCTGCGTTCGCCGCGGTCCAGGGAGATGAGGTAAAGCCCCACGGTCGCGTCGGGCACGCGCCGGACATGGGCGGTGTCGATGCCGGCTGCGGCCATGAAGGCGAGCAGGCGATCCGACAACGGGTCCTGGCCAACGGCGGTGAAGTAGTCCACCGACCAGTCCGCGGGCAGTTCCCGGCGGAGATACCAAGCGGTATTGAAGGTATCACCGGCGAAGCTCTGCCGGAGCAGGCCGGCGTCGGCCGGGGCCAGTTCGACCATGCATTCGCCGAGACAGAGGACTCGATGGGCCATGAGGTATGAGTGGATGCTCGGCTACCCGTTGAATAACAGCGCCGGGCCGCCGATGGAACCGGAGACAGGCAGCACGTCGAGGCAATTGTCGGCGCCCGCCCCAACCGCAACGCGGCCCGCCGGTTGTCGCCCGAGGGGTTCCCCGGTAGCATCCGCCCGTGAATGTTTCCCCGCGGGCTGCCTTCCTCGTCATCCTGGGCAGCTTCTTCGTCTCCGGCGTGGCCGGCCTGCTCTATCAGGTCGTGTGGACGCGTTATCTCGCGCTGTTCCTCGGGCACACGAGCTATGCGGTCGTCGCGGTGCTGGCGGCATTCATGGGCGGCCTGGCGCTGGGCAACGCGTGGCTGGGCGCTTGGGTGGATCGGCTGAAACGTCCCCTGCTGTTCTACGCAGGCTTGGAGTTGGGCATCGGCGTCTTCGCCATCCTGTTCCCCGGTTACTACGAGCTGGTGCATGATGGTTTCGTGGCGGTGGTGCGCCGCACGGAGCCCACCGGCGGCACGCGGCTGGCGCTGCAGTTCGGCTTTGCGGCGCTCACCATCCTGCTGCCCACGGTGCTGATGGGCGCGACGCTGCCGGCGCTGACGAAGTTCGTGACCCGCTCCCTCGCGGAATTGCGCGGGAAGGTGGCGGCGCTCTACGCCATCAACAGCAGCGGCGCCGTGGCCGGCACGATCCTCGCGGACTGGTGGTGGATCCCGTCGCTAGGACTGGAGATCACGGTCTATCTCGGGGCAACGCTCAGCCTGCTGATCGGGCTCGTGGCGCTGGTGTTGAGCAAAGGTGAGGAGGAAATGAACGCCGGGCCGGCGCCGGCCTCGACGGGACCGGACGAAACCTTCACGCCGGCCGAACTGAAGCTGGCGCTGATCGGCATCGGGGTATCGGGCTTCGTCGCGATGCTTTACGAAGTGGCGTGGACCCGGCTGCTGGGACTGGCCCTCGGCTCCAGCACGCACGCGTATTCGCTGATGCTGGCGACCTTCATCAGCGGCATCGCGGCGGGTGGCTGGCTGATCTACCGCTGGAAACGGCAGGCCCGCACGCTGCTGGCCTTCGCGTGGGCCGAGTTGGCGCTGGCGCTGACGTTACTCGGCTCGCTGTGGTTCTACGACCTGCTGCCGTTCTGGTTCAGCCAACTGGCGGGCCTGCTCGCGCGGCGGCCGGAGGCATTCGCTGCCTACGAGGCGATCCAGGTCGCGGTCTGCTTTGCCGTCATGTTTGTCCCGGCCATGTGCCTCGGCATGACCCTGCCGCTGGCCAGCCGGGTGGCGACCACGGAGCTGAACCGCACCGGGCGTTCGGTGGGTGTGGTGTTCGCCATCAACACGGGCGGCACCGTGCTCGGCGCGGTGCTGACGGGGATGGTTTTCCTGCCCCGCTTCGGCCTCGCGGCCACCCTAGCCCTCGGTGTCGTGCTCAATCTTGCCATCGCGGTGATGATCCTGGGCCGGGACTGGCGCGGCCCGCGGGCCCGCTGGTGGCTGGTGCCGGTCGTGGCCACGGGATTTGCCGTGGCCGCCGCCGTGGTCCTGGAACCCCGGTGGGAAAAAGCCTTCGCCCAAGGTCTGTGGCGCTCCGAACGGCCACCCGTCACCATCGCGGAATACCGCGCGGGCGTTGCCGCCATCAACGTGGCCTACCACCGCGACGGCGCCGGCTCGACCGTGGCGGTGCTCGACACATCACGCCCGGGCGTGCCCGGCCAATACCTGCTCCGCGTCAACGGCAAGACCGACGCCTCTCGAAGGGCGACCTATCCACGCAAATCCTGGTGGCCCACATCCCCCTGCTCCTGCACCCTGGTGCCACGAATGTGCTCGTCGTCGGCCTGGGCAGCGGCGTGTCGGTCGGTTCCGCCCTCCAGCATTCCTCCGTCGCCGGCGTGGATGTGGTGGAAATCTCCCCGGAAGTGGCCGAGGCCGCCGGGCGATTTTTCGGGGAAGCCAACCTGGGCGCACTGAAGGATCCCCGCACGCGGCTGCACCTCGAGGACGCCAAGAGTTTCCTCCAGACCACGGGCGGGCTCTACGACGTGATCATGACCGAGCCGTCAAACCCGTGGATGGCCGGAGTCGCGGCCGTGTTCTCGCGCGAATACTACGAAGACTGCCGGTCCCGCCTGAAACCCGACGGACTCATCGCCCAATGGGTCCAAGTCTACGAGACGGACGACCGCACGCTCGACATCGTTGTCGGCACCTTCAGCGCTGTATTCCCGCAGGTCAGCATCTGGCAAACCTCCTCGGGCGACCTGCTGCTGGTCGGCGCCCAACAGCCGCCCAAGGTGGACCTGGCTGCGCTCGCACGGCGGTTCCAGGAGCCCAAGGTTGCCGCCGACCTGCTCCGGACCGGTCTCAAGC
>JBEISV010000248.1:0-6803 GCA_040375265.1 Verrucomicrobiales bacterium
CGATTCCACCTTCCTCGGCCTCGACGGCTACAAGAAGGTCATCGACCAAGTGGACGTCGTGCTGCTCGCCTCGCCTCCGGGATTCCGGCCGACCCACCTCAAATACGCGGTCGAGAAGGGCAAACACATCTTCTGCGAAAAGCCCGCCGCGACCGATGCGGCCGGCATTCGCGAGGTCATGGCCGCGGTGAAGGTGGCCAAGGAAAAGAAGCTGCACTTCGTCTGCGGCTTCTGCTGGCGCAGCGACCTGCCCCGGCGCGGCCTCTACCAGCAGATCCACGACGGTGCGCTGGGCGACGTGAAGAGCGTCTACGGCACCTACCTCACCGGCCCGGTGAAGCCGATGCCCGCCGCCTCCACCCGCAAGGCGAGCGTGGGCGACTTCGAATGGCAGCTCCGCAACTGGATGAACTTCTCCTGGCTGGCCGGCGACGGTTACGTCGAGCAGTGCATCCACACCGTGGACAAGCTGGCTTGGACGATGCACGACCAGCCGCCGATCAGTTGCACCGCCACGGGCGGCCGCATGATCCCGAACAACGAGGGCAACATCTACGACCACATGACGGTCGTTTACAAATACCCGAACGGCGTCCAGGCCACGATCGCCCAGCGCCAGATTCCCGGCTGCTACAGCGACAATTCCGACTACATCGTCGGTTCCAAGGGCTTCGCCCGCTCCGGCTGGAACAACCCCGAGATCCGCGGCGAGAAGACCTGGCGCTATTCCGGCGAGAAGCCCGACATGTATGTCGTCGAGCACCAGGACCTCTTCCGCGCGATCCGCGGCCAGGGCGCCTACCGCTTCGACGGCGACTGGCTCGCGTCGAGCACGCTCCAGGGCATCATGGGCCGCATGGCCGCCTACACCGGCCAGGAAGTCACCTGGGAACAGGCGCTCAACTCGCAGGAAAAGCTCTCGCCGGACGGCGAATGGACCATGGACATGAAGCTCGACATCATGCCCCTGCCGATCCCGGGCCGCTACAAGCTGATCTGAGCCCACCGGCCGAGATCATGAATGCTTGCTGAAACATCGGGCCGCCCTTACCGGGCGGCCCTTTTCACACACCGCCAACTTTCCAGCCCATGAACCGCCGCCACTTCCTCCAACTGACCGCCACCGCCGGTGCGGTCGCCACCGTCGCCCCGCTGCTCACCGGTTGCGCCACTGCCGCGCCGAAGTCCCCAATCCCCGTCTCGCTCGCCAAGCCCGGCAAACGCCGCATCCGCAAGGGCATCATGTGGGGCACCGTTGGCGCGCCCGGCTCCGTCATGGACAAGGCCAAGGCGGTCAAGGAAGCCGGCTTCGAAGGTGTCGAGCCGATGGGCGGCATGGACGTGGACGAAATGCTCCGCGCCCTCGACGCCACCGGACTCAAGGCCGGCAGTGTCTGCTGCCACACGCATTGGGCCAAGCCGCTCTCCGACCCCAACCCCGAGGTCCGCAAAGTCGGTCTCGAAGGCTTGAAGCAGTCGCTCCGGGACGCCAAACGCTACGGCGCGCCCTCCGTGCTGCTCGTGCCCGCCGTGGTCAACGACAAGGTCTCCTACGCCGACGCCTACGTGCGGTCGCAGGCGGAAATCCGGAAGGCCATCCCGCTTGCGCAGGAACTGGGCGTGAAGATCAGCATCGAGAACGTCTGGAACAACTTCCTGCTCGGGCCGATCGAGGCCGCGCGCTACCTCGACGAGTTCGAGTCGCCCTTCGTCGCGTGGCACTTCGACATCGGCAACATCATCCACTACGCGTGGCCCGAGCAGTGGATCCGCATCCTCGGCCACCGCATCCAGACGCTGCACATCAAGGAATACAGCCGCGCCAAGTCCGACAAGCAGGGCAAGTGGGCCGGCTTCGACGCCGAATTCCTCAAGGGCGACAACAACTGGCCCGCCGTGATGAAGGCGCTCGACGACATCGGCTACGACGGCTGGGGCATCGCCGAACAGGGCGGCGGCGGCTCGCTGGAAGGGCTCAAGAAACTGAGCGGCGAGATGGACCGGATCTTTGCGGCGTAAAAACGGGCAACGATGAATGCGGCCGAAACCATGGCCTTCGTCCGACCCAAACGCTCAAGCGTCTGGGGGACCGCGAGCTGTTCCTTGTGGGCCAAACCAGCTCGCCTTCCGATCCACAGGCGACTGCTTGGGGGTGCGATGGCGCACGTTGTGCTGAACATTGATGCCGTAGGCAAGGCGATCTCCGGCGACGAGGAATATACGCCAACTCCTAGCGCGATCGTCTCTTGGCTAATGCCAACCTTCTCGCCGGAACTGTTGGTCGGCCGGGTGTTCGAGATTCCCGAATCCTACGACGCGCGCGTTCGGGACCAGATGGTGACCATGTATTACTTTGAGCATCTGGATGTGCGAGGCAGCCGCATTGAGTTCATTGACCGCGATGGCGCCCTATTTCACATCCGATGGACTGGGACTATGGAAGACAACTGCGCCTCGGACGATCCACGCCCTAATCCAAGCGTGCAGGTAATTGCGGACTTTGCGGCAAGACTAGAATCGGAGTCGCTGCTCGACCGATAGCGCAATCCGCGGTCAAAGAATTGGCTCACGCAAAGGCGCGGAGGCGCAAAGCCAGGGCGAGCGCCGTCTTCTTTGCGTCTTTGCGTGCGTTTCATTTCCGAGTTCGGGTTCATACAAATTCCCGCCCCTGCGGTGTCATCAGTATCGAGGGGCTCCCCCTTCTCACTGGATGCACTCGCCGAAAACGTCTTCGTCTGACCGTCCCCAGCCGGCTTCACGCTGGCTCGGGTCCGCCCTGATCGCCTGCCTCGCCCTCGCGCTGTTGCGCCTGCTACGCCCGCCGACACAGGAACAAACGCCGGCGGCGGCTTCGGCAGAACCCGTCCGCCCCGCAAAGGCACCGCCGGCACGTCCGGAAATCCGCACCAATGCCCGGCCGCGCATCGTCAGTTCCGCGCCCAACCCGAAGGCCGAGGAGATCGTGGCGGCCAAGCTTGCGCAGTTCGCCCGTTCCCGCCGGGAACTGGCCCACGCCCTCGCCCGCCGTCACTGCATCACCGTGCCCGATGGGGTGGAGCGCTTCTTCGCCGCCGTTGAGTCCGGTGACTGGGACCGCATTTCGGCCGCCTTCGCCGAGATCCACGGTGGCGACACCTCGGGCAGCCAGCATTCCGGGCGCACGCCCGAAGTTTCCAAGCTCTGGCCCGCCATCCTCGACGCCTTCGGTGCGGCGGAGCAGGTCCACGAATGGCCCGCCCAGCAGTTGCTCAACTACGGCAATGCCATCCTCGATTCGCTGCGGCCAGGCATGGTCTATGTCGGCGGCACCGACAACGGCCGCTGGATTCCCGAACTGCTCAACGACACCTCCGGCGGCGAACGCCACATCATCCTCACCCAGAACGCGCTCGCGGATGCCGCCTACCTCGACTACGTGGCGGCGCAATACGGCGAGCGGTTCCAGGCCTTGAAGGCCAACGATAGCCAGCAGGCCTTCGCCGCCTACGTCGCCGACGCGAGCCTCCGGGCCGCCCACGACCGCGATTTCCCGGACGAGCCCAAGCAGCTTCGCCCCGGCGAACAGGTGACGCTGAGCGAAGACGGCCGCGTCTCGGTCGGAGGTCAGGTCGCCGTCATGGCGATCAACGAAAAGCTGCTCACCGGCCTGATGGACAAAAACCCGGACCTATCCTTCGCCCTCCAAGAATCGTCGCCGCTCGCCGGCACCTACTCCGACGCGCTACCGCTCGGACCGTTGATGGAACTCCGGGCGAAAGCCGAGGGCAACGACCTCACCGCCGCCCGCGCCGGCGAAACCCTCGCCTACTGGGAACAGGCGGCCGGGGAAATCCTCTGCGATTCCACCACGATGGCCTCGCCCGTGGCG
This sequence comes from Verrucomicrobiales bacterium, assembly GCA_040375265.1. Classification (GTDB taxonomy): domain Bacteria; phylum Verrucomicrobiota; class Verrucomicrobiia; order Limisphaerales; family UBA9464; genus CAIWAH01. The sequence goes on from JBEISV010000248.1 coordinate 3,869, forward strand.
CTCAAGTCGTATTCCCACGACGCGGTGGCCAGCGGCAACCTGCTGGAATCCCACGGTCACCTGGCCCAGGCGGAGGCCACCTTCCGGTTGGCCCGGCAGATTTCGCCCGAAAATCCCGAAGCGGTGTTCAAGCTCGGGCAATTGCTCGACCGGAGCGGTCGCACCCAGGAAGCCCGGGCACTGGTGGAGGAATTCTTCCAGGCGTATCCTGAACAGCGGGAACGGATGCTGCCCATCTTCATCGACAAACCTCCGACGGAGCCGAACCCGTAAAGCCGGAGTAGGGCGGGCTGCCAGCCTGCCCGCTGCGCCGACCCGCGCGAAATCATGGTGGAGTCAACCAACACCACGGGCAGGCTGGCAGCCTGCCCTACTTCGCCCAAGTGGTGCCGGATTCGGGACCGACGCCTTGAACGGCGGCGGCTGCCGAACTATTGGGCGCCACCCCGGGGTTCCTTAAGCACCGGCTGCCGGGTCTGTTCCCATTCCTCGAAGTTGCCGTCCTCGGACCTTTTGATCTCGCTGTGTCCGTCGGCGAACGCGTAGGTGCGCGAAACGCCCGGTCGCCCGAAGTTGGCGAAGGGCGTCTTTTCACGGAGCACGATGGCCGAGGCCGGGTTGGAAACCTGCGCCAGCGGTCCGCTGAACAGGATTTCGAAATCCTGCTCCGCTGGGACCTCGGCGCCTGCTGGCAACTCGGTCTGCTCAGGGTAGTATTTGCGGGCCTGGTCAAATGACTCGGGAAACACGCCTCCGTTCGCCTCGGCGTAGAGGAAGAACGCCTGGGTCCAGTGCTTGGCGAACAGCATCTTCGCGATACCCCGCTGCATGAATTCCTCCCGTTGCGGATCCTCAGTGGGCACGGACTGATCCCGGGCCGGTGTCGCCGTCTTGCGCTGCCGGTTTTCGGCCCGCAGGGCAATCAATTCCTGCTGCTGGCGGCGGAGTTGGGCGACCTCACCGCGCAGGCGGAGCAGTTCATCCAATCGCGCGCCATCGGCAGGAGCGACGCTCGTGATGGGCTGCACGGTCGCTTGGGCGGCGGCGTGGGCGCGCAGGGCCGACACCTCGCCCTGAAGTTGCCGGTTTTCCCGACGCTGGAGCCCGACGGTGACCGCCACGCCGGCGGCGATCGTCGCGGCGACGACGAGTTTGAGTTTGGCAGTGGTCATAAGGTGGAAAAGCCCGACGCCGGAAACCGCGGTCCCGGCAACGCCGACGGCGGCAAGCACCGCGCCGGTGAGGGCGGCGGGAGCGGCCTGCACCGCATTGGCGGTAAGCACGCCGCCCAACGAAGCCACGGGCACCGCCAAACCGCGGGCCACGAATACCGCCCGCAACCGTTCGAGCGCGCGGCTGATGCGCTTCTGGGCCGCCTCCTCGCTGGTGCCCAGCCGGGTGCCGATCTCGCGGGCCGTCTTCCGTTCGAAGAACCGGAGGAACAGCGCGTCGCGGTCGGGATCGGACAGTTCGGCCAGCGCGTGGTCCAAGTGCGGCGCGATGCGGCTCCAGACCGCCTCGTCGGCTTCCGTTTCGGGCTTCTGCATGGCGAAGGCTTCCCGCTCGCGGTCACGGCGACGCATCTCGGCACGGACCACCTTCGCCGCGAGGTTGCGGGTGGTGAGATGCAGCCAGCCGGAAAGCGGAACTCCCGCCGTCAGCCGACCGTTCACTTCGGCCGCCTGCCGGGCCAGCGCGACGAAGACGGACTGGGTGACGTCCTCGGCAAGGTGCGGATCGACCACGAGCCGGCGGGCCGCCGAATGGACGAGGTCCACGTGCCGGCGGACCAGTTCACCGAACGCCGCCTCGGCCCGCGTCTCCGCGTAGCTGGCCAGCAGTTCTTGGTCGGTCGGCCCGTTCATCGGAGTGGGTTACCCGCCGGCGCGAATTCCGGACAGGAGCCGATCAGAAAAAGGCGCCCTCGCGGATCACGCCCGCCGCCCCGGGGCTATTTCGCGTCGAGATTCGCCTTCAACTCCTCGGGGCTGAACTTCGAGTCGATGCCATTCGCCGGCACTTCGCCCTTCGCGATCCAGACGATGGCGTTGAGGGTGACCTTGCGGAAATTCTCGTCGGCCCAGTTCTTGTGGAAATGGCCGCCCGTGAAACCGAAGCCGCGGCCGCCATTGTCGCGCTCGAAGGCCCACATGAGGTGCTGTGGTTCGCCCTTGGCCACCGAGGCGCGGACCCACGGATTGCCAGAGTGCGGGCCGTCGGGCCGGTTCAGGGTCTCCTTCGGGGCCAAGGCGCTGAGGATCGGCGTGACGCCCTTCATGTCCGGGGTGAAGCGCATATGGTAATACCATTCGTCGTTGATCTCGAAGGGCTTCACGCCGTTGGCGACCGTGTGCTTCGGGAAGGTCTTGAACTCGGCGTTCCAGTGCGGATTCACGCTCCAGAACGTCTCGAAGTAGCCGCCCGTCCAGCGGAGCATCGCGAGGCCCGGATCGCCCTTGGGCACCTCGACGCCGTAGTGCGCGGTGCCGATGCCGACACCCTTGGCGGCCAGTTCGTCGAGCAACTTGAGGCGCTCCGGCTTGATCGCGGGATGTCCGTCCCCGCCGTCGGCATAGAGCAGGATGGCGTCGGCGGACTTCAGCACGGCGACATCGGCCGGCCAGCCGTTGCTGACGACGGTGGCGCGATAACCGGGCAACCGGTTCAGTGCCTCCGCGAGAAGCAGGCAGCCGGCGCGGAATTCATGTTCGCCCTTGCCGTGGCTGCGGGAGCCGGCGCAGAGGACGATGGATTTTTCGGCGTGAGCCGCGAGGGCCGAGGCGAGGGCGAGAGGCAGCAGGGAAAGACGTTTCATGGAATGGGAAATCTTTGGCCGCCCTCAGACCCGGTGGGAAGCCCGATTCTTCAACCGGAACGGCAAAGTGCGGTCGGCTTAAATCGCGCCTGACGCCGCATTGGCTCCGTGTGAGATTTC
>JBEISV010000514.1:0-3345 GCA_040375265.1 Verrucomicrobiales bacterium
GCGGGTGCGGAGCACCTCGATGAACGCCATGATGGGCAATGCCGGCGAATACACGACCAACGGTTTCAACGTGAACAATCCGGAATACCGGCAGTTCTTCCAGCTCACTCAGGTGGCCCTGCCGTCCCAGTTGTTCGTCTATACGGAAGAACACCCGGACAGCGTGAATGACGGCTATTTCCTGAACCGGGTCAGCCGGGCCGAGTGGACCGACCTGCCGGCCTCAAACCATGGCGGAGCGGCGAGCCTGGTGTTTGCCGATGGCCATGCGGAGTCCCATGTCTGGCGGTCCGCGGTCACTCGGCCGAAGAACCGGCCCGATGCGGCCGCGCTGCCGTTTCCAGTGCCCGCGGCCGGGCGGATCGACTTCGACTGGCTCATGGAGCGCACCAGCGTGCTCCGCCAGCCCCAGTAGTCAGAGCAACGAACGCACGTCCACGCCTTCCGCGCCGGTCAGCAGGTAGATCCGGTTCCCGGCGGTCCAGGCGGCGCTGGACCGGCCATTGACGGTGACGATTTCTGGTTCGGCCGGGGGAGCTTCCTTGGTGCCGGCGCGATCCAGCACAAAAAGATACGACATGCCCGCCTGACCCTGCTTGAAGCAGATCATTGACACCGGTTGGCTGCGCCAGACGAGGAATCCGCCGCCCGCCAGCTCCAGCTTGGCCAGCCCGCCACTAATCACAAAGTCGTCCGGCGCGCCTTTAGCCTTCATGAAGCCGCGCACGGCCGCCATCTCGCTGGCCCGGACATCCATGCGGTATTCGCGCAGGACGCTCCGCACCATGCGGGCGCGATAATCCGCGAACGAATCCGGCACCCGGTCCGACGACAACCAGAAGCCGGCCAGCGCAAGGCACAGGACCAAACCGGCGGCCGCGGCCAGCCATTCCGGCCGGCGCCAGCGCAGTCCCGGAAAGGCGACGATTTTTTGTTCCTCTTTTCGTCGCGCGAGAATCTTGGCCTTCAGATCTGCAGGGACGACCACGCTGCGGACCTTGCGCTTCATGGCGTCCTGAAACTCACAGTGCCGGCGAAACCATTCGCCCAATTCGGCGTCGGACTGCGCCAACTCCAGCGCGGTCCGCAGTTCGGTATCTTCGGCAGTCACCTCGGTTCCCGGGCGGAACCGTTCCAGAATCTGACGGGCGGTTAGGCGGTTCATCGAGCACCTCCGGACAATCGGCGGCTGGCGTCGGCGCCCTGGCGGGCGACGAGCTGCTTGAGTTGGGCGATTCCCCGGGCGATCCGCGACTTCACGGTGCCCAGCGGGATTTCCAGCGTTTCGGCGATCTCGGGATAGCTGGAGTCCTCGAGATAAAAAAGTGCGACCGCGGCCTGATACTGCTCATCCACCTGGCCGAGCAGCTCCACCAGGCTTTCGCCGTCGAGCCGCTCGACGAGGTCCAGTTCGATCACCGGCAGTTCGGCCTCCGCCTCCTCGATCTCCACGTGGGGAAAGCGGACCACCCGGCGCTGGCCGCCGAGGTGGGTCCGGTGCAGCGTGGTGAACAACCACGACTTCACCTTGGCCGGATCGAGCAATTGATGCCCTTTCTCGGCCCAGGTCAGAAAGGTCTGCTGGACGAGATCTTCGGCATCCATCGGTGTTCGGGTCAGGCTCATCGCAAATCGGAAGAGCGGCTCACTGAAGCGCTCCACCAGTTCATCAAAGGTTAATTCACTCTGCATTCACTGCCACTTACTCATGCGAGGCACGGGCACGGTAAAAGGTTCCCGGAAAGTTTGGAGCGGAATCGGGAAGGTGGTTAGCCGTCTGAAATGCCCGGCTTGGAGCGGCACGCAACATTCTCAACGTTTCCCGGAACCAACCGCTCCAGTCGTGCCTCTTGCCCGTGAAATCCGCTGTGTGGATGGCCCATCAGCCAGGGTTGCCACCGGGTAGATCCCGATTGGCGGCCGCGCGCAGCGACAAAAACACATCATCGATCCAATGAAGCATCCCTCCTCGATCCAACACGAAAATAACGCCGGCCAGCATCGTCAGGCCGTGAAACCACCAGCCACACCTCGTCGTTCATTGTGGGCGGCGTTGATTGCCTCCCTGCTCTTTTGCTTCCTGCCGCTGCTCACCACAGAGGCCAAGGCCGAATGGATCGTGGACGGCGCCACGGTCTACTTCACGGACCACGTCGGCTATTCTGATGACGGTGCGAGCTATTCCGGGACGGTTTCGCTACGCATGGACCAGGTCACGGTCAGCGGCCAACTGAAGATCGTCACCACGATCCTATCCGTTGTTCCCGAGCCTGGATTTGAATCTGTGATCAAGAAGAGCGGGGGTGCGAACGGTTCGGTCGAGATCGAGTTCGCCAGCGCCACCTGCCAGTCCAAGTTCAGCTTCCTCTACAAGCCGGGCCTTTTCAAGGGCGACTACGGGACGATGCGGTGCCGGTAAGTCTTTCGGCGATTCCCTGCCGGCTGGGTGGCAAAAGCCGGTGCGGCACTGGCGGGCAGACCGACTGGGAGTAATCGCCATTGAGTCGTCGGGGGCGTGGGCGCGAGCTCACGCCCCCTTCGTCTTTTTGAGGCCGGATGAGCGCGTCTTGGGGCGGCTGCCAGGGCTCGGTGCGAGGGGCACGTTTCCAGAAGTAACGTCGGCAGTATGCACCGAGCTCGGGCCCACCAGACTGGAGCCGCCCTCCACATTGGACGATCGCCGGGCAGCGTCTTGCGGCGTGAAAAAATCCAACGTTTCCGGGAACCAACCGCCCCGGTCATGTCTCTAGCCCGTGAAATCCGCTTTGCGGAAGGGCCGGGTGGCCCAATTCGCGAACTGGCCTCGTCCAGGCAGCAAAGGCTGCGCCCACGTTATCAACATTGTCATACATCCCATGAACCGCCTGTCCTTGATTCCCTGCGTCGCGCTGCTAGCTGCGGGTGCCGTTTCTGCCCAGACCTACACCGCCGTGGACCTCACACCGAATGGCTCCGGCGCCGCCAGTTCCGCGAGCGCTGGACTGGCCGCTGGCTACGCCAGTTCGGTGGCCAACGCCTTCGTAGGCCGCGCCACCCTCTGGACCGGTGACGACGCCGTCGATCTCCATCCCGACGCCATCGTTGGTCCCGGTCGCTCCACCGTTAGTGGTTTCGCCGGCAATCTTCAGGTTGGCTCCGCCGCCAGCGCCAGCACGGGCAATCGCAACATCCCCATCGCCTGGAGCGACACCGCCGCCAGCGCCACCGTGCTCCCCATTCCTTTCGTGAATGCCGGCGGGCAGGCCAATGCCACCGACGGTCTCCAGATCGTCGGCTCGGCCATCGGCCTCAACCGCGACGGCACCACCCTCGGCAGCGCCCATGCCCTCATCTGGGACGTCGCCA
>JBEISV010000685.1:0-1581 GCA_040375265.1 Verrucomicrobiales bacterium
CTGCGGACGGCCGGTCAGGTCCGGGATGGTCGTCTTGTTCACGTCGATGCCGAGGTTCTGGTAAAGCGTGGCGAAGACTTCGCCGAATTGCACCGGGCGTTCGCTGGGTTCGCCCCCGAGGCGGTCGGTTGCGCCGATGACTTGGCCGACCTTCATGCCGCCGCCGGCCAGCACGGCGCAGTTCGCCCGCGGCCAATGATCGCGTCCGGCGTCCTTGTTGATCGTCGGCGAGCGGCCGAATTCACCCCAGCAGATCACGCTCACGTCCTGGTCCAAGCCGCGGTCATGCAGGTCGGCGATCAGCGCGCTGAGGGCCTGGTCGAGCAAAGGCAGGTCGTTGCGGGCGTTGCCGAAGTTGTTGCCGTGGTAGTCCCAGAAGCCGTAGGCGACGGTCACGAAGCGGGCCCCGGCCTCGACCAAGCGGCGGGCGATGAGGAACTGCTCGTTGAGCATCGGCGCGGCGTCACCGTGGACCTTGGCGTCGCCTTTGCCATAACGCTCGCGAAGGACGGCGGATTCCTTCTCCACGTTCAGCGCTTCGAGCAGGCGGCTGGAGGTCAACATTCCGAACGCCTGTTCGTTGAAGCCATCTAGGCCGGCCATCAGGCCGCTGGAATCCACGTCGCGGCGGAAGCGGTCGAACGAGGCCAGCAGCGCGCGGCGGTCGGCGAGGCGCTCGGTGGTGATGCCGTTGAGCACCATGTCGGACTTGGCGTCGGCGGCCGGGCGGAAGGCGTCGTGCGACACGCCCGCGTAACCGGCATTGGCGGCGTTGTAAGGCCGATGCTGCATCCGCGGTTCAAGTCCCACGAAGGCGGGCACCGCCGGATCGGCCGCACCAAGCACCCGCGAAACCGTGGCGCCGAACGTGGGCCAGCCGCCGGGCGGTTGCTGGTTCTTGCGCCGGCCAGTCTGGCACATGAAGTCGGAGTGGTCATCAATGGCGTCGCTGATCGAGCGGATGACTGCGTAACGGTGCGCCTGCTTCGCGAGCAGCGGCAGGTGCTCGCAGATCTGGAAGCCCGGCACCGTGGTCGGGATGGGCTTGAACTCGCCGCGAATCTCCGCCGGCGCGTCGAGCTTGAGGTCGAAGGTGTCCTGATGCGGCGGCCCGCCCGGCAGGTAGACCATGATCACCGCCTTGTGCCCGGAGCGCAGTCCCGACGCGGCCTCGGCGCGGAGCAACTGCGGCAACGCCAGCCCGCCCATGCCCAGCGCGCCAATGCGCAGGAAATTCCGGCGTGAAAGCCCATCACAGAAGCGGCTGGAGGGTCCGGGGATGGTGAGCATTGGGATGAACAGCGTGGCTGCTATTTCACGAATTCAACTGCGCTTAGCTGGTCTGTTGGAAACCACAAAGTCACGTTGGTGACGCCAGTCGGCTTCATGGAGAGTCCCACGTTATCCATCGCGACCAGTTCACCCTGAAACGAACGCCCATCAAACGATGAATAGTTGGTCAGATGTGCAGACAATGGCGCCGAGACATCCCGCATAAATATCCTACACACCGTCCCGCGTTGTTTCATTGGCTTTTGCGGTGATGCAGTCAGCGTCCACCCGTAAATCCCCATTACAACC
>JBEISV010000415.1:0-4407 GCA_040375265.1 Verrucomicrobiales bacterium
CCGCGCGCCAGGCCGGCCGGACCGTGTGGAGCCAGTTCCCGGTCGTGGATGTGGTTCCGGTCGCACAAGATCCCGTCACGGGGTTGCCCGAGGCCTTGGGCGGGGGGGTAGAACCCCTGGGGGCACCCGAGGTGGCGGCCCCTGAATTGGCGGAGACCCAGCCAGAGCGGCCCGAACAGGCGTTGGAACGCATGCTGAACCGGGCCGGACAAATCGTCTTCTACGATGCCGGCTACTACAATATCGGCGTGAGCCCGTCCCGAAATGATTCCGGTGTGGCCGGAACCGATCCGTGGGGCGCGACCCTGTCCTTCTCGGCCCAGTTCCAACGCTGGCTGACGGGCGTCCCCAACGTGGATCCCTTCGAGGTGAGGCCGTTGGAATTCACGTTCCCGCTCCCGCTGAACTACGCCCGGAAGCCGGTGCTCTCGCCGAGCTCCGCCGCCAAGTTGCCGGTGGGCATCGCGGGCGCGTTCAAGACTCCCGGCCTGCGCAACGTGGAGCTGACCGGGCCGTATTTCCATAACGGCAGCGCCGCCACGCTGGAGCAGGTGTTGGACTTCTACAATCAGGGGGGCAATTTCGATGCGCGCCGCGAACCCTCGCTGCACATCGACATGGAACCGCTGGGCCTCACCGCCGGCCAGCGCGGTGATCTCGCCGCGTTCCTGCGCTCGCTCACGGATGAGCGGGTGCGGTGGGAGCGGGCACCGTTCGACCACCCGTCCTTGCTGTTGCCCCACGGCGTGCGCCGGGGAGCCGCCGGGAAAGTCGATGGATCATCACGATTGGGTATCCATCGTGACCGGTGGGAATACCTCCCGGCCGTGGGTGGCAAGGGCGGCAGCGTCGCCTTGGGCCCCGTTGAGCTGCCGGCCGCGAACCCGCAGTAAGCGGTTTCAAGACTGGGTAGCCGGCGGAGTAACCAATGTTGTCCTGTGGAAATCAGCCTGAAATCGAGTTCAATACTTCGGATGAAAAAAGCGTTGTTCGCCATTTTTGCCGCCCTCGGAGTCGGCGTTTCCGCCAACAGCCTGGACGGTAACTTCCAGGCCACGTTCCTGACTTACGACCGGCCGGACCGCAGTCCGGAGGTGGCCTATTCAGTGCTGGCGGGCGGCAATTACTATTACCCCACCTCCGCCGAGGTGGCCGACGATATCGAGCTGGAGGATGGGGCGGCCGTCATCGCCGGCATCCGGTTCGAATATTACGCCAACTACGCGCAGACGGGCGGGTTGATTTTCCGGGTCTACGAGCGGAATCGGGGTGGTCAGCCCGGCGACCTGCTCCATAGCCAGGAGATCGATGTGCGCCTGAACGGCGCGGCGGTCAGTGTCAGCTTCGCCTACAATGTGGCGAACGTCCTGCCCGAAAACTTCTTCTTTTCCCTGCAGTTCCCGGCGGCGGTCGGCAGCCAGAAGGCCGGTCCGATCATCCCCGACCGGAAACCCTCGACGGGTGATTCGGAGGACGAATTGCTGGTGCGCCAGGAGGATGCCTGGAAAACCCTGGAGCTCTCCGACCGCCCCAGGACGGTCAAGGTGGACCGGGAGGGGAAAAAGCTGCGGTTCAAGCTGAAGGAAGACCGGCGCAAGCGGGTCCGGGTCGAGCAGTCCGACCGATTGGAGGACGGCTGGAGCACCGTGGGCGAGACCGAAACGGATGACAACGGTGACGGCGAATTCCTGGCCGATGAGGACGAGACCGTAACGCACCGCTTCTACCGGACGGTCGCTCCCTGAACCGCGCAAAGTTTAAGGCGACTGGCGCGGTCAGCGTCATAAACCCGGGACACAGGAGCGAGATGCTGGGATTGGCCGACGACACATCGTCCAACCGCCGGCCGTGCCGGTCGCTAGCCGGATCAGGAACAGAAATATGGCCCAGTGGTTGAGACCGTTATCCCGCAGGATGGCGGCATTGGCAGTGGCCGTCGGCTTCGCCCTCCCGGCTGCCGCGGCCGGAGCCGGCGCGATCGCGCCCCCGCCGCAGGCAATTCCGGAGGCATCCCCGGTTTCGCCGCAGCGGCCGGACCGACCACGGCGAATGGTCGAGTTCGAGCTGACCGACCAGGCGGGCGGGCGGGTTTCCCATGCCGACCTGACCAACCGTTTTGTCGTCGTCAGCTTCGTGTTCACGGGCTGCGGCAACACCTGCGTGCGGGTCAGCCGGCAGATGGAGGCGGTCCATGGGCTGACGGCCGACCAACCGGATGTGCTCCTCCTGTCGGTGACCGTGGATCCCCGCAGCGACACCGTTCGCGTGCTCTCCGAGTTTGCCCGTCAGTTCAAGGTGGATGGCCGCGCCTGGCATTTCCTGACGGGGCGCAAATCGGCGGTGAATGAACTGCTGGAAGGCACCTTCCTTGAGCGTCGTCCCGCGGGGGCGTCCCAACCCAGCCTCGGGGAGGCCAAGGGGCCGGCCTGGCCGGGCGATTTCCTCGGGGTGGACCGGATTGCGGTCGTGGATCGACAGGGGGCGGTGCGGGGCTATTTCGATGGCTTGAGCCCGGCAACCCCGGGCTCGGTGACGAATTTCCTCGCGGAGCTGCGCCGCGAAACGCCCGCCGCGGCCGTGGACAGCCATCCGGCCCGGGGTATCGTCCGGGCGATTGCCCCGGACCGGAAAACGGTGACCATCCGCCACGAGGCGATCCCCGGATTCATGCCCCGGATGACCATGAATTTCACGGTGCCGAACCCGGCCGAACTGGCGCCGATCCGGGAGGGCGACGACGTGGAGTTCCGGTTGCACGTGACGGAAGAGGATCATTGGATTGACCAGCTGCGCCGGCGGGGGCAGGCGCCCCCCGGGGGGCAGGCCCCGGCAGCGCCCGGGCCGCCGCCGCGACCGGCGCCCTTTCAGATAGGTGACAGCCTGCCCGGACTGGACCTGCTCGACGAGCAGGGCCGCAGCCGCACCCTGCAGGAATTCCGGGGCAGCGCCATCGCGCTCACGTTCATTTTCACCCGGTGTCCGCTGCCCAACTTCTGTCCCCGGATGTCCAAGCATTTTTCCCGGGCCCGGCAACAGCTGCTGGCCCGGCCACAAGGCCCCCGGAATTGGCAGTTCCTGTCCCTGAGCTTCGATCCCGAATTTGATTCGCCCAAGGTGCTCACCCGCTACGCCCGAACCTATCGGGCGGACAATCCGGATCGCTGGCTGTTTGCTTCGGTGGAGCCGACGTTGCTGGAGGAGCTTGCGCCCCGGCTGGACTTCCAGTTCTCCCGGGCGGACGGCAGCTTCAGCCACAACCTGCGGACCATCGTCATCGATGCCCGTGGGCGGATACATCGCTTCTTTGATGGCTCCGATTGGACCCCGGACGACTTGGCCGCCGCGCTGACGGAAGCGGCCGCACCCTGATCCGGTCGGAGCCGCCGCACACTTGGCGGTTCGATGACCCGGCCGCCCGCTCCCGCCGCGGCGGGAGCTCCCCGGAATCGGAGCCGCCATACTCACGATTGGAAGGTTGGCCGGGGAGTCGGCCCGATGCCTGACCGGCACCCGGTGGCGGGCACCGCGGTCGCGACGTTCCTCGCCTCGCCGGACGCCCGCCGGCTGAATCCGGCCTCGAATTCGCGCCGGCCCGCCCGGTGGCGGCTACCTGCGGATGGTTACTCACGACCGCCCCGGCCGGCCCCGTCCCGCCCGATGGGACCGGTGCCGGGCGGCGGCGGTCATCCCATATGCGGCGTAGTTTTTTCCCGAGGCCACAACCCGGTTGGGCAGCCCGGCTTCGCCCCTGGTGCGGCTCGCTTGAGCGTTGCCCGGGCCGCAGTGGGGCGGCCCCGGGGACCGTAACCACGGTTGGCGGTAGTTGAGGTCGCGCCGGCCGGTCAATCTTTGCCCCGAGAAAGCACGTTCGACTCCAATTACTACTCAATGAAACTCCGGACTTACTCCCCGCACCGCCAGGCATTCACCCTGATTGAAATCATCGGTGTGCTGGCAATCATCGCCCTGCTGGCCTCGCTGCTGGTGCCCCGCGTTTTTTCCGCCATCAACGACGCCCGCGTCAACAGCACCGTGCTGAACTGCAATGCGGTCAAGTCGGCGGCGATGCTCTATTTCGGCAAGTATGGCAAGTTCGGCGGGGCTGCGGGCGGAACCCTGACGGCGACCAACCAAGCTGCCTGGGACTCGACGGTGCTGATTGCCGAAGGATTCCTGGAAAAGCCGTTCGAAACCAAACTGGGGGTCACTCCGCAGGTCGTCGTCTCCACCCCGGTTGCGACCACCAATGCGCCGACGGCGGCGAATTCCGCCTTCGACCTGGATGGCAATGCCAGCAATGACGTGAATCTCGGCAATAACCTCGTGGAAGTCGTCTTTGCCGGCGTGGCCTTGGACGACGCGCGGGAACTCAGCCTCCGGATTGACGGGGAAACGCTCACCGAGGCG
>JBEISV010000515.1:0-3327 GCA_040375265.1 Verrucomicrobiales bacterium
AACCGGAGCCTTCCGGGAGCAAGCCCAAGAAGTTCTAGCCCCCGTCGACTAGGAAACTGCGAACGCCCGGCCGAACCTAGGTTTGGCCGGGCGTTTTCGCGTTGGTAGCCGCGACCGGAGAGCACCTTGCCGGATGCGCCTCCGTCACCCACCTTCCGCGCGCTCATGAGCAAGATTGTCGGCATTGATCTCGGCACCACCAATTCGCTCGTCGCAGTCGTGGACAGCGGTATCCCGTATGTCATCGCGGATGCCGAGGGCCTGCGGTTAACGCCGTCGGTGGTGCATGTTCCGGGACCGGATTCCGACCCCATCGTCGGCCACCGGGCCAACCGGGTGCGGGTGCTGAAGCCGGCCGAGACGGTTTATTCCGTGAAACGCTTCATGGGCCGCCGCGGCAGCGACATTCCTCGCGAGGACATGCTGGTGACCTATCCCGTGCAGGGCGAAGGCACCGGTCCCGTCACGATCCCGCTCCATGGCCGCGCTTGGACGCCCGAGGAAATCTCGGCGGAGATACTGAAGAAGCTGAAACAGGACGCGGAAGCCTCGCTCGGCGAAGCCGTCACCCGCGCCGTAATCACGGTGCCGGCCTACTTCAACGACGCGCAGCGCAACGCGACCATCCGCGCCGGCGAACTCGCGGGCCTGAAGGTTGAACGGATCGTCAATGAGCCCACTGCCGCTGCGCTGGCCTATGGCCTCGATAAGCTGAAGGACCGCGCCAAGATCGCCGTTTACGACCTCGGCGGGGGCACGTTTGACCTCTCGATCCTCGAATTGAACCAAGGCGTCTTTCAGGTGCTCAGCACCAACGGAAATACCCGTCTGGGCGGCGACGATCTCGACAAACGCCTGACGGATTTCCTCGCCCAGAAAATCGCCGAAGCCGGTGGGCCGAAGCTCACCGGCACGGAAACCCACGGTCTGCTGAGCCGCATCCGCGAAGTCGCCGAGCAGTCCAAGATCCGGCTCAGCTCCGAGACTGAGGTGGAAGTGTCGATGCCGTTCCTCACCGCCGACTTCAGCTTCAGCTACCGGCTCACCCGCGAGGAACTGGAACGGTTGACCCGCGATATCATCGAACGCACCAAGGGCCATTGCCTGCGGTCACTCGCCGACGCAAAACTGGAGGCGAAGGACTTGAACCAAGTCATCCTCGTCGGCGGCCAGACGCGGATGCCGCTGGTTCGCCGGCTCGTCTCGGAGTGGTTCGGTTGCGCCGAGTTTGCCGAGACCCGCGGTGAGGTCCGCCTCGGTGATGAATACCACACGGCTTCGGGCCCCCAGCTGAACACGGGCCAAAATCCCGACGAAGCCGTCGCGCTCGGCGCCGCGATTCAGGCCGAGATCCTTTCGGGCGGCTTCAAGAGCATGCTGCTGCTTGATGTCACGCCGCTGTCGCTCGGCATCGAGACGTTTGGCGGGCTGATGAACGTGATCATCCACCGCAACAGCACCATCCCGGTTAAGGCCGGCGAGTTGTTCACCACGGCTGTGGACAACCAGCGCTCCATGCTCATCCACGTCCTTCAGGGCGAACGCGAACGGGCCCGCGACAATTGGTCGCTGGGCCGGTTCGAGCTGGAGTTCGAGTCGGCGCCCAAGGGCGTTCCCCGGGTCGGCGTGCAGTTCGAGATCGACGCCAACGGCATCCTCCACGTGCTCGCCCGCGACGTGAAGACCGGCCACCAGAAAGTCGTGGAGATGAAGTCCGCCGTGGACGTCAGCGATGCCGAGGTCAACAAGATGATCGAGGAGTCGGTGGAAAACGCCTTCGACGACCTGCGCGCCCGCCAATGGATCGAAGCTAAGCTGCGCGCCGGTGAAACCATCACCGCCACGCGCAAGACGATGGCCGAATACGACGCGGAGCTGGATCCCGAATACCGCCAGCAACTCAACGCGGCGCTTGAAGAAGTCGAGACCGTGCTCGCCTTGGAGAATCCCAAAACCAAGACCGGCGACCCCACCCGGCTGAAGGCCGCCACGGCCCAGCTCGACGAGGTCACCAAACCGTTGGCGGACCACGCGATGGACATGGTCATGGAAGCGATGCTCCGGAAGCGCGGCATGCTGCCACCGGTTTGAAACTCGGCGGTGGCCGAAGCCGGGCTCGACTTCGGCCGTGGTGGCGGTGCAGTTTTACCGCATGAAAACTCCCCGCTTGCTGCCGGTCGTCGCTGCCTTGGCATCGTTCCTTGGTTCATCCCCATTGATTGCGGCCGGGCCTGTCCCTTTGTTCGACGGCAAGTCGTTCGCCGGCTGGGATGGTGACACCAACCGCACGTGGCAAATCCGCGAAGGCGCGGTGGTGGGCGGATCGCTGACCACAACGGTGCCGCGCAACGAGTTCCTCGCGACCAGCGGTTCCTTCACGAACTTTGTCCTGCGGCTGCAATTCAAGATCACCGGCACGGAAGGGTTCGTGAACGGCGGTGTGCAGATTCGCAGCCAGCGGGTGCCCAACGACAGCGAGATGATCGGCTACCAGGCGGACATCGGCGAAGGCTGGTTTGGCGCCATCTACGACGAGTCACGCCGGAACAAGGTGATGGCCAAACCGGCCGAGGCCGACGTGAAGAAAGCGGTCAAGCCGGGCGCCTGGAACGACTACGAAATCCGCGCGGAAGGACGTCGGGTGGTGCTCAAGATCAACGGCGTGCAGATGGTGGAATACACCGAGGCGGACGCTGCGATTCCCCAGTTCGGCCGGATTGGCCTGCAAGTCCACGGCGGCGGCAAGACGGAGATCAGCTACCGGAACCTCACGCTGGAAGCGTTGCCGTGAACCCGGCCGGGGCGTCCGGCGGTCAACAACTCAGCCGCGGTAGATGATCATCACGCCGAAGTCGACCAGCAGCTTCTGGGTGCCCATCTCAATGTAGCTGTAGCTGATCGTCGTGATGCTCACGATGTTCTCCTCGCCGATCTTGCCGAGGACCTCGCTGACCACGTTGTCGAAGTTGTCGTGCCCGACCTCCTTGCAGTCGATGTGGCGGATGGTCTTGGTTCGAAGCTTCTTGCTGCCGTCCTTCACGGCCGATTCCAGCGGCGGCAGGGCTTTCTTGATCAGCAGTTCAACGGGCTTCTCGGTGACCGGCACGGAGAAATGTTTCTCCTCCTTGGAGGCCGCCGACGCGTGGGCGGCAATGCCGATCTTCATGTTGTTGGCATCTGCCGCCGGGATGGTGATCGATTTGGCGCAGGCGGGGCAGGCGATTTGCTGGCCGGCGGCGCCGGCGTCCACTTCGAGGTCCTGGTGGCAACTGGGGCATTTGAAGGCGATGTCCATAACACGGAAACGGGTGCGTAAGAGGAGTAACG
>JBEISV010000539.1:0-3113 GCA_040375265.1 Verrucomicrobiales bacterium
CGCCGGATCGGCAAACCAGACGAACGGCACGCCGTGCCCTTGGGCCAGGATGGCGACGTGCGAATTGGGCGTGGCCGGGGCCAGCGTGATAATACCCGCCACGAACGGCACTTCCGCCGGCACCGCGTCCGTCAGCAGGATGTCGGTGGCGCGCAGGCGGCCACTGGCGTAGGCCGAGTGGATCTCCGCCGTCGGCACGTAGGTCAGGCGGCCCAGCGCCCAGCCCGCGCTGTAGACCGCGGCGCTGGTCAGCCAGCGTTCCGACGACGTGACTTCAAATCCCGCCGCGGCCAGCCAGTCGCGATTCGCCTGCGCGGTCGCGGCCTGCTCGAACGTGGGCAGGTAGAAGGCGCGGGTCCCGGCTTGCGCCCGGACGGCCGCCTTCACCAGCCGCAGCCACCGGAGGACTTCGTCGCGGGTGAACGCGTCCCGGCCCACGAACTGGATGCCGAATTCGCTCCGCCCGTCGCCGGGCACCAGCACCGCCCCGAGCACGGCGAGCTGATTGGTCCGGTGCAGCGTGCGTTGGTCGAAGTCGGAGCGCGACATCCCGAGGAACGGCGCCAGCCGCAGCCGGGCGTAATCGTGGTGGAACGGAAGTTTGTTGCTGTCCTGGAACCAAACGCGCGTTTCGTCGCCGAGCAGGATGGCGAACTTCACCCAGTTGACCCCCGGTTCGCCGAACGACGCAAAGGTGGGCACCACAAACGGATCATCGGGCAGGGTCAGCTGGTTCCGGCCATCGTCCGCAGCGGTCTTGGTCCGGCTGACGACCCGGAAATAGCGTGCGGTGTTCGTGGGCGCCGTCACGTCGGCGAAGTCGAACGCGCCGCCGTGAAACACCGCCGCCTCGGTCCACGCGGCAAGATCCGGCGAAGCTTGGAGCACCTGCACGCGGTTGGACCCGCCGGCCGACCGGAGGTGGCGCCACCCGTGGGCATCCAGCGGCGCGACTTCCAACCCAGCCGCCTGGAGTGCCAGGCCGATGCTCCACCCCACGACAGCCGCCAGCCAACGAGGCCAAGGATTCATACCCGCAGCCTGACTTTCGGGTGGCTGGGTGCAAGCGGAGCGTGACAGCCGCGACGTGGGGCCGGGGGTTCGTGTCTCCGAAGGCATGATGCACCCGATTGTCCGCCGACCGTGCGGTTTCGGATGCATCGACGATTCCGTGGAGCAGGCGGTCCGACGGCCTTTATGGCCTACTTGCCGTCGCGGATTGTCACCTGGCCGAGCCGGGAGTTGTTGATGGACTCGGCCAGCAGGCGGGCGGCTTCCTGCGGGGCGTGGAAACCCATGGAATTTTCCGCCTCGATGAAGTCGAGATACCACTGGGCCTTGCGGTGGTAGTCCTGGGCCTTGGCAAGGGCGTTGGTGGAGGCACCGCCGGCCTTGGCCGCCTTGAGATCCTTGATCAGGTCCATCAGGGCGTCCATCGCCTGGTTGCGCATCTTGAAGGTGCGGTCCTGGATGGTCTCAACGCGGGCCTTGAGCTCCGCCTCGGGCCATTTATGGCAGGTCTGGCAGGCGTGATTGAGGTTCAGCATCGGGCTGCGGACGTGGTGGTCGCTGATCTTGGTGGCGCCAACGCGCTTGAACGGCATGTGGCAGTCGGCGCAGGCGACGCCGGAGCGGGCGTGAATCCCCTGGTTCCAGAGCTCGAACTCGGGGTGCTGGGCCTTGAGGACCGGCGCGCCGCTGTCCGCATGGATCCAGTCCTTGTGGCCAACCTCGTCGTAGTAGGCGAGAATCTTGTCCGCCTCGAGGCCGTTGTGCCACGGATAGACGAGCCGCTTCTCGGATCCCTTGAAGTAGTATTCCACATGGCATTGGCCGCAGACGTAGGAGCGCATTTCCTGGCGGGTGGCGTCGCGGTTCACGTCGTAGTCCTTCACACCCTGGCCGGCCTTCAACGCCTTCATGCCCTCGATGAAGCCGGGGCGGGTGATGCGCAGGGCCATGCTCTGTGAATCATGGCAGTCGATGCAGGTGACCGGATGCTCCACGTGCGTCCGAGCCTCGGTGTAGGGCATCTGGTTCATCTTCTCGAAGCCCTTGATCAGGTCCCCCTCGCCGAGCTTCTTGTAGGGCACATAGACGGAACCATGGCAGTGCATGCAGGTGCCGGGCTGCTTCACCACTTGCTGGCGTTCGGTGAAAGTCTGGTCGTCGAGCATGAACGCGTGGCCGCGTTCCTCGCGGAAATCCTTCGAGAAGGCATAACCGGCCCACAGCGTCTTGAGGCGGGGATCCTCCTCCAAGCGGGACTGCGCCACCGTGGACCGGGGGTCGGCGCCGGTCGGCGTCCGGGGCATGGCTTCGCTGCCGCCGTATTTCGTGCGCTGCTGGTCCACCGTGCGTTTGTAGTCGTCGTATTGGAACGGGAAGTTTTTCCCCCACACGGCGGGGTCGGTGGTGTCGTCGGTCAGTTCCACGACCCGGAAGAAGGGGTTCTTCCCCTCCTGCTTGCGCTCCATGATGTTGGTCAGGAACGCCAGGCCGACGACGGTCACGCCGATGGCGACCAGGATGACCAGCAGCGAAACGCGGAAGGCTTGGCTGCGGGTCCGGGCGGGGATGGGAGATTCAGTGTTCATGGCGAAGGGGTTGGCGGTTCAGCGGCGTGGATGGCCGACGTCGCCATGGCATTGCAGGCAGGCCGTCTGCCCGTTGCCGGCGTGGGCTTCGATGGCCTCGACGATTGGCGTATGGCATTTGCGGCAGGCGGATTCGGTGACAGCACGGTTGCGTTCGGTGATGCGGAGCGGGTCGGGGAAGTTGCCGGTCGTGAAGTAGAGCGAGTGGAAGAAGCCATTCTCGGCCTTGGTGAGGTATTTCGGGATCAGGCCGGGCGGCGTGTGGCAGTCGTTGCAGGTCGCCACCGACCGGTGGCTCGACTTGATCCAGGCGTCGTAGTGGTCCTGCATGATGTGACAGTTGGCGCAGGCCTGCGGGTTGTTGGTCAGATACGATCCGCCCTTGGCATAGACGAACGTGTAAAGACCGCCGCCGACAGCGACGCCGAGGGCGACCCCGGCCGAGATGCCCCAGAGCTTGGTATTGCGGGTCAGGTCTTTCACGATGCAAGGACACCATCGGCCGCTCGCGTCGGA
>JBEISV010000102.1:0-11903 GCA_040375265.1 Verrucomicrobiales bacterium
CCTTCCCGCTCATCAAGCCCAAGTCCATCGATGACGTTCCCATCCTGGCGCTCACGTTCCACAGCGCGCGCTACGATCACCTGACCCTGCGCCGTCTCGCGGCGCAGGTCGACGACGCGGTGAAACAGGTGCCGCTCGTCGCCGAGACGACTGTGATCGGCGGCGCTCGCCGCGAGCTGCGCGTGCTGCTCGATCCCGCCCGGCTGGCTTCCCGTGGGCTCAGTCCGGCGGGCCTGATTCCGATGCTGCGTCAGGCCAACCGCCAGTTCCGCAGCGGCGAACTCACCTCGAACAACCAGTCCGTCATCATCGAGACCGGCGCGTTTCTCCAGACGGCCGAAGACGTGAAGAACGTGGTGGTCGGCGTGGTCAACGGCCGGCCGATCTATCTCCGCGAAGTGGCCGACATCGTCGACGGCGCGGAGGAACCGTCGAACTACGTGTTCTTTGGGAGCGGCGGCCAACACGACGCGGCCGAACCCGCCGTCACGTTGGCCATCGCGAAACGGCCCGGGGCGAACGCCATCGCCGTTGCCGAAGACGTGTTGAGGAAGGTGGAAGGCCTGAAGGGCTCGATCATTCCGTCGGATGTGACGGTTTCCGTGACGCGCCACTACGGCGAGACGGCCGCGGAGAAATCCAACGAACTGCTGCTCCACATGGGGATCGCCGTGGTCAGCGTCTCCATCCTGATCTGGCTGACGCTGGGTTGGCGGGAGTCCGGCATCGTGGCTGTGGCCATCCCGGCCACGCTGGCCCTCACGCTGCTCGTCTTCTACCTCTATGGTTTCACGCTGAACCGCATCACGCTCTTCGCGCTGATCTTCAGCATCGGAATCCTCGTGGACGACGCCATCGTGGTCGTCGAGAACATCGTCCGCCACTTCCACCTGCCCCAGAACAAGGGCCGCCCGTGGAACACCATCGCCGTCGAGGCCGTCAGCGAAGTCGGCAATCCCACCATCCTCGCTACGTTCGCCGTGATCGCCGCCGTGCTGCCGATGGCCTTCGTTGGCGGACTGATGGGACCCTACATGCGGCCGATCCCGATCGGCGCGAGTGCGGCCATGTTCTGGTCGCTGCTGATCGCCTTCATCGTCACGCCGTGGGCATGCATCCGGATGCTGCGGTGGAGGAATGGCGAACAGCGTTTGGCCGCGCTGCATTCGGATGGGCACGGCGGACAAGAGGAGGATTTCCTGACCCGCCTCTACCGCCGCGTGATGAACCCTCTCCTCCACCACACCGGCTGGCAGTGGACATTCCTCGGCGTCATCACCGCGCTGCTGCTGGGCGCGATGGCGACCGTGGCCTTTGGATGGGTGAAGGTGAAGATGCTGCCCTTCGACAACAAATCGGAGTTTCAGGTCATCCTCACCATGCCCGAAGGCAGCTCGCTGGAACGCACGGCGCAGGCCGCCTCGGAAATGGCGGCCGCGATTCGCACGGAACCCGAGGTCACCGACTACCAGATCTACGTTGGCGTGGCATCCCCGTTCAACTTCAACGGCCTCGTTCGCCACTACTTCATGCGGCGCGGCGCCAACGTGGCCGACATCCAGGTTAACCTCGTCGGCAAACACGACCGCAAAGCCCAGAGCCACGACATTGCCAAACGCGTCCGCCCCGCGGCGGCCGCCATTGCGGAGAAGTTTGGCGCGCGCGTCGCAGTTGCCGAAGTGCCGCCCGGTCCGCCGGTGCTCCAAACGCTCGTCGCGGAAATCTACGGCCCGACCGACGAAGCCCGGCTGAAGCTCGCGCAGGAGGTGAAGGACATCTTCAAGGGCACGCCCGGCGTGGTGGACGTCGATTCGTATGTCGAAGCCGACCAGCCCAAGACCCGCTTCGTCATCGACAAGGAAAAGGCCGCGCTCCACGGCATCAGCGCCGAGACGATCTCGCAGACGCTCAAGATCGCGGTCGGCGGCGAGTCGGTGGACCTGCTGCACATTCCCCGCGAGAAGGACGACGTGAACCTCGTGCTCCAGTTGCCGCGGTCCGCCCGCGCGCGCCCCGAAGAATTGCTCGCCCTGCGCGTCCGCAGCGGCGACGCCAACGCGCTGCCCGAGCCGGGCGCCAATCTCTCAGGCCCTCCGCTCGTGCCGCTACGTGAACTGGTAAAGCTGGAAACCGGCAGCGCCGACAAGAGCCGTCACCGGAAGAATCTCATGCCCGTGACCTACGTCATCGGCGACGTGGCCGGCGTGATCGAAAGCCCCGTCTACGCGATCGCGGAGATGAACAAGAAGATCAACGCCCTGCCCGGTTCGCCGAAGATCTACAACGCTGCGATGCCGTTCTCCGACGCGCAGGCGGCGATGAAGTGGGACGGCGAATGGCACATCACCATCGAAGTCTTCCGCGATCTCGGCACGGCCTTTGGCGCCGTCATCGTGCTCATCTTCATCCTCATGGTTGGATGGTTCCGCTCCTTCATCACGCCGCTCGTCGTGATGATCGCGATCCCGTTCTCGCTCGTCGGCATCCTGCCGGCGCACGGACTGATGGGCGCGTTCTTCAGCGCGACCTCGATGATCGGCTTCATGGCCGGCGGCGGCATCGTGGTCCGGAATTCCATCATCCTCGTCGACTTCATCGAACAACGGCTTCGCGAAGGCATGCCGCTCGATCAAGCCGTGGTGGATGCGGGTGCGGTGCGCTTCCGACCGATGGTGCTGACCGCCGCTGCGGTCATCGTGGGCGCGGCCGTGATCTTGGCCGACCCGATCTTCCAGGGCCTCGCCATTGCGTTGATGGCCGGCGAAGTCGCCTCGCTCTTCATCAGCCGCATGGCGGTGCCCGTCCTCTACTTCATGGTCCACCGCCGCACTCACTCCACCCCAAAAGCAGCATGACTCGCTACCTGATTTCCGTCCTGCTCGGCGCACTTCTCGGGGCCCTGCTGGGTTACTTCGGCCAATGCAGTTCCGGCACCTGCCCGCTCACCGCGACCTGGTCGCGCGGGGCGCTCTACGGTGGATTCACGGGACTCCTGTTTTCCTTCGGACCCCGCGCATGAACCTTCATCGCCTTCCTTTCGCCCTGCTGCTCGCCGGTTCGGTCGCCACGTCCTCCTTTGCGGACACGCCGCCGGAACCAAACGAAGCCGGGCCCAAGATCGTCGCGGCCGCCTTCGCGCAGCTGAGCGCCGCTTTGGGCGACGCCCTGTCCAAGGGCGGGCCGACCAATGCCCTCAGCGTCTGTTCGGAAAAGGCGCCAGCCATCGCAACCGCCGTTGGACGCGAACACGGTGTCACGTTGCGGCGCGCCTCGGTCAGGCCGCGCAATCCGAAGAACGCCGCCGACACCCGCGAGCAGCAGGTGCTCGCCGCGTTTGCAGAGACGATGGCCCGCAAGGAGGTGCCGCGACCGCAGACGCAAAGGGAGCCGGACGGTTCGGCGACCTTCTTCGCCCCGATCGTCTTGGCGAATCCGCTCTGTCTACAGTGCCACGGAAAACCGGGCCAAGATGTCGCCGCCAGCACCCTGTCCGCGATCCGCGCGAAATACCCGGAGGACCAGGCCACGGGTTATGCGCTGGGCGAATTGCGCGGCCTGTGGCGTGTGACCTTTCCTTCCCCGACCACCAAGCCCAAGCCATGAAATCCCCCCGCTGGAATCCTTATCTCGTCGGCGCCCTGATTGGCGTGCTGTCCCTGCTAACCTTCGCCCTTGCCGACAAACCGATCGGCATGTCCACGGGCGTCGCCCAGGCCGCCGGTGCCTGCGCGGTGCCGTTGATCGGACAGGCCGCCGTGGCCGGGAACACCTACTGGGCGAAGAAAGCCGTCCCGGCGTGGGACTACGGCAGCCTGTTCGTGGTGGGAACGTTTTTCGGGGCGCTCGTGAGCGCCTTGGTGAGCCGGAGCTTCAAGGTGGAGACCGTCCCATTGGTCTGGCGAGAGCGGTTCGGCGGATCGGTGACCAAACGCCTCGCCGCCGCGTTCTTGGGCGGAGTCGTCATCATTTTCGGGGCTCGCCTCGCGGACGGCTGCACGAGCGGCCATGGCATCAGTGGCTCGCTGCAACTGGCAGTGAGCAGCTGGACCTTCTTCCTCGTCCTCTTCGCTGCAGGCATCGCGACAGCCTGGGTTCTCTTCCGCAGCCCCAAATCCTGACCCCTCCGCCATGCAACCCCTGCTTTCGTTCCTCACCGGCTCCAACCTGCTGTGGGCCGGACTCGCCTTCGGCTTCCTTTTCGGCGTGCTCCTGCACCGCGGCGGCGTGACCGATTACAACGTCATTGTGAACCAATTCCGGTTCCGCGACTTCACGGTGCTGAAGGTCATGTTCACGGCGATCGTGGTCGGCGGAGTCGGCGTGGCCATATTGCACCGGCAGGGCTTGGCCAACTTCCACATCAAGCCGGCCACCATGTTCGCGGTCGTGCTCGGGGCGGTGCTCTTTGGCATCGGCATGGTGCTCTACGGCTACTGTCCCGGGACCGGGATCGCGGCCGTCGCCACCGGGAAGGTGGACGCCCTCGCGGGGTTTGCCGGCATGCTGGTCGGCGCGGCGGCCTATGCGTTCAGCTATCCGTGGATCGCGGCGCACGTGCTGCCCATCGCGGACCTCGGCAAGAAGAGGCTGCCCGAGTTGGCGGGCGTCCCCGAATGGCTGTGGTATGCCGGGTTGGTCATCCTCGCCGGGGGCGTGTTTGCGGTGGTGGCCCGGGTTGAACGCTCGCAGCAGCACGGTTCCAAGTAGTAGCGCGCCAGTGAAAACGATAATCCGCTCAACCTTTCCGGCTACTACCTGTGCCGTCCATCGGTGACATTTCAGCCTCAACCTGCTGATTACCCGGGACTTGGGCAGGGCAAATGCCCCGGCCATGGGACTTGCTGGCAGGCATCTTTTTTTGCCATTGTTTCCCCATGACCAGCGCGGAACACCATCACCTACTCGAGGAACTCTCGAAGTCCCGCATCTTCGCGGACTACCAGAAGGCCTTCAGCGAGGCGACGGGCCTTCCGCTGTCGCTGCGCACAATTGAGGCTTGGCGGCCGGTCCATGAACGCAATCCGCACGAAAATCCGTTCTGCGCCCTGATGGCCAAGACGAGCCGGTCCTGCGCCGCGTGCCTGGAGAATCAGGAAAAGATCGCGGAAAACCCAGGCCCAGGCCCCCGGACCGTCACCTGCTTTGCGGGCCTTTCGGACACGGCGATCCCGCTGCGTTTTGGGCACGAACTGGTGGGATTCCTCCAAACCGGACAGGTATTCGTTGGCAAAAAGCCGGACAAGGCCGGCTTCGGCAAGGTCACCAAGCAGATCGTGGATTGGGGACTGAAGACCGATCTCTCCAAGGTGGAAGAATCCTGGTTCCACTCCCGCGTGCTCAGCCAGGAGCAGTATCAGGCCATGGTCCGACTGTTGGCCATCTTCGGACAGCACCTCGCCATCGTGGGCAACCAGATCCTGGTGCAGCAGCAGAATTCGGAACCGCCCGCCATTGTCCGCGCCAAGCAATACATCGCGGAGCACCAGGGCGAGGAACTCTCCCTCGGCGAGGTCGCCAAGGCGGTCAACACCAGCACGTTCTACTTCTGCAAGCTGTTCAAGAAGGCCACCGGGCTGAACTTCACCGACTACGTCTCCCGGGTGCGGGTGGAGAAGGCGAAGAACCTGCTGCTGAATCCGAACGCCCGCGTCAGCGAAGTCGCCTACGAAGTGGGCTTCCAGTCCCTCACCCATTTCAACCGCGTCTTCCGCAAGATCGTCGGCGAATCGCCCACCGAATACCGCCGGCGCCTAGCCCATCCGCACGCCAACAACTGAGCGGGCCGACCCGCCGATTCGGCGGCCGCGGTGGACGGGAAAAGCCTTGGAAAGCGGGCGTTCGCGCCTACCTTGGCCCCACCGAATGAAACACGACTCGAACCTGCGGTTGCTGGCCAACCTGCAGATTACGTTGGCGTTGCTGCTGGCGGCGTTCTGCGCCTGGCACATTCACGCCACGCGCGTGCTAAACCGGCAGGCCTTCGCCCTCGCCCAGTCGTCCCATAATCGGCGCGCCTATGATCTCCTGCTGACCGCCAGCATCGAATACGCCGGACGGGTTCCCGCCATTCATCCGGTGCTCCGGGCCGTCGGCGTCACCATCACCACGAACGCCCCGGCCAACAAACCCAAGCCCTGAGCCATGGACGAAACCGTCGTGAACACCCAGCCGGACGCTGAATTGGCCGACCTCCGGGAACAGGTCCGCAGCCTGCGGGGCCTAGTTAAGCTGGTGCTAATTTCCGCCTTCATTGTGACGGCCGCGCTGTGCCTTTTCCTCTATCGGCAGACGTCGTTGATGAAACGTCAGGTCGACGCCCAACAGGCGGCGCTCAAGGATTCCCAAGCCAAGGAACGCGAAATCGTGCTCCGCGGCCTGGAGGCGTTCCGGCAATACGGCGCCCGCGACCCGAACTACGCGTCCAACATCCTGGCCAAGTTCGAACTTTCGCCCTTGGTTCCGACCAATTCCCCCGCGCCCGCCGCCCCCAAGAAGCCCTGAGGCGGCCACGTTTTCACCGGCTGAATTCGTAGTTGGATCAGGCGGAAGCCGCCGCCGACTTCACTTCGGGCACCACCAGCAACTGGGTTCCGCAATGGGAGCAATAGCGACCGGCCGGCGGGTTCACATGCTGGCAACTGACGCAGGTCATGTGCGCCTTGAGGTGACGCCGGTGGATCACCAGGTTCCGCAGGTAAGGGATCCAGTTGAACGCGTTGGCAAAGATGAAGACGGAGTCCTTCTGGTAAAAGAGGGCGTAGGACAACAGCAGCCATGACCCAATCAGGCTGAGCCACCAGAAGACCGGCGGCACGACCACTTCCTTCTTCTTTTCCGTGGCATACCACTGGACCAGGAAACGCGAGAAGAACGCGGTGTTGCCGAGCCAACCGAGCACCTTCCACACGTGCCATTCGATCCCGAGGAACCGGCCGTCGGGCCAAAGGATATTCTGCGGCGAATCCATGAGTATGGGCTTCAGCCTTGGCCACGGCGCCGACCGGCCGCAAGGCTGGAAGCTGAATTCCAATCACCGGGCGGGGGTGAACCATAAAACAATTTCCGTGGAGCTGCCGCCCGGTGCCCGCGAGACTTTGGGAACCGAAACTTATGAAAAGCCACCTTGCCGCCCATGGACTCGTCACTGCCGCTCCCGGAGCCGTGCGTAAGTGGGTCGAGGAGATTGCCGCCCTGACCGAGCCGGACCGGATTTTTTGGTGCGACGGCTCGGAGGCAGAACGGGCCGCTCTTTACGCGGCGGCGGTCGCCGACGGAATCCTGCAACCGCTGAACCCGGAAAAGCTGCCCGGCTGCTACTACCACCGGTCCAATCCCAACGACGTGGCGCGGGTTGAGCAATGCACGTTCATCTGCACCCCGACGGAAGAGGAAGCCGGTCCCACGAACAACTGGGCCGCGCCGGCCGCCATGCGGGCCAAACTGCTGGACCTCGCCCGGGGCTCGATGAAGGGACGAACCCTGTTCGTGGTGCCTTACCTCATGGGCCCTCCGGGCTCGCCGCTGACCCACGTAGGGGTGGAACTGACGGATTCGATCTACGTCGTCCTCAACATGCGGATCATGACCCGCATGGGCGCTGCGGCCTGGGCTGAGCTCGGGGAATCGCCCCGGTTCAACCGCGGGTTGCACTGCCTGCTGGACTGCCACCCGGACCGCCGCTTCATCTGCCACTTTCCGCAGGACGACGAAATCATCTCCGTCGGTTCCGGCTACGGCGGCAACGTGCTGCTCGGGAAGAAGTGCCTCGCCCTGCGGTTGGGTTCCTGGATGGGCCGGAACGACGGATGGATGGCGGAGCACATGCTGATCCTCGGCGTCGAATCGCCGGCCGGGGAAAAGACCTTCGTCGCGGCCGCCTTCCCGAGCGCGTGCGGCAAGACCAACTTCGCCATGATGGTCCCGCCGGAGCGGTTCCAAGGCTGGAAGGTCTGGACCGTGGGTGACGACATCGCCTGGATGAAGCCGGGCGCCGACGGCCGGCTTTACGCGATCAATCCCGAGGCCGGCTACTTCGGCGTGGCGCCGGGCACGAATGCGAAGACCAACCCGAACGCGATGGCGAGCCTCAGCCGCGACACCATCTTCACCAATGTGGCGCTCAAACCCGATGGCACCGTGTGGTGGGAGGGGCACGACGATCCGCCACCCGCGGAATGCCTCGATTGGCAGGGCCGGCGATGGACACCTGAGTCCAAGGAAAAGGCGGCCCATCCGAACTCCCGCTTCACCGCCCCAATGGCCAACAACCCGATGCTGGCGGCCGAGGCGCATTTCGCCCAAGGCGTGCCCATCGACGCGATCATCTTCGGCGGGCGCCGGGCCACGACGGTGCCCTTGGTGTTCCAGGCCTTCAACTGGAGCCACGGCGTCTTCCTCGGCGCCACGATGGGCAGCGAGACAACCGCGGCGGCCACCGGGGCCGTCGGGCAGGTGCGCCGCGACCCGATGGCGATGCTCCCATTCTGCGGCTACAACATGGGCCGCTACTTCCGCCACTGGCTCGACATGCGGAAAAGGATGAAATCGCCGCCCCGGGTGTTCCACGTGAACTGGTTCCGCAAGAACGCCGAGGGGAAGTTCCTCTGGCCGGGCTTCGGCGAGAACATGCGGGTCCTGAAGTGGGTCATCGACCGCTGCCGCGGCCGCGCCGGCGGCCAGGAAGGCGCCTTGGGCTGGGTGCCCCGTTACGAGGATTTTGACACCGCCGGCCTGGAAGGTTTCTCGCGCGAACAGTTTGAGCAACTGCAGGAGATGAATCCGGACGAGTGGCGCCGCGAAATCCTCCAGCAGGACGAGTTGTTCATGAAACTTTACCAGTTCCTGCCCAAGGAAATGATCTTCCAACGGGAATTGCTCGTGGCCCGCCTGTGAGTCGTCGCGGTAACGCCATTTTGACAAAGCCGGCACCCTTGACCACCGTGGCCCCGCCTCGGCGTTGGTCCGGGGCACCCTGCCTGCCCTCCTTGGAATGAAAACGTCGAGACTTTCCCGCCGCCGCCTCGAAGCCGCCAATGTTGGCGTCATCATCCTCATCATCCTGTCCATGGGCCTCTGTGGGCTGGCAGCCTACCAATGGACTCGGGAGACCACCCTGCGGGAAGGCGTCGTGGCCCTGCGCCAGACCAACGTGGTGCTCATGACCCTCCAAAACGAGGCCGAGAACAAGGCCACCCGCTACCAGGGGGAATTGGCCGACGTGGAGAAGAAACGGGCCGATATCCTCGCCGAAAACAAGACCAACAAGCTCAAGGTCAGCAAACTCGACCTGGAGGTCAGCAAGCTCGCCGCCAGCCTCTCCTACTCGAGCAATCTCGTCGTGGCCTTTTCCAACGGCGTCCAGCAAGCCAACCAGTCCATCACCATCCAGAACGACTCCATCAAGAAGCTGAACGAGGAGTTCAAGAAATTGGCCGACGAACGGAACGAGGTGATCAAGAAATACAACGCCTTGGCCCAGGACCAGCACAAGACCGTCGAGGAATACAACAAGCTGGTGAAACAGTTTGAGGACTTCCAGAAGCAGGTGGAAGAACAGCTGAATCCGAAGAAGGAGAAGAAGTAGTCCCGGCCGGAACTCCGGCGGACGGTTCGGCTTGAAGGCACCGAATCCGGAATGCGTCTTGACGGAGCCTTCCGCGTTTTCCGACAAACCGTCATTCCATGATCCGCCCATTGCCTCGCCTCGCCAGCCTGCTGGCCACCGCCTGCTGCCTGCTGCAACCCCGTTTGGCCGCGGCCGACGACACCTCGGTCTTCGCCGACCGTCGCCTGGAGGACGCCGTCCGGCAGCAGGTCTTCGCCAAACGCTACACCAACTCCCCGCTGACCTCGGCCGATGTGGCCAATGTTTCCACCTTCAACGCCAACGGCCGGGGCATCACCAATCTCGCCGGCCTGGAACACTGCAAGGCCCTGGCGGCGGCGGATTTGGCCGGCAACCAGATCGCCGACCTCGCGCCCCTCAAGGGCTTGCGGCAGCTCCAATACCTCAACCTCGCCACCAACCGGATTCGGGATCTCGCCCCGCTGTCCACCATACCCGCGCTGCAATACGTGGAACTCTCGTGGAACCAAGTCACGGACTTGGCGCCGCTCGGTGGGTTGACCAACCTTGCATCGCTGTATTTCGGGCACAATCAGGTGAAGTCGATCGCGCCGATCGCCGGTTTGCCCAAGCTGGTTTCCCTTTACGCCGAGGACAACCAACTGACCAGCCTCGCCGGGTTGGAGCGGCTGCGGAACCTCTCCGGCATTTCGCTCTCCCGGAACCGGATCGCCGACGTCAGCCCGATTACCGGCCTGCGCGCCCCGGGTTTTGTTTTCCTGGAGAACAACCGCATCAAGGACCTCTCCCCGTTGACCGCCTGGCTGACGAACGACCTCGCGGGACCCAAGCGTTTCGCGCCGTTCGTGAATTTCTACGTCAAGGGCAACAAGCTCTCCGCCAAATCCAAACGCCTCGTGGCCGACCTGAAGCAGCAAGGCGTCCGGTTCAATCCGTGAGGGCGGGATGTCCGGCTCGCTTTGGCCAATTTGACTAAATGGTCAACTTCACTAATCTCACCTCATCGTATGGGTCGGGTGAGTGATGCCAAAGAACGCTTGGTGGACGCCGTCCGAGAGCTGATCTGGACTGGCTCCTACGGCAGCACCACCATTGATCGGATCTGCGAAAAAGCCGGGGTCAAGAAAGGCAGTTTCTACTACTTTTTCGATTCCAAAGCCGACGTCGCCGCCGCTTCGCTCGAGTGCGAAGTTGAGGAGCAGCGGCCGGTTTGGGACAGCATGTTTTCGCCGGTAGTCCCGCCCCTGGATCGCCTGCGCCGCCTCTGCGATCACATTTACGAGCACCAAGCCATCATCAAGGCCCAGCATGGTCGCGTGCTCGGTTGTCCCCTGTTTGCGCTTGGATCCGAGGTTTGCACCCAGGAAAATCGGCTCCGGGACAAGATTCAGGAAATCTTCTGCCTGTGGCGCAAGTATCTCGAATCGGCCGTGACCGATGCCCACGCCGAGGGCTTGATCCAGGCGATCAACCCGGCCGCCACGGCCCAGGTGATCTTCGCCTACAACGAGGGCATGATGACCCAGGCCCGGATCCAGAACGACCTTGAGCCGCTCCGCAGCCTGTATTCCGGCTATCTGCTCATTCTTGGGGTCGGACAAACAGCACGCCTTGCGGCCTGAAATTTTGATCAGTTAGTTTACTAAACAGACAACTACCAAACAGAAACGCGTATGCAGCGAAGCCGATTTGCCCTGCCACTGACGGTTCGGCCACAAACCGCGCCACCGACCGATGACGGCCGGTTGGGAAGCCTCCGAGCCGCGCTTCTGGAACAATGCGTCGCCTCGGGAACGCTAGCCCGGGAATTGGGGGAACTCGCCCTCCGGGAGGCGGAAGAAATCGCGTCCCGGACCGCGGTTCCACTGCTCGTGTTCCCGGTCTTGGCCGAGGAAAAACTCCGGGCGGTGCGCCGTTGGCAACGCCGCCAGGATCATCTTCGCCGTTCGACCGATCAGATCGCCTTTGCCGCCTGACCTTCCGCCATTCCCTCCCAATGAACCCACCCAGCTCTCAGTGGCGTCCCGCCGCGTTGGTCCTCCCCATTGTCTCCGCCTGGTTCCTGACCGGCTGCAATTCCCAACCGCCCGCCGGTGCCATCGGGTTCCCGCCTCCGCCCACGGTCACGGTCGCGGCCGTGGAGACCCGGGAAATCATCGAGCACGAAGAGGTCGTCGGCCGCACCGAGGCGGTGGATTCCGTGGAAATCCGGCCGCGGGTCTCCGGCTACATCCAGGAAGTGCGCTTCAAATCCGGCCAAAAGGTGAAGAAGGGCGACCTGCTGTTCCTCATCGATCCCCGCACCCGGCAGGCCGCC
>JBEISV010000422.1:0-4329 GCA_040375265.1 Verrucomicrobiales bacterium
CGCTGAGCTTGGGACCAGGCGATTCCTCGCGGCCCGTGTAACCGAAGCCAATGAGCACTCCAACCCAACTCTACAAGAGCCTCATCGACGGACTCGTAGCGATACGCCCCGAAGTTCTCCGGTCTTGGATTCTGGAGCGCGGCTGGCCCGACTTCCCCGAGAATCGCAAGTTCAACGAACTCTTGGCGCAGCTAACTCCCGAACAGCTCGAAGTCGTTGCAGACATTGCTGCTCAGGCTCGCGACGGAGGAATTCACGACACGCTTGTTCACCTGCACGACCGAATCTGCGTCGACGGTCTTCGCCTCGTGCAGCGAGGTGTTGAATTGCCCGTCGAGCCATTCGACACCCAACTCTACTGGGATTGGACCGCACGTAGTCAGGGAGCAGACTGGCCCAACGAACAACCCAAACCAAATGCGACCGGGAAGGCCCCCTGAGCAACGACCCGCGGAAGTGACACGGATTGAACGAGGGTGAAACCGAGGGCGGCCGTGAAGTGCCGGAGGCAGGCGACTTTTTTGCGGCTCAGCCAGGCCTCCGCCTAGGCGAAACTTTCCGGGTTGAACGCCACACACTTGCGTAAACTGGTGGCCCTTGATGCGCGCCATAACCGCAATCGCCCTCGAATCCTCCAACTGGGATCGCCATCAACGGAATGACGCGCAAGAGGCGTTCCGCACCGGCCATTCCTGGATTGCTAGGCAGCACCCGCCCGGGTAGCTACCGTCATGGACTCCCACCGGCTACCGCTCCGCCGTTGGTTCGGCTTGATCGCTCTGCTGGGCGTCGCCGCCACCGCTGCGGCCCAGACTGGCCATCGCGCCGAGCTACCCCGCGATCCGCTGTTTGCCCGCAGCTTCCTCGAACTGCCTGTTCAGCCGCCCGACGCCGGGGAAATTGCCGCGGGCGAAACGCCGGTGGGCGCGACGGCAAAACACCGTCTGGGCGCCTTGCGCCTGCGCAGCAAATTGGACGAACGCCGCATTGAGCAGCTTTGGCGCCTCCGCTCCACGAACGAGACGATCCTGGATTTCAGCGTCGGCTACCGCCTGCCCGGCACTGTGCTCACCTGGGAGCTGTATGATCCGCTGTGGTATTTCGGTCCCGAGTCCACTTGGTGGATCGTGCATGGACCGGGCACGGTGCAGCGGTCCGACGCGGTGTTCCCGGAGTTTGGCCGCCACCATTTGGCGGCCTTTTTCCGGCCCCCAGGCATGCTGCCGGTCGAGTTGGGGACGCGGTCCGTGCTCACGGAGCCGGCCGAATCGCGGTCCTCGCCGAGCCAAGACTCCGCCCACGACAATCGCCGGACGGAGGCGACCCGCCCCGGCCTGCCGCCCGCTGCCGCTTCCGGGTCGACTGATCGGCCCAACCGCCGGGTAGAGCCGTAACGGCGGGGCGAACCATCGCGACGGAACGGCGATCAACCGTCGCCGGATGCGCGGGCTGGCCCGGGCCAACCGGACAAACCCGCGCCTTGCATGGAATCGCTCCCACCATATCGTCCCGCGTCTTTTATGCCTGATTCCGTTCGCACCCTGTTGCGCCGTGCCGTGCTTGGCGCCTTGGCCGTATCCGCCGCCACCCATGCCTTTGCCCAGCACAAGCTCGGGCCGCAGGGAAGCTTCGAGGCGCCCAAGCTCGCGCCGCGCTCCGACGAAGGGGAAAAGAACATCAAACGCTTCCAGATCCCCGCTGGCTGGAAGGCGGAACTCTGGGCGACCGAACCGGACGTCGCCCACGGCGTCGCCTTTGACATCGCCAACGACGGCCGCGTCTTCGTCGCCGAAACCTTTCGCGCCTGGCGTGGCGTGCCCGACATCCGCGGCATCATGCCCTGGCTGGACGAGGACCTCGCCTGCAAGTCGGTGGACGACCGACTGATGATGATGAAACGGCACCTCGGCGAGGAAGGCATGAAGGCCTACCACCTCAACACCGAACGCATCCGTTACCTGCGGGACGAAACCGGCGACGGCAAGGCGACGGTCTCAAAGGTGTTCGCCGAGAACTTCGCGACGCCGCTCGACGGTGTCGCCTCCGGCGTGCTGGCGCGCGGCAAGGACGTCTACTTCACGGACATCCCGAACGTCTGGCACCTGCGCGACGAGAACCTCGACGGCGTCGCCGATTCGCGCCGCAGCATCAGCTATGGTCACGGCGTGCGCGTCGGCTTCCTCGGCCATGACCTCCACGGCCTGACCTGGGGACCGGACGGCAAACTCTACTTCAGCATTGGCGACCGTGCCTCGGTGCTGAAGACCCCGAACGGCGACGTGGGCACGCCCGACTGCGGCGCCGTGTTCCGTTGCAACGCGGACGGTTCGAACATCGAGATGGTTTACAAGGGCCTGCGCAACCCGCAGGAACTGGTCTTCGACGAATGGGGCAACCTGTTCACCGGCGACAATAATTCCGACGGTGGTGACCAGGCACGCTGGACCTACCTGATCGAGGGCGGCGACAGCGGCTGGCGCATCGGCTGGCAGTTCCTTGAACGTTCCGACGCCCCGATGCCCCGCGGCCCTTGGAACATGGAGAAGATGTGGGCGCCGCAAAACGAGTCGCACCCGGCCTACATCACGCCGCCGATCAAGAACATCACCGCCGGCCCGAGCGGCAATTCCTACTATCCCGGCACCGGCCTGGGGGCGGAATGGCAGGGCACGTTCACGCTCTGCGACTTCCGGGGCAGCGGCAGCGGTTCGGGCATCATGCAGTTCAAGCACCAGCCCAAGGGCGCGAGCTTCGAGATCGTCGAGGACAAGAAGATGATCTGGGCGGTGGAGGCCACCGACGGCACCTGGGGACCGGACGGCGCGTATTGGGTGCTCGACTGGGTGGACGGCTGGGAAGGAGTCGGCAAGGGCCGCATCTACCGCATGTTCGACCCGAAGACGATCGGCTCCCCGGTCGTGAAGGAGACGCAAAAGCTGCTGGCCTCCGACTTCGCGGCGAAGAAGGACGGCGAGCTGCTCAAACTGCTCGCACATGCTAATTTCCGGGTCCGGCAGACCGCCCAATTTGAGTTGGCCGGTCGCGGCGAAAAACAGACCGGCGCCTTCGCCAAGCTGGCGAAGTCCGGCCCCAACCTCCATGCCCGCCTGCATTCTCTTTGGGGCTTGGGACAGATCGCCAACGCGAGCCGCGCCACCAGGGAAGGCGCCAAGTCGGACGCCCTCGACACGGTGGTCAGCCTTGCCGGCGACAAGGAAGCCCAGGTCCGCGCAAACGTCGCCCGACTGCTCGGCGACGCCAAGTATCAGCCGGCCTACGACGCGCTTGTGAAGCTGACCACCGACAGCGACGCCCACGTCCGCGCGCTGGGCACTATCGCCCTCGGCAAACTTGGCCGGCGGGAAGCAATCCCGGCCGTTTTCGCCGTGCTCAAGGCCAACGCCGATCAGGACCCGCACCTGCGGCACGCCGCCGTGACCGCGTTGGTCGCCTGCAACGACTTCGACGCCCTTCAGGCCGCTGCGAAGGACGCCAACGGCTCCGTCCGCATGGGTGTTCTCCTGGCCATGCGCCGGCTTCAGCGGAACGAGATCGTGGGCTTCCTGGCGGATGCCAATCCGAAGCTGGTCACCGAGGCCGCCCGGGCCATCAACGACGAACCGATCCCCGGTGCCATGGACAATTTGGCGGCGCTGATCGCCAAGCCGTTCGCCAACAAGGACGACGCGCTCGTCCGACGGGTGGTGAACGCGAACTATCGCTTTGGCACCAAGGAAACCGCGCAGGCGCTGGCCGCTTTCGCCACCCGCGACGCCGGCAGCGAAGGGCAGCGCGCGGAAGCCATCGAAGCGCTCGCCGCGTGGCCGAAGAACGGCGGCCGCGATCGCATCAGCGGCCTGTGGCGCCCAACCGCCTTCGCGCGCGATGCGAAAGTTCCGGGCGATGCCGTGAAACCCGTCGTGAACGGGCTGCTCGCTTCGGCGCCCGAACGCGTTCGCCAGGCAGCCGCGACCGCCGCCGGCGAATTGCAGGTCAAGGAGGCGTCCGCCGCCTTGGCCAAGCTGTTCGCCGACAAGCAGGCCACGGCCCGGAGCCGCACGACCGCGTTGACGGCGCTCTCAAAGCTCCAGACCCCGGAATATGCCCCGTCGCTCACCGCCGCGCAGAACGACGAGGAGGAATTCGTCCGCAAGGCGGCATTGAAGCTGTCCGTTGACGCGCTGCCCGTCGCCGCCGCGTCGGCAGCGGCAACAGCAGACCCGATTGCCAAGCTCGCTAGCGTGCTGGCGACAGGTTCGGTGTCCGAGAAGCAGGGTGCGCTGGCCGCCTTGGCCAAGGTGCCGGGCGCGGCGGCCGACGAACTCGCCC
>JBEISV010000339.1:0-5282 GCA_040375265.1 Verrucomicrobiales bacterium
CGACAGCACCTGGATGACGTAGCCGACACCCCACAGCACTGCGGCGACAATCACGAGGGTGAGCGCCACGGCCAGCGCGGTGATTGCGAACCAGATGGTGCGCGCCTGCTTGTCGGTCGGTCCGGGAAAGTTCATGGCCATGTGCGGTCGCCTGGGCAGCACCCGCCGGTCAGGCGCCCAGTTTCTTCGATTTCTCCGCCGAGGCCCGCACGGCATTGATCAGCCCGGCACGGACCCCTGCCTTCTCCAGTTCGTGGATCGCCTCGATAGTTGTGCCGCCCGGACTGCACACGGCGTCCTTCAGCGCCCCGGGATGCTGGCCGGTTTCGAGGACCATCTTCGCAGCGCCAAGGAGCGTCTGCGCAGCGAGCTTCTGGGCGATGTCGCGGGGCAATCCGGCCGCCACGCCGCCGTCGGCCAGCGCCTCGATCATGAGGAAACCATAAGCCGGGCCGGAACCGCTGAGGCCGGTCACCGCGTCGAGCAGCTTCTCCTTTACGGCAAGGGCGATGCCCACGCTGCCCAGCAGGCGTTGCGTCAGGTCCGCGTCCGCCGATGTCGCCAGGCTGCCCAACGCATAGGCGCTGGCGCTGGCGCCGACGAGCGCCGGTGTGTTCGGCATCACGCGGATGAATCGGTTGCCCGGCGCGGCGGCTTCCAGCTTGGCGAGCGTCACCCCGGCAGCGATCGAAACCAGCAGGTGCCGGGAATGATCGAGCTTGGGCGCGATGCTCTGGAGCAAGGCGGCGACTTGGTCCGGCTTCACCGCGATGAACAGCACGTCGGCCGCGGCCACGACCTCGGCGTTTTCGGTGACTGTCTTGGCGCCGGTCTCGCGGGCGAAGGCGTCACGGGCCGGCTTGACCAGGTCGCTGGCGATCAGCCGTTCGGGCGTGGCCAGGCGGGCGTTGATGAAACCGTGGGCAAGGGCCGTGGCCATCTTGCCCGCGCCGAGAAATCCAATGGTGGGAGCCGACATCGCGGCGCGTTGTAGCAGCGCGCGAGCGGCGCGGCGAACGGGATTTTCCCGGAGGGTTTCCACCCGGAACCCACGCCCCAGCCCCGACGGGCCGGCAAGCTGGGAGTTGACGCCGGCGACAAGGTCAACGTCGGTGGGGCGGATTTATGAATGCCGGCTCGAAGACCCGTCCTTGGACCATGGCCATGTGTTGGCATGATTTGCTGTTTGCCCATTGGCCCGTGCCGGCGACCGAACTGCGTGCCTTGCTGCCGCGCACCGAACCCGCCCTGGCAGTGGAAACCTTCGATGGGGTCGGCTGGTTGGGCGTGGTGCCTTTCCGCATGGGCGGCGTTCGCCTGCGCGGGCTGCCTCCACTGCCGGGCACGGACGCGTTTCCCGAATTGAACGTGCGCACCTACGTGACCGCCGGCGGGCGTCCGGGCGTGTGGTTCTTCAGCCTCGACGCGGCGTCCCGGCTCGCGGTCCGCATCGCGCGGGCGACGTTTCACCTGCCCTACTTCGACGCCGCCATGGCCTGCACGGAGCGTGCCGGCGAAAACCACTACTCCAGCCGGCGCACGCATCGGGACGGCGGCGAGGCGAGGCTCGAAGTCCGGTATCGCGCCACCGGGGAGCCGTTCGCGAGCCGTCCCGGTTCGTTGGAACACTGGCTGACGGAACGTTACCGGCTCTTTGCGGCCGACCGACAGGGGCGCCTTTGGCGCGGTGAAATCGAACATGCGCCCTGGCCCTTGCAGCCCGCCGAAGCGGAGTTCTCCACCTTGGACATGACCCGGTGGCTGGGCCTGAAATTGCCCGCCCAGCCACCGCACCTGCTTTTCGCCCGCAAACTGGACGTGCGCGCGTGGCGCCTGGCCCGAGCCTGACGGGTCGCTATTGGCGCCCGGCCGCCAACACGAACGGCTGCAAGTCCTCCATCATGCGGCCGAACGCCTCCAGCGAGAGCTGCTGGGCGCTGTCGCTCTTCGCAGTCTTGGGGTCCGGATGCACTTCCACCAGCAACGCGTCGGCACCCATCGCCACGGCACCCTTGCACATCGCGACCACGAGATCGGCCCGGCCGGTGCCCTGGCTGGGATCAATCACCACGGGGCAATGCGTCTCGTTCTTCAGGATCGGCACGGCGGAAAGATCCAGGGTGTTGCGCGTGTAAGTCTCGAAGGTGCGGATACCGCGCTCGCAGAACATCAGTCCGGCGTTGTCGTTCGAGAGCACGTATTCGCCGGCGCTCAGCCACTCGTCGATCCGCATGGACAACCCGCGCTTCAGCAACACCGGCCGGCCGGTCTTCGCGGCGGCGATCAGGAGTTGGAAGTTCTGCGCGTTGCGGGCACCGATCTGGAGGATGTCGGCGTATTCGGCGACCAGTTCGGCGTGGTCTTCCGAAAGCAGCTCGGTGATGACCGGCAAACCGGTCTCCTTGCGCGCCTTGGCCAGCAGCTTGAGGCCCTTTTCGCCCAGGCCCTGGAACTCGTAGGGCGACGTGCGCGGCTTGAACGCCCCGCCCCGGAGGATCTTCGCGCCGGCGGACTTCACGCCGTGCGCGGTCTCGATGATCTGCTTCT
Organism: Verrucomicrobiales bacterium; assembly: GCA_040375265.1. Taxonomy (GTDB): domain Bacteria; phylum Verrucomicrobiota; class Verrucomicrobiia; order Limisphaerales; family UBA9464; genus CAIWAH01. The sequence goes on from JBEISV010000339.1 coordinate 2,548, forward strand.
CGCTCTCGACGGAACAGGGACCGGCCATGACGACCAGTTCCGGGCCGCCGATGACGACGTTGCGGACGTTGATGGTGGAGTTCTGCGGATGCGCCTCGCGGCTGACGAGCTTGTGGCGTTTCTGGATGGGCGTGACGCTTTCCACCTGGCTCCAGGCGCGCAGCACGTCGAGCGACTGGTGGCTGCGCTCGTCACCGATGGCACCGATGACGGTGCGGGCGACGCCGCGCATGACGTGCGGCTTGTAGCCCAGGCGCTTGATCTCCTTGAGCAAGGCGGTGAGTTCCTTGGGCGTGTGCTTCGGCTTGAGGACGATGATCATGAGGTTTGCGGTGTGGGCCGGCGCGCGACCGACGGCTGATGATGAACAAAAAAGCCGCCGGCATCGGGCCGGCGGCTTTTTCGGTGATGAGTGTGATTACGCATCCCGACGCCAGCCGGCCTGGCTAAAAAACCAGTAACCAAAATAAAAGCTGACGTAGGAAACGGAGTTCATCGGACGGGCGAAAAGTATCGGCGGAGCGGCGGGCGTCAATGGGCGGGATTGCATGGCGAAGCAACCCGCTCCTTACCGCTGAAGCGCCTCCAGGCTACGGCCTATCTCAAAGGTCCGCCTCAGTGGCGGCAGGTTAGTTTCCGCGACAAATGACGAAAATTCTTTGCCCTCGGGAGGAGTTGCGTCTTCAACGAAGCGTCCCGTATCCAGATCAATCAAGCGGTCGTAGAGGTGGTCCGTGAGGCGGACTAGTCGCCGCTGTTGGTCGGCATACAAGCGCACCTCCATGGGGAAGCCACCGCCAGTGTCTTGCGGATACCCCAGTGTCGCCGCATGGCGTCCCGATCGAAGGATCGAAACCTTGCGCTGAAATTCGGCGCGAAACGGATGGCTCTGCTTTCGGCTAAGTTGCAGAGCGAACTCAGTGTCCAGCGGAACGGTAACTTCCCGCCACCCCGTAAGCGCCCACACCCACCAGGCAGCGACCGCCACCGTTGCGACAGCAACCAAAGCGAAGACCAATTGGCGTTTCGATTTGGTTCTGACCGTCGGATCGCTCATCCCGTGCAATGAGTCCGGTCAATTCTGTTCGATGAACGTTCAGCTTCCTTGCCAGCTCACACCACCGCCACGCGGTTCACCAATTCCCCGATGCCGGAGATGCGGATGCGCACCACGTCGCCGGCCGCCAGCGTGAACTCGTTGGCCGGCACCACGCCGGTGCCGGTCAGCAGCACGGCGCCGCGCGGGAATTCCTGGGACCGGTGCAGCCAGCCGGCGAGTTCCTCGAAGCTGCGCTTGATCTTGCCCACGCCGGTTTCGCCCGCGAACACCTCCGCGCCGCCGCGCTCGATCTTCACGCCGATGGTCCATTCGCGGGCGTCGGCCTCGCTCGCGCCGACGGTGATGAACGGGCCCAGCGCGCACGACGCCCGGTAGGTCTTGGCCTGCGGCAGGTAGAGCAGGTTTTCGCCCTCGATGTCGCGCGAGCTCATGTCGTTGCCGATCGTGTAGCCGACGAGTTCGCGGCGCGTGTTGAAGACCAGCGCGAGTTCCGGTTCCGGCACGTTCCACTTGGCGTCCGCGCGGATGCCGACGTCGCCGCCGGGGGCGACGGTCTTTTCGCCGAGCGCCTTGAAGAAGATTTCCGGCCGCGGCGCGTCATACACGCGGTCGTAGGCGGTGGCGCTGAAGTCCGATTCCTCCATGCGCGCCGCCTTGCTGCGCAGATAGGTCACGCCGGCGGCCCAGACTTCCTGCTGCTCGACGGGCGTGAGCAAGGTCACGTCACTGAGCGGCAGCTGGCGGGCCGGCGCTTTGGCGAAGGCCTGAAGGCGCGCCACCAAGTCGGAGGCATCCAGCAGTGAGGTGAGGCAATCCACACCCACGGACGACAAATCCACAAGCGTGTCGCCGTCGGTCAGCAGACCGATGCAGGGCCAGGGACGATGGGCGGAACGGAATCGGCAGAGCTTCATGCGCCAGAGCGTGCCCGGGGCCGCGTCGCTTGGGAAGTCCCGGCCGCCCTGGAGGTAGGATCATACCACAGGACGAAACCGCACACTTTGCTCGGGACGGCACTGGGCCAGGCGCGCTAGGTCGCCCGGATCCACGAGGCCGAGTTTCGGATAGCCGCCGATGGTCGGCCCGTCGGGCATGGTCACGATGGGTTGGCCGTTGGCCGGCACTTGGATCGAACCGGGAAGGACCGGCTCGGAGATAATCTGAGCAGGTTCCGGTCGCAATGGGGCACCCAGTAGGCGGTAACCGACCCGGTCACACTGGCCGGAAACGGCCCAGTCGCTCGCGAAAAAGTGTTCCCGGTCGGACTCCGGAAAGAAGTCCCACTGCGAACCGGGCCAGACCCGCAACGGGGCCGGGTTGGCAAAATCGACCGCCTCATTCCACGGCATGCAGCGGGCGGCCACTGCCGACGGCGGCTGGAACCGCGCGAAGCCTCCTGCGGTCAGCACGTCGCCGGGCCTGGCGGCCATGCCGATGCCCGCGCGTGGATTCGCGCTGCGCGACCCCAGCAACGCCGGACCATCCCAGCCGCCAGGGATCGCGAGGTAAGTCCACACACCGGCCGGCCCGGGAGCGAACTCCAGGACGTCGCCGGTCCGCACGCGGAAAGCGGAGTTGCGGTCGCGTCCGCGCGGCGCGGCGCTGCCGGTGACGGCGAGCCAGGTATCGTCCAAGACTTCGAGCCGCTGGCCTTGCAGGCAAAGTTCCAGCACCG
>JBEISV010000187.1:0-8348 GCA_040375265.1 Verrucomicrobiales bacterium
GGACGACTTTCTCGCGATGCACGCGGACGCCACGGATGGTTTTGCCGCGCACCAAGGGGGCGAGGTGGCGGGCGAGAACCTCGACTTCGGGCAATTCGGGCATGGCGACGCGGGATGGCCGTTCAGGAATTAGTGGGTCGCTCGTTAGGCGTCGGGCCGGCCAGTGCGGCGACCGTGTGCAAGGCGAAGAGCGTCAGCCCGAAGTAAACGAACTGCTGGAAAGCTCCGTTGAATTCATCGGTGAGCCATTGGCCGAACCCGAGCTGCAGGAAAACGAACAGGCTGCCCACGAGTGTCGTCGCCAGCAGGGCCGGCGGCTTGCGCCCCAGGAACTCCAGGCGAAGCAGCGCGGCAGTCGCGATCAGGGCGACCAACACCTCGCTGATTGCCAGAATCCAGAAGGTCGCCGTCAGGCCGGGGATACGGGCGAGGAAAGTGGCGCCGAATTTGCCAGCGAACCATTCCGGCACGCCGGACTTAAGTTTGGCCAAGGCGGCGAAGGCCAGACGATGAGAAACAGTAGGTTGATCGCGAGCAGGGTGGCGGATCGTAGCCCTCCCGGAAGTTGCGCCATCATGGTGGTGAGGCTGCCGGGCGGCGGCGCGCTTGGCGAGCGTTCTACCCCGGGTTGGATCTACTGCGGCTCGATCCAGAAGCTGCGGAACTTGCGCGCGGCCGCCTGCTTGGACTGTTTCCGGTTGCCGTCGTCGCTCAGCACCAACAATCGCGGATGTCCGGCCGCTCCGAAGGCGGTGATCGCCTCCGGATTGAAGTGCTTGAGGCTCCCGTGTTCCAACGGTTCGGGCGCCGTGCCGGGGCCGGCCCAGCGGAAGAGTTGTTGCCTGCCGCCGTCCGTCGGATGACCCGCGATCAGGAAGTATTCCCGGCCCGTCCACACCAAGTCGCGCACCCCCTGGCCGCCGAGGTCCAACTGAATGGGCTCGCCCAACCGGGCCGGTTTGCCGGCGCCGAGTTCCACGGGATTCAGCAGCGGCACGAGCAGGGCCTTGCCGTCGGGCAAAGGGCTGCGCAAGGCGATGAGCAATCCGCCTTCGGGCGTTGCGGCCAAGCCCTCAATGTTGAGGCCACCGTCCTTTTCCGGACTGAGCCGCGCCGCTTTGCCGAGGCCGAACCGGGCCAATTGCGGCGCCGAGGCAAAGTCGGCCAGCAGGCCGCCGTATGCCGGGCCGGCGGGTTCCAATTGGACGGCGCCGTCGCGAATGGTCAGGCGGGTGGCCAGCAGTCGTTGCCGGGCGGGCCGACTCTTGCCGTCCTTGTTCCGTCCGTGGGAGCCAATCCAGTAAATGACATCCCCGATGCGGGCCGCCCCTTCAAAGTCGGCTTCCTCGACCTTGCCGCCGCGAAACCCGAGCCACGCCGTGGTATCGAATGACGCGCTGGGTTCCGGTGCGCCGGCGGTGGCGTAGAGCCGGAGCACGTTGTCCTCGTCGCTGGCGGCGAGAAACTGGGCTTCGCCGATCGCGATTGCGGCCGAGGCGTTGGCCATGCCGAGGTGCGTGGTCACCGCGGGCGGTGCGGCTTGCAGGCAGCCACACAGCATCGCGAGGCCTAACAGGGGAAATAGCGAAGCAAGGTGCGGCATGATTGATGGCTTGCATGCAAGCTGTCCGGGAAAACTTGCTCCGTCAAAGGAGACACCCAGAAAACCGCGTTCGGGCGCAAACCGTGGGTCGCGCCAGCCGGGACCGAGAAGTGTGTCAGGGCTCGCCTCCTGGGCGGGAGCGATTCAAATTCGGTCGGTGGAGCTGATCGAATCCCATTTCAAAGGCTGGGCCAAACCCGGACCGATTCCGCCCGGCTTCGCTTCGGGTTTAGTGGTAGAAGCGAACGAAACGCTCGACGCCGTGGCCGGACGTTTCCGGCTGTTTCAACTGCGCGACGGGCACCGGTTCTCCACCGACGACGTGCTGACCGCGTGGTATGGCACGAGTTGGTGTCCCACCGCCCAGGCCGCCCTCGACCTTGGCAGTGGCATCGGCACGGTGGGCACGGTGGTCGCTTGGCGACTCCCGGGAGCCCGGCTGGTCACGGTCGAGGCGCAAGAGGTGAGCGTCGCGCTGGCGAGAAAATCGGTCCGCTTCAACGGCCTTGAAGCCCGCTACGAAATCCGGCTGGGCGATTTCCGGGACCCGGGGGTGCTGCGCGCCGACGAACACTTTGACCTGATCACCGGCAGCCCGCCGTATTTCCCGCCGGGCACCGGGGTCGAGAGTGAACATCCGCAGAAGCTGGCTTGCCGCTTTGAGCTCCGCGGCACTGTGGCCGACTATTGCGCCACGGCGGCGAAGCACCTCGCGCCCGGCGGTTTCTTCGCGTGTGTGTTCCCGAATGAGGCGGCGCAACTTGCGCGGGTGGAAGCCGGGGCCCGCGAAGCAGGGCTCGTCATCGTGCGGCGACGCCCGGTGGTGTTCCGCGAGGGAGATCCGGCCTTGATCGGGCTGTTTGGTTTGATGCGCGCGAACGACCTGCCGGAGTGGTTCCGGGGGCAGACCTGGGTGGAGCCGGATCTCGTCATTCGCACCCGCGAAGGTAAGATTCACCCGGAGTATTCCGCCGTGAAATTGGCGATTGGTTTTCCGCCCTGACTCCCGGGCCTTCCACCGTTGTTGGGTAACAAAAAGGCCCGCGGATGACTCCGCGGGCCTGGTTAGATAAGCGGGCTCTAGGCGCTCAGTATTCCGTGTTCTTCTTCAGGCCGGGTTGCGGCACCGGATAACGGCCGTCGGCGTCGGGCATGACCGGGGCAGGGCCGTCCGCGGTCAGGTTCTCGACATTGGGGGCCAATTCCTCGGTGCCGTTCCAGATTTCGTCGTAGGTGATCTTCTGGCCCGTGTGCGCCGCCTTACGGCCGAGCACGCAGGTGAGGCTGGCTTGCACGGCTCGCTTGACCTCGTTGTAGGGCGTATTGTTGCGGATTGCGTCCACGAGGTCCTGCCACTCGACCTGATAGGGATCGAGTTCCGGGCCTTCCTTCGGCGCGCGCCAGGCGATGTCGGCGTTGGTCATCTTCTGGCTCTTGTAGATGCGGGCGCTGGACGGCCAGTGTGAGTTGGACGAGATGACGGCCAAGCCCTTCGAACCGTGGGCATAGCTGGCGAACGCGTCGTTGCAGCCTTCCATGCAGCGGCCGTAGAAGAAGAGCTTCGAACCGTCGGCGTAGGTATATTCCACCGAGTAGTTGTCGAAGTTCTGGTCCACGTTGTCGCCGCGGAAGTGGCGGCCACCGGACGCTTCGGCGGAGACCGGCCAAGCGTCTTTCATCCAGCAGCACTCGTCGATGTTGTGGATGTAGTAGTCGCTGAAGCAGCCGCCGGAGGCCCACAGGAAGCTGTGGAAACGGCGGATCTGGAACAGTGTCTCGCTCTCGCCTTCGGGCTTACGGGTGGAGCGGAACGAGGCGACCGGCCCGTGCATGCGGTAGGCGCGCATGGCGATGATGTCGCCGATCTGGCCTTCCTTGATGCGATTGAAAAGTTCCTGCCGGGTCTTGCAGTGACGGATCATCAGGCCGACGCCGACCTTGAGGTTCTTGGCTGCGGCCTGATCGGCGAGGTCGAACATGCGGCGCCCGCTCGGTCCGTCCACGGCGATGGGCTTTTCCATGAACACGTGCAGGCCGCGCTCAATGGCGGCCTTGAACATGACCCAGCGGAAGGCCGGGGGCGTGGTCAGGATGATGATGTCCTTGCCGGGGCGGAGGACATCCATCGCCTTCTTGTAGCCATCGAAGCCGACGAACTTGCGGTCGTCCGAGACGTCGACCTTGTCGCCGAACTTGCCTTTCAGGCCCTCGTAGGCGGACTTGATGCGACTGTCGAACACGTCGGCCATCGCCACCAGCTTCATCGGGGCGGACTCGACGGACAGGGCGTTGGCGCAGGCGCCGGTGCCGCGGCCGCCGGGACCGGCGACGGCGATGTGCATCGTGTTGTCCTCAGCGGCGAAGACGTGGGGAAGTTTGACGCCGGCCAACGCGCCAGCGGCGGCGATGGTCCCGGTCTGTTTGAGGAATCCACGCCGAGACGTGGACACGGCTGAATCTTCGGAAGGGGAATCGTGCATACGTGATGAGAGTCAGTGACGTGGCCGCGTGCCGTCAACTTCGAGCTTTTAGCAAACTTTGTTGAAACCACCTCATGCAGGGCGGGGTGTTGTTGCCAGACCGGGCGCAGTGCCCGGCAGCAAGAATCTCCAAGCATGAAACCGTCATTCAAATCTGTTGTGGCCGCCGTTGCGATCGGTGTGGCCATGTCCGTCGTCGCCATTGCCGAAACCACGTCGCCAGGCTTCGTGGATTTCGGAAAACTCACCCCGACGGCCGCGGGGGGCGAATGCGTCGAAGTGAAGCTCAGCCGCGGGCTCATCCAGATGGCGTCGAAGTTCACCCGGAAACATGAACCCGACGTCGCGGATCTGCTCAAGAATATCGAGTCCGTGCGCGTCAACGTCGTGCCGCTGGGCGATGACAACCGAGGCGAGACGGAGAAGAAGGCGGAGTCCATCCGGACCGAACTCGAAGGCAAGGGCTGGGAACAAATCGTGAGCGTGCGGGAGAAGAACCAGAACGTGGCCGTTCTGCTCAAGACGCGGAACGCCGAGACCGTCGAAGGCGTGGTCGTGACCGTCATCGAGGGCGGGAAGCAGGCGATCTTCGTCAACGTCGTCGGGGACGTGAAGCTGGAGGATATTTCCCGGCTCGGCGAGAAGCTGAACTTGGAGCCGCTCCGGCAGGTGGGGGAAGCAATTTCCAAGGAGGCCGCAAAAGAACCGGCAGCCAAGCAACCCTGATTACCTCACGTTGCCCCGCAGTTGCCCATCCCGCCGTCGCCGATGAATTCCAACCCCGAATCCACGCCCGTCGCCGCTGCCGCGCCTCGCCGTCGTTTCAAATGGCGTTACCTGTTTCTTGGGGTGTTGGTGGCGGGTGGAATATTCGTCCTGGCCTTGGTTTTGTCGCTGATGCCCGGTCGGGAGGTGCAGGCCATTCGCAGTGCGGTTGCAGGTGCCCATTCGGCCGGCGTGGAGACGAAAATTTCCTTCGGTTTGGGCCGAATTGCGCTGGGGCTGGTGCGCTTCATTGGCGGTTTTGGTCCGCTGGATGCCGACGCAAAACTGGCCATGGGCGCCATCCGTGGTGCGGACGTCAGCATCCAGGAGCTCCGGGAGAAACTCGCCCCCGGGGAGCGCCTGAACGTGCTGACGGCCACCGACGAGGCGATGGCACGCAAAGGCTGGGAACGGGTGGTCGGCGTCGTGGAAGGTGACGCCCGCATGGGGGACGAGATCATTGGGATTTACGCGCCGCGGACCCTGAAATCCGACGATGAGCTCAGCCTAGCCCTCTTCGTCCTGGAGGACCGGCAGCTGATCACCGTTGCCGCGCGCTGCCGACTGGAGCCGCTCATTGAGCTGGCCAGCCGGCACGGCGCCTTTCAGCGGCGCGACGGCGAAAACTAGGCGGGCAGATTTAACCCGGGCTGTCCGCGCCGGGCAGTTTCACGACGATCCGGATGGGCGAGTTCTGCCGTGCCGTAACAGCTTGGGCGGCGAGGGCGTTTTGCTCCAGCGTCCACAGTTGCGAGCTCGCGCCAAATGCTTCCGGCGTTTGCGGGTATTCCCGGATGAGTTGGTCCAGTAGCTTGCGCGCGGCTGGCTCGTTGTTGCGGAACTTCAATTGCCACGTTGCGAGGTGGGACAGCCAACGCGGAACGCAATCCGGCGGCCGGTCGGGCCGTGCGAGCAGGGCCTCGATTCCCCGGATACCGGCGCTGGCGTCGCCGAGTTCCTCGGCCTGCAGAATGGCGGCCCGCTCCAGCAGGCCCAAGTCATCGGGTTTAAGTTCCAGCCGGATGTGAAGGCGACTGAACTCGCGCCGCGCCTCTTCCCGGCGATCACTCGACAGTTCCGCGGGCCGGGCTTCGGCGCCGGCATCGGTGAGGGACGGCAGCCGCAGTCTTCTGGGAGTCCGCTGGGCGGCGAGCTCTTCCCGATCCAGCGGGAGCTGCGCCAGCCGGTGTTCGGCGTTGCGGGCAAACGGCGTGCCTTCGCAGCGGGCGATCAGTTCGCGTAATGCCTGGCGGGCGGCCGAGGGATTTTCACCCAGCTTGAGCTGCCAGTCGGCGAGACGGTTGAGCGCCTGAGAAATCTGGAACGGCGTTAGGTTGGGTTGCTCGATGAGTTCGCGCAGGGTCGCCTCGGCGGATTCCAAGTCCCGGAAGTTCTCCGCATAGAGCGTGGCCAGCATCATCCAGCCTTCGACGTCATCCGCGCACTTCTCCAGCTCCTCAATGACGGCGGCCTCGGCGTCGGCGTATTTGCCCAGCTTCATCCGGCCGACGGCCTTGGCGTAGCTGAGGAAGGGTTTGGGTTTGGGCCGTCCCAAGACGTGCAACAGGGGCAACAGGCAAAGCACCGTGGAAAAGCCGCCGGCCCCCGGGCCCACCCACCACAGCAACAGTCCGGCCGGTGGCACGATCAGCAGGGCGTAGGTCGCAATCCAAGCCTTCCGGGCCGGGCCCAGCAGATCTTGGAGTGGCAAGCGCGGAACCAACTGGGCAAGGGCAAAGGCCGACCAAAACGAGCTGACCAGCAACAGCGTGATGCCGACCGCTGTGTTGAGGGCCGGCCCGGCGGTGACATACTGGCGGGTATTGATCACGGCGCCGGGCATCAGGGGAACCACCCGCTGCAGCACTCCGGCTTGGACCAGCAGATTCCAGATGACGAGGAACAGGATTGGCGTGGCGAGTCCGCGGAACGCCCAGCTCGTCAGTTCCCGCCTCGCCTCTGTGTCGTCCTCGCCGCGGATGCGCAGCCAATGGTGGACCGTGAGCGCGATGAGCAAGGCGCTCAGCGCAACTCCCGACCCGAGAATGGCAATACCGTTGGGCACGTCCGGATGACAGCAGGCACCCGGATTCCCTCAAGGTGATTGTAGCGGGCGTCCGCCGAACGATTGATTCTGACCGGACTGAGGATCCCTGCTCACGCAGCGAAACGAAAACGGGGCGCCGTGAGGCGCCCCGCAAAGCAGTCTGGGTGTTGGAACTTAATTGCTGCCTTCGATGGCCAGCAGCTCCACCTCAAAGATCAGCGTGGCGCCCGGGCCGATCTTAGGACCGGCTCCGCGATCGCCGTAGGCCAATGGCGCCGGAATGACGAACTTGAACTTCTCACCCTCTTTCATGAGTTGAACGCCTTCCGTCCAGCCGGGAATCACGCCGTTCAGCGGGAAGGAAATCGGCTCCTTACGCTCGACGGAGCTGTCGAAGACGGTGCCGTCGATGAGCGTTCCATGGTAATGCACCTTTACGGTGTCGGTCGCCTTGGGGCTCTTGCCCTTGCCGTCGCCGGCCTTCAGCACCTGGTATTGGAGTCCGGACGCGGTGGTCTTGACGCCTTCCTTCTTCGCGTTGGCGGCCAGAAACGCCTCGCCTGCCTTGCGATTTGTCTCACTAGCGGCTTGGTCTTCGGCATCCTTCTTGGAGGCGGCCTGCCGTTGGAGAGCGGTGAGGGCTTCCTGCACTTCGGCCTCGGTGAGGGCGAGTTTGCCGGCAAAACCGTCGGTGAGGCCCGCGGCGACGGCCTTCGCGTCGAGCTCGAAGGGCACACGTTTCAGGCTCTTCGCAATGTCCGCGCCGATGGCGTAGCTCGAGCGGTTCTTTGCGTCTTTGAGGTCGATCGTGGTTTCAGCCATGGTCGTGGTGACCACGGCCGCAGCCGTGATGACAGTAAGCAGGGTGTTTTTCATTTAACTGGTGCGCCTGGCCATCCGGCGAAACGCGGCGCGCACCCTCCCGAAGGGGGCAGGGGTGGTCAAGCCGCGTCGCCGCTGAAATGCGGACCGCCGCCGCTCACAACGTGACCACAGCCAGCCAGCCTTCGCTGCCGAACTGGTGACGAAACCGCTCGGCGGCGTCGTCCGCGGCGTCACGGTTGGCAAAAAGAGCGAAGGTGGTCGAACCGCTGCCGGACATCAGCGCACCCATCGCGCCGTGGGAACGCAGGAAGTCCTGGTAGAGCCGAAGGATCGGATATTTGCCGAACACCGGCGTTTCAAGGCTGTTGAACAGGCTGGAAGTGGCGGCGGCCAGATCGGATTCGCTGAACGCGGTGACTGATTCCGCGACCCGGCCAGGTTGGCCGTTGAGTGCTTCCGGGTAGCCGGCCAGTTCCCGAAACGCCCACGGAGTCGAAACCCCGAAGCCCGGTCGGAACAGCAGCAGGGCCCGTTGATTCAGGAGGGCGAATGGCTCGAGCGACGTGATTTGCTCGCCGCGTCCAGTCGCCGTGGCCGGGTAGGGTTGAAGGAAGAAGTTCACGTCCGA
>JBEISV010000569.1:0-2872 GCA_040375265.1 Verrucomicrobiales bacterium
CTGCCGGCGTGGATGGTCGTCATCATCGTGGCGCGCGAACTCGCCATCACCGGGCTGCGCCTGCTCGCGGCGTCAAAGAGTGTGGTCCTCGCCGCCGAAGGTTACGGCAAACACAAGACCATCTCTCAGATCGTCACCATCGTGGCGATCCTGACCGTGCTCAGCTTCCCGCAATGGGGTCCGCCGGGCGAACTCATCTTCGGCTGGAAGATCGCCGGCCACGCGTGGTCCTGGTGGGTTGCCGAGCTGTCCAAATGGTCCTCGGTCGGCCTCACCATCCTCAGCGGTGGCATCTACCTGTGGCGGAACCGCGAACTGTATCTGAGCGACATGTGAAGGCCGCGAACTTCATCGTGCGGCTCGCCCAAGGCTTCGGCGTCGGCCGGATCCACCCCGCGCCGGGCACGTGGGGTTCCCTCGTCGGTGTGGTTTGGGCGCTGCTGCTGATGCTGCCCGGTTCCTTGGTGTTTTTCATCACCGGCATCCTCGCTTCGTCGCTGGCCGCCGTCTGGCTTTGCGGGGCGGCCGAAAAGATTCTCGGCGAACACGACCCAGGCTCCGTGGTGCTCGACGAGATCGTCGCCGTGCCGATTGCCTTGGGCGGCTACGTGGGATTGTGGTGGTTCCAGGCGGGCGAATTGCCGAACCCGGCCAAGCTCGCCGACTGGTGGCCCGCGACCGTCGCGGCGTTCGCTCTCTTCCGCCTGTTCGACATCTGGAAGCCGTGGCCGATCCGCGCGCTGCAAAAACTCCCCGGTGGCTGGGGCGTCGTCATCGACGATCTCGCGGCCGGGCTGGTGAGCGCCGTCGTGCTCTGGGCCGGTTCCTACGCGCTGTTCGTGCTCAAGCTGCTCCGCGGCTGAATTTCAGGCAGGCCTTCCCGAAGCGCCCCAGATTCCCCACGCTGGCGGCATGAACCGCCTGCGCTTCTGGCAAATGAGCCTTCCCGTCCTGGCTTGGGCAATGGTCTTCCTCGCCACGGCCACGACCATCGGAGCCGATCTCCGCTGGCGGGACGTCCGCAACCTCGGCGTTGAAGGCCGCGGCTGGACCAACACCGAGTCCTTCTTCGATCGGCTGCCGGCGAGCGCCAAGGGCAAGGTGCCGGAGTCCGTCTGGGGGCTCGGCCACCATTCCGCCGGCGAGGTGGTTCGTTTCGTCTCGGACGCGGCCACGCTCCAGGTCCGCTGGGAACTCACCTCGGCCAGCCTTGCCATGCCGCACATGCCGGCCACCGGCGTCAGCGGCGTGGACCTCTACGTGAAGCTGCCTTCGGGCGAATGGCGCTGGCTCGCCAACGGCCAACCCCGCGGCCAGACCAACACGGCGACGCTCGCCAGCGACCTCCCGGCCGGCCGGCGCGAATTCCTCCTCTACCTGCCGCTCTACAACGGCGTTCGGTCGGTCGAACTCGGCCTCAACGCGGGCGCCGACCTGGCACCGGCCGGCCCGTGGGGACCGGGCACGCGCAAACCCATCGTCTTCTACGGCACATCGATCACCCAGGGCGGCTGCGCTTCGCGGCCGGGCATGGCCCACGTCGCGTTGGTGGGCCGGCGCTTCAACTTCCCGACGATCAACCTCGGTTTCTCCGGCAGCGGGCGCATGGAGCCGGCCTTGGCCGACCTGCTCGCGGAACTGGACCCCAGCGTCTTCGTCCTGGATTGCCTGCCCAACCTCAAGGCCGCCGAAGTCGTCGAACGCACCGAACCCTTCGTCCGCCGGCTCCGGGCCGCCCGGCCGCACACGCCCATCGTGCTGGTCGAGGATCGCAACTACGCCGACGCCTTCCTCAACGCCGGCCGCCGCACCGTCAATGAAGGCAACCACGCCGCGCTCCGGGCCGCCTACGAGCGGCTGAAGCAAGCCGGCGTGACGGGCCTCCATTACCTGCAGGCCGAGGACCTGTTGGGGGCGGACGGCGAAGATACCGTGGACGGTTCGCATCCCACCGACCTAGGCTTCGTGCGCCATGCGGACGCGTTTGCGAAGGTGCTGAAACCGCTGCTCCGGCGCGCCGCGAAAGCGAAGTGAACTCGCGCATGAAGTGGCTGCTCTACACCTACGCCGCCATGAGCGCGGTGACGTTCGCCGTCTATTGGTTCGACAAACGATTGGCCCAAGGCGGCGGCCGACGCAACCCGGAGCGAACGCTCCACAGCCTCGCGCTGGCCTTCGGCTGGCCCGGTGCGCTCCTGGCGCAGCGCGTCGTGCGGCACAAGAACCGCAAGGTGAAGTTCCAGGTCATCTCCTGGCTGATCGTCGGCCTGCACGTCCTCCTCTGGGCCTGGTTGCTGCGCCGGTAGCGGCGTGATCCGGGAGCACGATTCTCCGGGTCGCGAAGGGCCAAGGCGGCAACGAGGTGCCTCACCCCGGGGTTGAGTCCGGTGGTAACCGACAGTGGGCAGTTCCGGCAGTGAACGATCCATGCCGAACGCCGGCTTGCCGTTCCCGGTCGTTGTCCGCTGACTTCCGCCATGCAACGCACCCTGCTCACGTTCGTGGACGACATCTACGAGGACCTCGAACTTTGGTATCCACTCCTGCGCTTGCAGGAAGCCGGTTTCGGGATGCGCCTCGCCGCCCCGGCCCTGAAGACCTACGCCGGCAAGCACGGTTATCCGGCCACCGCTGACCTGCTGCTCGCCGATGCCCGCAGCGAGGATTTCTGCGGCCTGCTGATTCCCGGCGGCTTCATGCCCGACAAGCTCCGGCGCGATCCCAAGGTGCAGGCGCTCACCCGCGAGTTCCATGAACAGGGCAAGCTGGTGGCGTTCATCTGCCACGGCGGCTGGATTCCCATCTCCGCCCGCATCCTGCGCGGCCGCAAGGCGACCGGCTCACTCGGCATCCGCGACGACCTGGAAAATGC
>JBEISV010000225.1:0-7438 GCA_040375265.1 Verrucomicrobiales bacterium
CTGAGGAATAGCGCGTTCGGCAGGTGGTCCACGTCGTTCGTCGGGCTCACGAGGAAGTCCGGCCGGGCGTCGTCGAACTGCCGGTCGGCGTTCACGATGCGCGTGAGTTCGTGGATCTCCACCCCCTTCACGAGCGAGAGCCGCTTGGTGCCGAGGGCGTCGAGGTGCTCGAAGCTCGCCTTGTAATCCGTGAAGCTGCCCTGCACGGACGAGGTGAAGAGCCAGCGGGCAATCCGGTTCGTGCCGATGCCGATCTCGCCGAAGTTCACGTCAAGCGACGGCGTGAGCGCCTGGTTTTCCAACTGGGTGCCGACGGTCTTGAATTCGATGAGCAGGCCCTTTTCGTTCTCGACGATCCGGGGCTGGCCGGACTGGAGCTTCAGGTTCCGCGCGGCGCCGTAACCTTGGTTCAGGATTTGCACGGCCAGCGAGTAGGGCAGGCTGGGCTCAACCTCCGGCGTGAACGGGTCATCGGCGAACACGTCGCGCTGGTGGAAGTAACGCACGAGCAGCTCGGGCTGTGGATAGACTTGGATCGGCGCCGGAGCCAGCGGGATGGTCAGCTCCGAGCCGTCCTGCGAGTAGCTGAGCGTGCCGCCGACGAGGAACAGGGCCACGCCGTTGGTCGGGGCAGCGTCCAGAGAAGGGATCAGGATCCAGCTCGCATTGCCGACGGTCTTGGGCTGGATGACGCCGGTGCCGTTGACGGCGCTGAGGCCGCCGAGGATCGGCTCGCGGATTCCGAACTTCGCGGTGGCGGTTGTGCCGTCCTCGCCGGTGATGTTGAGGGTGACGAGGATGTCCTCGATGGGCGAGGTGGTGTCGTTGTCGATTTCGAGCAGCGCATTGAAGGCGTCGCGGGTGAGCACGGCGCGTTGGTCGAGCTTGAGCTTCACCTTGGCGCACACCTCGTTCGCGGCGTCGGCGGCCCGCCTCGGGAGGCCGGCGCGGGCGGCACGGATGCCCGCAGGCGCGGGTCCGACGGAGCCCGCCGGACGGGTGGCCTTGCACTCGAACTTGAAGCCCGGGGGCGGCTCAAACCCGACGACCGGCTGGAACTGGTCCAGGCAGTCGTAGAAGGTTGCGGGGTCCTGGCAGGGGTGATCGTTGGGCGTCGGCGGACCGAAAGCGGGATCGGGCACGACGTCGTAAACTTGCCGATAGAGGTCCACCAGATCGCACCCGGTGGAGTCGAAGGTGTAGGTCGCCGTTTCCTTGTCCACGACGTTGGGGCCGCAGAGATAGTCCCACAGCATGCCCGCCGTTACAGAGCATTTGCCGTCCTGGAAATTGTTCCGGGCCACTTGGGCGGGCCGGATGCGCCGGATGGTCACCGGCACCGTGATGGTCGCATTGGCCTCGAGCCGGCCGATTTCGCCGACGAGCGGAATCCACTCGATGCTGCCGCCCGTCTTGGTGGGCAGCTTCACGTTGTTCGCGGCGATGAGGCCGTGGTTGCGGATCGTATAGTTGACTTGGAACTCGTCCTCGGGGCGGCTGGCGATGTCGAGGGAGGCGGGCTCGATGGTCACCACCGGGATCGGCACCTGCGTCTCGAAGGTGCTCTCCACGGTGAACGCATAGCGGTCCTCGACCGTGGTGGGCGTGACCGTGAAGCTGTAGCGAACCGTCTCCCGCGGCAGGAAGGCCACCACGTTGGTCGTGCCGCCGGCCGGCACGAAGGCGGTTTGCCGGAATGGGCCGTGTTTGTCGGCCTTCACGCTCACGACGTATTGGGCCTCCGTGATGTTGTCGAACCGTGCCGTGCCGTCGGCCCCGGTAACGTTGGTGCTGACGTTCACGCCGCTGAGCGCATCGGTGAGCACGACCAGTGCATTGGTGACCTTGGGACCGCCGGCTGCGAAGTAGGTGTATTCGTCCTCGGCGGTCAGCACCAGGCTGCCGCGATTGTCGGAAATGGCGCGGAATTCGAAAGGCACGGTCAGCGCCGTGTTCCCGCCGCTCAGCACGAGGTTGCCGGGGTAGTCGCCCAACGCGAGATCCGCCGCCGGGGTCAGCAGCAGTGACACGGTGGTGCGTGCGCCCGGCGCCAGGGGTTCCATGCGGGCCGGCGTGCTGACGCTCAGCCAGGGCAGGTTGGGCAACAGCACGTCCAGCGGACCGGTGGCGAGGCCGCCGTTGTTCGCAACCTCGAAGTTCACCAAGGTCTGGCCCCCGCGTAGCATGCTGGAATTCAACCGGCCCGGCGTGGTGACCAAGGCCGGGCGGAGGAATTCCTGGCGAACCGTGAACACTTTCACGTCGGTCGCGCCCTCGACGGTGGTGACCCGCAGCTTCACGCCGCTCTGGACGACGCTGCGGTTGACCGGGGTGATGGCGTAGTTGACGAGAATCTCCTCGTCGCCGGCGAGGCGGTTGGTCTCGAGATTTGCCGACACGGTCAGGCTCGGGTCGTGTTCCACCACCTCCAGCACCAGGCCGCTCAGGGCCACGTCGCTGAGGTTCCGGATGCGGGTCGTGCCGTTGAAGGTTGAGCCTTCCGTCACGGTGACGAAGCCCGGGCTCACAATGTCGAGGCCAAGCAGGGAGAACTCGTCCTGCACCGCCGGCATCGGCAGGCCCGGATAAGCCGCCGCGAGCTGGAACCGGCCCGCCTCGCGCGGCAGCGGGGTGAAGGTGCCCGTAAAGTCGCCGCTCGGATCGGTGACCACCTCGATCTGGCGATGGGTGCCGCGGACCTGGATGTGGACCGTGACGTGTTCATTGGGCGCCCGGCTCCCGTCGCCGCGGGTGGCCGAACCGCGCAGGGCCACCGGCGTGCCGGCAAGCGCCGTGGTCACGTCGGTGCTGACCGTGGCGGCGTAGGCCGGCGCGGTGGTGACCGAAGTGGCGGAGACCAACGTGTTGTTGTTTTCCAACGCCTCGGCCTGCGCATTCGTCGCATCGGCCTGCACGACGACGTAGAAGGTGCCCGGTGCCTCCGGCAGCCGGATGTTGACCGTCTGGCTGACGGTCTGGCCGACCGGCAGGGGACCGTCGAACACGGCCTGCGCTACGAGCGTGTCGTTGCCGGCGAGGTTGTCCGCCGAGAGGTAAACGCGCTGGGTCACCGCGGCGGGCGCGTCGCGCAGCCCGCGGTTTTCCAGGCGGAAACCGATGGCCAGATTGCCGTCCGTCACCCCCGTCGCCGGGAAGGTGATCGAATTGATCACGAGGTCCGGCAGGTCGGCGTCACTGACGACCAGCGTGTCGGTGCCGGGCGTGAAGCCGGCCGCATTGGCGGTGACCGTCACGGTCTGGTTGCCGTCCGTCTCACCGTCGTTGACCGAACTGATCGGGAACTGGGCCGAAAGTTCGCCAGCGGGAATGGTCACCGAGGCGGGCACAGTGGCTTCGCCGGGATCACTCGAAACCAGGCCGACCACCAGCGCGGCGGCGGTGGCGGTGTTGCGCGAGACGGTCGCGGTCGTGGCCGGCGTGCGGCCTTCGCCGACGAGGTCGGCAGCGATGCGGAGCGTGAGGGTCGCGCCGTCGTTGTCCGTCACGGCCAGCAGGGCAGGGGCGATTTCGTAGAGTTGCTGCGAGGTGAAGGCGTCGAGCACGAAACCGCCCAGGGCCACGTTGCGGGTGCCGTCCACCGTGGCGTTGTCCACGGCCGCGACCGGGAAGCTGACCGACGCCTGGTTCGCCGGGATGGTCACGTTGTTCGGCACGCGGGCAGCGCCCGGGTTGCCGCTGGTCAGGCCAATGGTCAGCGGCCGGGGCGAAACCGGCGAGCGGGTGACGGTGCCGCTGGTGGCGTTCGGGCCGGCGCCTTCGCTGACGGTGGCGGCCGCCAGGCTGAGGGAGACCGTCGGGCGGTCGTTGTCCTCGACCGTGACCGTGAGTGAAGCGTCGCGGAAACCGGCGCTGCGCGCCGTGAGCACGTAAGTGTTGGTTCGCTCGACGAAGGCGTCGTCCACGGCCGTTGCATCAAACGTGACGGCTGGCGCCCCGGCCGGGATGACGATGGTTCCGGGGACCGTGAACTGGTCTTCGGAGGAACTGGTGAGCTGGACGATCAGCGGTCCTGCGCCGACGGGCCGGCGAGCCAGCGTCACCGCGAGGGTCTGGCCTTCGGTGAGACGACTGGCCGGCACGTTGATGCTGAGGGCCGGTGCCTCGTTCAGGACTGTCAGCACCGCGGAGTTGTTGGCCTCGGCTTCAAGTCCCGGCTGATGTTCGAAGACCTGCTCCGCCTCGTCGGTGGCCACGCGGATTTCAATTTCACCATAGGCATCCGCATTGTTCGGCAGGGTGAATTCCGCGGTCCGGTCCACGGCGCCCAGGCTCGGCACCGAGGCCAGGACGTTGGTGGTGAAGTTCGCAAGGACCCGGCCCGAGGCGAGATTGCGAACCGTCACCCGTTCGCTCCACGGCGCGGTGGCGGCGGCGCTCGCGGCGTTGGTCGTGGACCAGTTCAAGGTCACGGCGGCGCCCGGGGCCCATTCGCCCGGCGGCGTCGCGCGGAGGCCGGCTACCTGGAGGTCCGGGTAGGCGGCCAGTGCGACCGTGAGGCCGGCGGGCGTGGTCGTGTTGTTCGCCTCGGCGGTGCCGGTTTCATTTCCTTCCGCGACGTTGTTCAGCGTGTCGGTGGTGACGCTGAGGTCGGCTAGGCCGGCCGCGGACGGACCATCCGGAACGCGCAATGTCGCGGACCGGCTGCGCGTCGCCCCGGGGGCGAGCGGGCCGTTGGCCGCGAAGTCGTCGAAGGCCAGCCGCGTGTCGAGCAGCAGGCCGCTGGCGCGGTTCCGCAACGTCACCCGGTCGGTAAAGGATCGGTTCACCGGCGCCGTGCCGTCGTTGCGGACCGTCCAGTCAACCCGCAGGGAGGCGCCGGTTTGGGCGGTCGCGGCGGGGACACTGGTGACCACGGATACGATGAGGTCGGGCACGACGTTCTGCTCGAAGATCGGGATGATGGGCTGCGGGAGGTTCGGCACGAGCCGGAACGTGGCGGTGCTGCTTGCCGCAGTTTCGCCGGGCTCGCCTTGCATCAGCAGCGTATAGGATCCGGACTCGGTCAGCGTGAAGGTGTCCACGTCGCCACTGACCCCCGTGCGGAAGATCGAGTCTCCGGTGGGAGAAACGAGTTGGCAGATCGGTTGGCGGGTCGCCCCGGTGTGACCGCGGCCGTCGAAATAGAGCCGGTCTCCCAGGTTGCCGCTGAACCGTCGCAGGACGGTGCCACGGACCGGCGTGATCGGCAGCGAGACCACTTCGCCCACGGTCAGCGCCGGGGCGGTCGCGAAATCCAGCAGGCGGAAGCTGAACGGACCGGTGTCGTCGCCGTTCCGCCGTAGGCTAAGCTGGTAGTCGCCGGCCAGCAGGTTCAGCCACGGCGTGCCTGAGTAGTAATCCGCGTAGTTGACGTTCTGGCTTCCGGTCGGCCCCGTCAGGTTCAACGTGAACGAGCCGTCGCCGGCCAGGATGTCGAGGTGCAGCCGCTTGGCTTCGGCCAGGCTGAAATTGTAACGGTAAGTCTGCCCGGGCGAAGTGATGTCGCCGGTGACGGTTTCCCCGAGCGCGAGCGCCGCGGTGGTATCCACAACCGGCAGCAAGGTCAGCTCGAAGGTCCCGTTCTCCGTCGGATCATCCGCAATGGAAATCACGGTGACCACATGGCGGCCGGTTTCCGGCGTTGTGAACGTGTTCGCGTCGCCGCCGAGGCTGACGTTGGCGAGCACTGCCCCGGACGGTCCGTGCAGGGTCACGACGGGGGAACGCTGCCAACTCGCGCCGCGGCGGGTGCGGAGATAGAACTTGTCACCCGCCGTCGCATTGAACGCGGCGACCACCGTGGCGGCGGCTGGCGTGTTGGTGCCGGCCAAAGTGACGCCCGGAACCAGCGGGAGGGCAACCGCCGTATCCAGCACCCGGAAACTGAAGGTCGGCGTCAGCTCACGGCTAGCATCGAACGTGAGCATGTATTCGCCCGCGGGCGCCAAGATCGGCCGCTGGGCCGGAGTGAGATAGTAGTCCGCTGACGAAATGGCGCGATTCTGGAAGAGAATCCCATCGGGCCCGGCCAAACTGAAGGTCAGGTTGTCCTCGTAGGTCAGCGCGTCGAACTGCAAGACCGTGGCCGTGGGCACGGTGAACTTGAAGTGCCGGGTCTGGCCGGGCGTGGCGATCTGGCTGTTGACCGTTTCCCCCAGTGCGATGGTGTTGGTCGGCTGAGTGACCGGGACGAAGTTGAAACGGAATGTTCCCTCCGGCCCCGTCTCGCGGGCCAGGGAACTGACGAGCCAGTAGTAGGTGCCGGTCAGCGGCAGCGTGAAGACGTCCCGGTAGGAGGCGAAGTTCATGTCCGCGAGGCTGGAGCGAACGACGGTGGGCGGCCAAAGGGTGCCGTAGAGCGTGCCGGCAAACCCGGCCGTCGGGCCGCCCGTGATAAAGAAGCGGTCGCCGGCCGATCCACTCAGGCGATAAAGGGTGCTGGCGGCGGCCGGTTGATTTGTGCCGAGAACTTCGTTGCCGGCGACGAGCAGCGGGGCCGCGTCCGCGTTCAGCAAGCGGAAGCGATATTCGTCGCCGGTGCCGGAAACGGTGAGCTGGTAGTCGCCCGGGATCAGCCGGCGCAGGTTTGCGCCATCAGTGGGATAGTCGATAAAGTCCAGGGTGCGGTTGTTGATCAACGTGTCGGTCTCATTGCCATCCTCGCGCCGGCGCAGCGTGACGCGGTGGGGCGAATTCAGCAGCGCGTCCAGATGGACGGTGACCGGCGTCGCGACCGTGAAGACATAGTTCGAGGTGCCGGCGGCAACGCCGAACGTGCCGTTGACCACGGTGCCAAACGTCAGCGCACTGCCGGCGAACGGCTCGATGGGCACGTTGCCTTGCGGCACGACTTGGAAGCGGTAATCGACCGCGGCCGTTTCCGCGATGTAACCTTCCACGAGGAGCGTGTAGGTGCCCGCGTAGCCGAGGGTGGTGAGCGCCGAGTCGGCACCGAGGTGGTGGGTGAAGATGAGGTCGGTGTGTGGACCCACGAGGCGCCAGTAGGCGTTACGGGGCGTGGCGGTCAGCGTGTCGAAGGTGAATCGGTCGCCCGCCGCGGCGGTAAACTGATACAGGTCCGTCTTGGCAAAGGGTTCCAGGCGCCCGGTCGTCTCGGCAGCGAAATTCAGCGGCGCGGCGTTGGCCAAATCGAGCAGGCGGAAGCTGAACGGCCCCACCGCGTCGCCGCTGGCGTCGAGCGTCAGCACGTAGGCACCGGCCGGCAGGGTGCGCACCGCGAAGGCGGAAAGCGCGTCGGAGCTGGTCAGCGGCAGCTCATTGACGATTTCCCCGGTCGGCCCGGAAAGACTCCAGCGGAGATTGAGGGAATAGCTGAGGGCGTCGAAGTAAACCCGGCGCTCCGTGGCCAGCGTGAACGCATAGCGGTGAGCCTGGCCGGGAGTCGTGATGTCGCCCGCGATTGTCGCGTCCAGGGCCA
>JBEISV010000334.1:0-5331 GCA_040375265.1 Verrucomicrobiales bacterium
CGATGATTTTCATGATCAGGTCCTGGTTTTGCCGGAGCAGCCCCTCGATGTCGCGGTGCTGGGCGCGTTGGGCGGCCGAGGCGGACAACCATTCCTGGCGACGTTGCCGGAGGGCGTCGACCGACGCTTCGAGCCGGGCGAGCAGGCCTCGTTTCTCTTGGAGGAAGCCGAATTGCACGCCGTCCTGCGCCTCGCGCAGCGCCAAGGCCTCCCGCTCGACCAATTCGAGAATCTGGCGGCAGAGGGCGAGGTGTCCGGTGAGGTCTTGGCGGATGGCAGTGGGATCGGTCATTTGGGGACGGCTTCGGCGTCCGCCCCGTCCTTGGGTTTGGGTGCGTGGGCAGCCAGATCCTTCCGGGCCACCTCGGTTTTGTCGGACCATTCGAGATGTTGGCGCCGCCAGGCGGCCATCTCGACGATGGTGGTAAGATTCTGGTTGCCCCCCCCCTGCGGCAACGATTTGCCGGCTTTGGCCACCTCGCCGAAGGCTTCAATCGCCTTGGCCGGTTGTTGCAGGCGTTCATAGGCGAGGCCGACCTGATACCAGACTGGCAATTGCCAGGCGGGCGAGGCGTTGAGCGCGATCAGGCGCTGATAGATTTGCAGGGCACCGAGGTAGTCGCCCTCGGAGTAGAGCTGATTGGCCAGGTCGTTGCCGATGCGGAGGCGCCAAAAATCCCATTCGGTCGGGTTGGCGCCGGCGGTGGCCTCCTGCCGCTGCAGGAGCACAAAGACTTGGGTGAACGCTTCCTCGTTCCGGCCCAGTTTGCGGAACGCCTTGGCGAGTTCGTAGCGGATTTCCGGGGCTTCGGGACCTTCCGGGGCTTCCCGAAGAACGGTCTCGGCGTGATTGATCAGCTCGGGCAGCCGGTCGGTGTTGGCGAGGCAGCGGACGAGTTTCGCCCGGATCGCGACTCGGTTCAGGCTGGGTTCGTCCAGCTTGAGGAGGCGGTTGAAATAGTCCGCCGCGTCCACAAAACGGCCTTGGGCAAAGTAGGTGTCAGCGATCTCCGTCTTCGCCTGGAGGACCAGATGCTGGTAGTAGTCGAGCTGCTGGGCGTCGATGTTGAGCGACTTGCTCATCACGGCATAGAGCTTCGCCAGCGCGCTTGGGTAGGCCCCCATCTGTCGGTAGAGCAAGCCTTGGCGGAGGAGCACCTCCGGAACGCTTGGGTCATCCGGATACTTGGTGAGAAACTGGGAGAAGACTTGCTGGGCCCGGATGAGGTCGTTTTCGTCCTGGGCCAGCAGGGCGAGCTCCAGCATCGCCGACCGCTTGATTTCCGTCGGCGTATCGCCGGTGACCAGCTCCACCAGGTTGGTCTTGGCGAAGGCGCTTTCCTTACGGGCGCGTTGCTGGCGGGCAATTTCGAGCTGCGTTTCCGCCTTTTCGATCCGGGACTGCCGGGCGTCCGCGACCGGCGACGTCAGCAAATTCGGCGTGCTCAACAGGTCTTGCCGATCGCGCAAGGCACGGTCCACTTCCGGCGGCACGGCGCTGTTGGGCCGAGGTTCGCCGTGGGCGGGTTTTTCCGCCTCCGCGGGTGGGACGGCGCCGCCGGGGCGACGAATGGGTTCGGCGGCCAAGTTCGCACACATGAAGCCAAGCAGCCCCACCCGGTTCCACCGGAACCAAATCCGGCGGGACCGTCCGCTCGGCCGTGGCGAAAGGGAGGGATTCATTGCTTGGTGTAGGTGGCCCGGCTGCTGCGGATCGGCGGCGGCTGGGCCGGGGAGAATTGCAAGGGAACGACCACCCGGGCCCCGTCGCCCTGCGGTTGGCTAAAGAACGGCATCAGCATCCCGGGCGAAACCGGGGCGCCATGCAGGCCTGGACCGGCCGGCGGGGTGTCATTGGGATCCAAATTGACCGGGATGGTTGGAGTCGGAACCGGCGAAGCGGTCGGCGGTGGCTCGGGGCCGTAGAGCGAGTCCGGCTCGGGCGGCGGACCGGCGGCCTCAGTCCCGGCGGCCAGCGTGGGATTCGCCAAGGCCGAACCGGGCAGGGGCAGATAGCGCGGGGCAGGGGGCTGGTCCACCTCATCGCCCCGGGCCAGCGGCGGCAGGACAAAGGCCGCCTGGGCCGGCGAACCGACCACGGTGGCGGCCGCCGAGGCGAAGCGGAGCGGGCTTGGCCCATAGGTGCGCAGGTAGGTTCCGCGAACGGACGAAACCGCGGCCGACGCCGGTGCGGCGGCGGCCACGGTCATTCCTGCCAAGATGAGCCGGTAGATCTTCATCATTCCCCATTCCCCGCTTTGGTCGCGGCGACCGGGAGCCGCCCTGCTAGCCGACCTTGAAGGCCGCGACGGCCTCCTCGAACGATGTGACGAAATGCCAATCCTTGGATTCCTCGTAGTTGCGGCACTCCTTGCAGACCGCATCGGAGCCGATGACGCGATGCTTGAGCGAAAGGTCCTGGCAGAGCTGCATGGCGCTGAGCCCGAGCTTGATGACGGAAACGTCGGCCGACTTGAGCTGGCTGAGGTCGAGAACCATGCGGTCGAGACCGGAATCAACCGCTTCGGCGACCTTGTTGCGGAGATGCAGCGCAACCTCGTTGGCCACGTTGTTGGTGAAGTGCGCCGGCACCTTGAGGACGAGGATGCCTTCGCGCTGCTCGAAATACTTGTAGGACGTGTCGAGGTGCAGGGCTCGGGCAATCTTCGACTTCAGTTCCTCGAAATCGATCGGCTTGGTGATGACGCCGGAGAAGCCGGCCTGCTGCGCGCGGGTCTGCTCCTCGGCGGCCGTCTTCACGCTCAGGCCGAAGACGGGAACGTTCTTCGTCTTGGAACTGGCCCGCAGCATCTGGAACAGCGTAAAGCCGCCGCTGTCGGGCAGAGACAGGCTGACCAAAATGAGGTCGGGCAACTGCTGGCTGCAGTAGTCCACCGCTTCGCCGGTCTGGGAGCGGCCCTGGGTGGACCACGGAGTGTCGCCGAAGCCGGCCTTGATCTGGTCAATGATGGCTGGCTTGTCGTCCACGACGAGGAGGTTCAGCGGGTCGTCGAAACGCCGGATCTTGGCCGTGGTTTCGCCCTTTGGTTTCAGGTCGATTACGCGGCCGACCCGCTCGACGATCAGCTCTTCCTTGAACGGCTTGATGAGGTAATCGCGGACGCCAAGCTTGGCGATCTTGAGCACGTTTTCCCGGCCGGCTTCCGCGGTCAGCATGATCACGGGGATGTTCCGCAGATCGGCGTGGCTCTTGAGCTTGGAGAGCATTTCCGCGCCGTCCATGATAGGCATGGTCAGGTCGAGGATGATGATATCGGGCTGTTCCCGGCTGGCGACGGCCAGGCCCTCGACGCCGTTGGCGGCCTCGAAGACGTCGCAGTCAAACGTCTTGAAGGCCTTCGTCACAATCAGACGAATGGTCTTGCTGTCATCGACCGTGAGGATTTTCGGTTTCATCTTTGAAAAGGGTTTCGGGAGCGGTTCAGGAATGTTTCAGCATGACCTCCACGCCGAGGCGGGACTGATCGCAGTCGAAGAAGTAGACCCGGCGCTCGGCGGAGCTGACCGGCTCGATGCTGAAGCTGGAGCCCCGAATGATTGACGGGATCGTCAGCACGCAGGCGAGGCCGCGGTCCACGAGGCGGGACTTGATGTGGCCGACGACCATGTTGGCGAGCTCGCCCATGGCGTCGTTGACCATCTCGTCGCCGTCGATGTCGGAATCCTCCAGCCCGAGCAGCCGGCAGGTCATCTGGCGGGCGAAACGGTCACTCGCATAGAGGTAGACCACCCCGGTGGTCTTCCCGATGAAACCGACGGCGCTGGCAATGTGCCCTTCGCCGCTGGCGAAGTTGATCGCGTTGGGTGTCTGCTGAACCCGAAAGCTCATCATCGTGGTCATCACCTCCGTGACGGCTGACCCTACCAAATGCTCGAGGTCCTCAATCATGTTACGCTCGGCATCGGCAGGAATTGCCGAGCACTTAAGTGGCGGGTGACATGGATCGCGGCGGACGACGAATCCCCGTAACTCGGTTGGCCGGACCGAGTTCGACGGGCGATGAAACGGGCGGCCGCTCCCGCCCGACGGGAATTGCAAGATTCCGGGTTAAATTTTCCCGCCGGCTGCCGATGCGGTGGGTGGCATGTTCGGGACTCCGATCATCAAAACCACCAAACCACCGGTTAATTTGGACCGCGCTGCCATAGAACTCCGAATCGCGAACTGTCCGCGGCTACCGTCGCTCGGCAGCATCAATTTCGCCCTGCGGGAACTCTTGTCGGCCGACAATCGGTATACCGGTCAGATCGCCGACGTCATCCGGCGTGATCCGAGCCTCACGGCTCGGCTGCTGCGGCTCGTAAATTCGGTGTATCACCGGCAGACGACCCCGGTGAACAGCATCGAGGAAGCGGTCTTCTACCTCGGCACGCGCCAGATCCGGCAACTCGCGATGATCACGCCGGTCATTGATGACTTTCAGAAGTTGACTGGGCGGACCCAGTTTGTCTGGCGCTCCTTCTGGCAGCATTGCATCGCCACCGCGCTCCTGACCCGCGAGGTAATCAACGTGGCCGGGGTGCAGCCGGAGGATGCCGACTACGTCGCCGGACTGATCCACGATGTCGGCAAGATCATCATGGCCGCGTGCTTCGGGGACCGCTTCGTTGAAATCCATCAGCGTGCTGCACTGGAGCAGAAGAGCCTCCGGCAGATTGAGCTCGAGGTCCTCGGGATCGACCATTCCGAGCTCGGGGCGCTCTACCTCCAGCACCATTCGTTGCCGGAGGTCATGATTGAGACCGCCCGTTTCCATCACACGCCGGAATTGGCCCGCAAGCACCCGAAAGTTGTGGCCGCCGTGCAGATTTCCAACCTGATCCTGCACCAGATCAAGGTGGGTGCCAGCGGGAACAATGATCCGGTCAGCGAAGCGGATTGGCAGGGCGCCACCGGCTGGTCAATCCTGTTACCCGGGGCCGATCCCGACACACTTTCCTCGGCGTTTACCCGGCTTAAACCCGAGATCGAACGGATTCCCGCGCAGCTCGAAGGGCTGGTGTGATGGCAAAAAGCCCCGCCGCCGCAGGGCGCGGAGCGGGGCTGGTGACAACCGGCAGGAAAAGGCAGCTCAGGCAAAGTCGTAAACCGTGACCTTCTTCCACAGCTTGCTGCATTCCGCGACGAACTTCAGGTGCTCGGGATGCACCTGGTAGTCGTCCTGCGCCTGCTTGTCCGGGAAGATGAGGTTGAGTGCCACTTGGTAGCTCTGATCCACGACCGGACGGTGGCTGCCCACCATCTTGCCCATGTGAAACTGCAACGCACCGGGGATGGATTTGAGGTATTTCTGCCCACCGGCGATCAAC
>JBEISV010000316.1:0-5678 GCA_040375265.1 Verrucomicrobiales bacterium
CACGCTCGCGTCCACCACCGTGGGCGACGCCGACGAAGTGACCTACTTCGAGACCGACCTGGCGCCGACCGACTTCGTGAAGGGCCGCAACGTGCTGGCGGTGGAGGTGCATCAGGTGGCCCTGAACAGTTCCGACCTGCGGTTCAACCTCCGTTTGGACGCCTTGCTGGCGCCGTCCTCCAACGCCGGCGGCGATCCTGCCATCAGCTACCAAACGGAGACCGAAAGCCTGAAGATCGCTTGGCCCGCTGCCTTCACCGGCTTTGCCCTCCAGCAGCGCCGGAGCTTTGCCGACACCACCGACTGGGAACCCTCGCCGTATCCGGTCACCAGCGTGGGCGGCACCAACGTCGTCACCGTGCCGCTCAGCGAGGAAACGCTCCTGCTGCGGCTCTCCAAGTAGGCCGGCCGATGAAGATTCCCGTCTGCGTCGTGGATGCGTTCGCCACCGAACGGTTCCGGGGCAACCCGGCCGCTGTCTGTCGAATGCCCGCGCCGGCGGCGGCGGAATGGATGCAAGCCGTGGCGGCGGAAATGAACCTTTCCGAGACCGCGTTCGTGGTCCCGCGCGGGGACGGCTGGGGCCTGCGCTGGTTCACGCCCACCGTCGAAGTCGCCCTGTGCGGTCACGCCACCCTGGCGAGCGCCCATGTGCTCTGGGAACTGGGCCTGGCGGCCAGCGACCAAACGATCCGTTTCCACACCGAACGCAGCGGCGTGCTGGTCTGTGAGCGGCGAGACGGCCGGATCGCGATGGATTTTCCGGCCTATCCGGTCATGCCGATCCCGGTGCCCGCGGGCTTGGCGAGAATGTTGGGGGTGGAACCAAGCTGGGTGGGCCGCTCCGAATTCGACCTGTGCTGTGAACTGGCCACCGCGGGCGCCGTCCGGGAACTGCGCCCCGACCTCACGGCGTTGGCCACGCTGCCGTTCCGCGGTGTCATCGTGACCGCGCGCGGCGAGGACGGCTTCGACTGCGTGTCGCGGTTCTTCGCCCCTGGCGTCGGTGTGCCGGAAGACCCGGTGACTGGCTCGGCGCACTGCGCGCTGGCGCCCTATTGGGCGGCGAAGCTGGGCCGGACGGAACTGCGCGGCTGGCAAGCCAGCCGGCGGGGCGGGGAAGTCCGGATGACCCTGGCCGGCGACCGCGTTTGGCTGGGCGGCACTGCCGTCACCGTCTGGCTGGGCGAACTGCTCTGAGCGGTCGCATCCGGTTTAGTTGGACGACGGGCCGGAAGCGCGGCTCTCCGAGCTGCAGGTCTCCATCCAGCAGAATGGGCAATTGACTCACACGGCTCGGAGAGCCGCGCTCCCGGGTGGCGGGGTGGCGGGCGGTTACCGGAGGGCTTCCTCGGCGTCGGCGAGTTCTTCCAGCCGGCGGCCGTAGCCGTGTTTCTCGATCAGGGCGCGGGCTTTGGCGAGTTCGGCCTTGGGGTCGATGCCGGGGTAGTCCTTCTTCCGTCTGCCTTCATCCTTCAAGCTTCCCACGAGGCGGGCGCGGTGGAGGTGGACATCGGCGAGGTAGAGCGGCATGGGGCCGCGCTCGGCGATCTGCTGGGCCTCGGCCAGGGCACGGCTCGCGGCGGCCGCGTCGCCGCGGAGGTGGGCGTGCAGCGCGGCGGTGAGCAGGGCGCGGGGGAGTTCGTGCAGCGTGCCGGCTTTGCGGAGGCCGTCGAGGGCGGCGGTGACATGACGAAGGTCGAAGGACGCAGGATGAACGGGCTCCAGCAGCGCGCGGTAGAGGGCCACTCGCGCGAGGGTGAGGTGGTCCAGGGCGATGTCGAGGAGCCAGTTTTGTGGCGTGACCCATTCGAGGGTCTGCTTCGCCCGCCGCTCGGCTTCGGCGAGGGCGGCGAGCGGCGCGGCAGCGTCCTGGAGTGCGGTGGCAGAGCCCTGAAGGGGCGGCGACACCGCTTTAGCCGAAGCGACAAAACTTCCCCACTCCGATGGCCCAGTGACCAGGGCTTCGTCGCGTATCTGGGAGCCTGCGAAAGTCCCCGGGCCTGACGAAAGCGGTGTCGCGCTTCGCTTGCCACCGCACTCCGGGACGCTGGCGCGACTGCCGAGCACTGCCCGCCACGCCGCGCGTTCGGCGGGGGCCAGGATCAGATCGCAGTAGCGGAAGCCGCCCAGCGAGTAGAGCAGGTCGAACTGGGGCTGACGCTCGCGCTGGAGGTCCTCGGCCTGCTCGAAGAGGCGGCGGGCCTCCTCCCGCTCCCCGCTCTGGTGCAGGGCATCGGCGGCGACGGTGCGGTTGACCATGCGCATGAACGCATCGCCGCTGCGGTCGGCGAACTCGATGGACCGGCGGGCGTCGGCCACCGCCTCCTCGACTCGGCCCAGCGTCACTTCCAGCTCGCTGAGGTTGTTGGCAACGACCGCAGCATTTTCCCACTCTTTTGATGCGACATTGATCTCCAGCGTCACCAGCATCGGCTCCACCGCCTCGGTGAGGCGTCCGAGGGCGCGGAGGAACAAGGCAGCTTCATTGAACAGCCAGGCCTGTTCGGCGGCGCTGAGGTTCGCCGAGAGCCGACTCCACGGCTCCTCGAAGAACGCCGCCACCGCCCCCAAATCCGCGCCGATGGCTCCGAGTTGCTTCGTGCTGTAGTTGCCGCCGGCTGCGGTGCCGCGCTTGATGCGGTCGCGGTAAACCTTTTCGCGTGCCTCCTGCTGTCGTCCGGCCAAGCACCCATGCACCACCGCCTGATAGAGCGGCTGAAGGCCCTCCAGCGTGGCGGGCTGAGGCTCGGTGTGGGCGCAGAGATGATCGAAAAGGCGGGAGTGCGCGGCTTTGAAGCCTTCGGACTGCTTCTCGCGCAGGTGCTTGGCGAAGTATTCGCGGATGAGCGGATGCACGTCCACGGTGACCTCGCGGGCTTCGGGTCGCGGAGCAAAGCTGCCGGGTTCCAGGGGTGGGAAGCGGAGCTGGAGGAGGTGGGCCTCGTGCAGGCGGTGGAGGACGGCGTTCCAAGCGTCGTCGCTCAGCGGCACGAGCTGGTCGGTGAGGCCGGGGATGGCTGGGGCCGCACGCAAGACGGCGAGGCAGTCGGGACTGGCGGGGCGATCGAACAGGCCGGTGAGGCGCAGGGCCTGGAGTTCGGCCGTGGTGCCTTTGCCGTCGTCGGCTTTGGCTTGGCCGAAGAAAAGCCGTCTCCACCAACTGAATGCCGGCTTCTCGGAACCTTTGGCTTCGGGTGAGGCGAGCCATTGCTCATAGGCCTCGAGCACATGCCAGGCGTTGCGGGTGATGCGCTGGTTGCGGTTCTCGTTGGCGCGCTCGAGCGGGATCTGGCTGCGCAGGCGGATGTCGCGGCCTTTGACGAAGAGGAAGCGGCCCAGCACGATGAGGCTGAGGGCGTGGCAGGCGTAGTCGGTGGCGGCTTGTTGGAGTTCCTCGTCGGTGCCGATGATCTGCATCTGCCGCAGCAGGGCGACGGCGCATTCGATGGGCAGCTCTTCGAGGTCGTGCTGGCGCGTGGGGGTGGCAGCGCCGCAGGTGAAATCGGTGAGGGCCTGGCGGCTGGAGATGATGACCAGCCCGGGATTGCGCTGGGCGAGGAGGCCGAGCAGCTCGCGCAGATCGGGATCGGTGAGCTGGCCGGCCTGCGGGTGATGGAGCGGATACTGCAAGGGCTCCAGGCCATCGAGCACGAGCAGGCTGCGCTGCGCCTGGATGAGCCGGGCGAGGCGCGCGGCCTTGTCGTGCGGGCTCTCGGGATTGGGATCGCCAAAATGCTTCAGCGCGCTCTGGAAAAAGGTGCCGACGCTGGCGGCCCCGGCGTGGGTGGCATCGTCGCTGCGGGTGCCCTGGTCGTAGAAGGTCCAGTCGAAGTAGGCCTGGGGGATTCTAGATTTTGGATTTCCGACTTTCGATTCGGGGGCGGAGTTCGTCGCTGCTGGATCGAACTGGCCTTCGTCCTGCCAGCCATGGTCCGTGAACCGGCTCTGCACCCAATACGCGAGCAACGCCGTCTTGCCGACGCCGCCCCAGGCGATGATGGAAAGGAGGTTCGCGGTTCCCTGCTTCTCGGTCCAGGCGTCGTCGAGCAGGGCGAGTTCCTTGTCGCGCCCGAGGAAGTCAGCGGCGGTGTGGCGGGAGATGAGGCGGGTCCGAGCATGACCGATCTGGGGCTGCTGACCTGGGAGGATGTCCTTTAAGGCGCGCAGGATGGCGATGGAGAGTCCCTTCGGGTCTTCGAAGGTGATCTCGGACCAGCGGCCTCGTTGTTGAAGTTCCTTCTCATGCCAAGCTTGCGAGAGTTTCTGCGCGTCAACAGTGGCGGTATCGGCGGGATGGTCGGGAACAAACGCCGCAGTCGGTGTGGCGATGATCAGCCGCAACTCAGGCCGGGTCTTGCGATGGTAGAGCGCGAGCCAAGCCTCCCATTGCGTATAGGACAGCGTGCGCAGCTCGGCTTCTCCCAGTCCGACAATGCCGGGCAGATTGGGATGACGCCCCAGCAGGTCATCGACGGCGGCTTTGCTCGCGGGGCTGCCGTCCGTGCTGGTTTGCTGGCCGATGAGGTGGATCACCGCGTCGCACTGCGCGATGTAGTCGTCGAGCTTGAGGAGGATGGTCTGTCCCGCTGCGAGCTGGGTGATGTTTTGCTCCTGCGTCTGCACGTCCACCTCCGGGAAGCGCAGATCCCTGCCGAGCTGCTCGCGACAGGTCTTGAACTCGTTCGAGACAGTCGAGATGAAGATGCGGTTTCCTTTCCCGGGTTTTTCGGGGGCGGGCATGGGCGGTGAATACCGGAAGACGCGGCGCCTGCAAAGCTTTGGGAAGCTATCCCGGATCGATTGTGGAGGCGTCCGCCGAATCGGGACATCTGGCCGGGCTGACAGCGGACCTTTTTTCCGATTACCGAGATTGGCACTGCTGCTGCCAAGCGCTGAGCAACCCGCGTATTGCGCAACGAATCCATTGCACAAGGAGGGTGGAAGACAAAAAAGCCGCCCGGATTGCTCCGGGCGGCTTGGTGAATCAGGTCCGCCTCGTTACCTCGGCGGCTACCTACGGCTTACTTCTTCTTGGCGGCTTTCTTGGCCGGGGCCTTCGCCTTGGCGGCGGAGCGCTTCTCCTCGATCGCGGCCTGGGCGGCGGCGAGGCGGGCGACGGGCACGCGGTAGGGCGAGCAGCTCACATAGGTCAGGCCCACGCGATGGCAGAACTTCACGGAGTCGGGGTCGCCGCCGTGTTCGCCGCAGATGCCCAGCTTGATGCCAGGACGGGTCGCATTGCCCTTCTCGGCCGCGATCTTCACGAGCTGGCCGACACCGGTCTGGTCGATCGAGGCGAAGGGATTCTTCTTCACGATCTCGTTCTCGGTGTAGGCGCCGAGGAAGGAGCCGGAGTCGTCACGCGACATGCCGAGGCAGGTCTGGGTGAGGTCGTTGGTGCCGAAGCTGAAGAACTCGGCGGTCTGCGCGATCTCGTCGGCCGTGAGGGCGCCGCGCGGGATCTCGATCATGGTGCCGACGGAGTAGGCGATCTTGACCTTCTTCTCCTTCTGCACGAGGGCGGCGACCTCGTGGACGATCGCGACCTGCAGATCGAGCTCCTTCTTGAAGCCGACGAGCGGGATCATGATCTCGGGCTTGGCCTTGAAGCCTTCCTTGGTCGCATCGGCGGCGGCCTCGAGGACGGCGCGGGCCTGCATGCGGGTGATCTCGGG
>JBEISV010000279.1:0-6246 GCA_040375265.1 Verrucomicrobiales bacterium
CAGGTCGCCGAGGGCGCCGGTGCTGCCCGAATTGAACGCGAAGGCGCCTTGGGCGTGGACCGCACGCGCACCGAGCAGCGCGGCCAGCGGGAGGATGAGTTTGTTTTTCATGATGCGTGGCTATGGTTTGATTTTGGAAAGGGAACCGACGGAATTCATTCGTCCCGGACCTCGATTTCCGGCCGGCCGAAGAAGAACTGCGGGAGGGAATTGGTGGAGCGGCCCGGGGCGAAGACTTCGACCGGCGGTCGCCCGAGGACGAACGGCTTCAGGGCGGCGGTGGAAAGCACGACGGCGTCGATTGGCGGCCGGCCAAAGGCGAACGGCGCCGAATCAGGAGTGCGGCCGACGGCAATGACCTCGACCGGCGGCCGGCCGTAGGTGAACGGCGTCCAGTTGGCGGTGGAGACGATCACGGCTTCCAGGGAAGGCCGGCCGACGACAAACAGGCCGTCCGGCGTGAGGTTGAGCACCTGGACGGCCGTCGGTCCCGGGCGCGCGCCGAGCGGATACGATTGCGGATCCAGCGGATTGGAGCGGGCGGTCACCTCGGCCTCGTCGGTGAAGAGGTCGCCGTCGGTGTCGGGCTTCAACGGATCTGTGCCCAGCGCAGCCTCGCGCCCGTCGGGGAGATAATCGCCATCGCGGTCGAGTTCGTTGTCCCTAGTGGGCGGGAAGCTGAAGGCATCGCGCGGATTCAGGCCCAGCAGCATTTCGAGGTAGTTGGGCACGCCGTCGCTGTCTGCGTCATCGTCACCGTCGGGCGCCCCGTTGTTGTTCTGGTCGGGGCGGGTGGGATCGAAGCCGTTGAGCGCCTCGAATTGGTCGAGCAGGCCGTCCTGGTCCTGGTCGACGCCGTCGAGCGCGCTGAAGTCCCAGCGGATGTCCTTGAGGGTGGCGTTGCCGGACACGTCGGTGACACCGGCCTCCAGCCGGACCTGGTAACGTCCCGGCGGCAGCGGCTCACCGAAGGTCAGGAAGGCGGAAGTGCCGTCGCCGCGGAGCGACAAGGCTCCCGGCACCGGCTGAGTGACGGTGGCGCCGACTGCCAGCACGGTGAAACCGGAGCGGAGGCTTTCGAGCTCCACCGGCTCATTGAACGTAATGGAAACCGATTCGACGTTGCCGCGGACGCTGTTCGCGGGCGGTTGCCGGCGGATGACCCGGGGCGGGGTGGCGTCCGGCACCAAACCGAAGCGGAGTTCCTCGCTCCACGCCGCGTTGCCCCCGGTATCAATGGCCCGGGCGCGCACCGTCACGTTGGTGCGAATGGGGTCGTAGACGGGCAGTTGCACGGCCACCTCGAAGGGGAACCCGCCGTCCACCAGCACGCGCTGCCCATTCAGGTAAAACTCAACTTCACGGACCTGGACGTCGTCCTCCACCGTGGCGGTCAGGCCCAGCGTCTGGCCGGCTTCCAGCACCGGGCCGGGCGCCCCCGTGGCCAACTTGATCGTCGGTGCGTTCGTGCCGGTGTCGAAGGGCAGGTAACTCATCACTTCCAGCCCCGCGTCGCTGTCGGCCACATAGGCTAACCCGCTATAGAGAGCCACGGCCCGGGCGAGGCCTGGCGTGTCAAACTGCGTGATGACGTTGGTTGAAACCTCGGGGTTCCGCAGGTCGAACAACTGCACGTTGTGGGTCCGCGGGTCCAGGTTGGTCGGCACGCGGCCAACGGTGGCGACGCCGTAGCCGGAACCGGTGGGCGCCAGTTGCTTGAAGGAATTCGGGCCGTAGTCCTGCGCGGCGCCGAGCTGGAGTGGCACCGCGGGATTGGTGATGCTCAGGGTGCCGTAGCCGGGATAACCAGTGATCCAGGCGAGGCCGCCGCCCACGGCGAGGCGCCGCCGGTTGGTGATGCTCTCGACCTGGAAGCCGTTGCC
Source organism: Verrucomicrobiales bacterium (assembly GCA_040375265.1). Classification (GTDB taxonomy): domain Bacteria; phylum Verrucomicrobiota; class Verrucomicrobiia; order Limisphaerales; family UBA9464; genus CAIWAH01. Next base: position 1,884 of record JBEISV010000279.1, read on the forward strand.
GTGGGGCACGGTGGTGACGGGCACCAATTCCTCCCCGTCGGGCCGGAACACCGCGAGGTTCCCGTCGGTCAGCACAAACAGATGGCCATCCGTGAAGCCGAGGTCGTGGATTCGCTGGCCGGTTTGGGCCCGGCTGAGCACGGTGCCGCTGAACGCTTCGAGCAGGATTACCTCGCCGGCGTCGGTGCCGGCCGCCGCCAGATTGCCGAGCGCGGCCACGGCGCCCACCGGGGCGTTGAAATGCACGGTGTGGCGCAGGGTGGCATTGGCGGTCGCATCCACCCCGACGATGGCGAGGCCGCCGGCGCCGGCGCCCACGGCGGCGAAGCCATTGCCGAGGGCCACGGCCCGGGAGTCGCCCGAGACGGACACCGTGCCCGTGAATACCGGGTTATAGCCGCCGACCACGTTGAAGAAACTCACGCCGGCGGTGCCTTCGGCGGTCACGGCGACCTGATTGAAGGCTGCGATGTCGTAGGCGGTGCCGGTGCCCCGGACATTCGCCTGGATGCCGACCGATGCCGGCCGCCCATCGAGCGGGTTGCTGCCCTGGTCGAGCTCGGCGCCGTCCGGGACGCTGTCACCGTCGGAATCGGGGTTGGCCGGATCGGTGCCCACGATATCCTCCGCCTCGTCGGGCAGGCCGTCGTGGTCCGAGTCCGGGAGCAAGTCAAACTGCGGCTGCCGCACGAAGCCAGAGATGCCCGAGGCGAGGCCCGGGATCTTCCGAGGGTAGGCGTAGGCGATGACGTGCGCCACCGGGTCATAGGCGACCACGCGTTTCAGTTCGGTGATTTTCACCCCGATGCTCGCATTGCACCCGTTGATCCGAGCTTTGGCCTCCAAGTATTGCCGCTGGGAAACGCCATCGAGGTAAACGAGATATTGGCCCTTGGGCTCGCTGCGGAACCGGATCTCGGCCTCGGATGGGGGATTCCGGAACTCCACCGGAATCCCGTTTTCGCAATCCAAGCGGACTTGCTCCAGCCGGTATTCGGCCTTCAGGAGCATGGGGCGGTCGGGTTGGTAGCCGAAATATTCCCCATCAGCACCCAAGGCGCTGACCGCTTCGGATTCTCGTCTCAGCTGTTCGGCCTCAAGGTAGGACTGCAGATTGCCGCCGCTAAGGACCTTGATTTGGCGGACGATATCTTCGCCTTGGGCGACCAGATCCGCCGGTATGGAGTCCCAATTGTTGAGATACGGCTCCGCCAAAGTTACGACCTGCGCAATCAATTGCATGATTTCGTCGAACTTCTTGTCGCCTGGTGACTCGTCGTGACGCTGGGGCCAAGCTTGGCGGCTCGCCGCGCCGGAAGGCTCGCCGCCACCGCAAGGTGGATTATGCCGATCACAAATGCCCAAACATGAGTGCCCGCTGTTATAGCAGGCGAACGTCGCAATAGCGGCCCCACCCCAGCAGGGAAACGCTAAAAATCCCCCGGTTGTAGCGGCTGCCACACCACAAATCCCCCAGCCCCCGGCGATTGGAATTGCGCATTGGGCAACTGTCGTCTCGTAGCATTCCGACCTGCAAAGGTGGCGACTTTTTTCCTGATCGGCGTTGTTACACGGGGGGCAGTCATTACTATTTCGACTAATCTGTGATCGCTCGGCAGACGAAGTATTGGATTGATTGTTTTGCCCCTCACATTGAGGCGGCGGCGGTGGGAGCGGCGGTGGAGAAGGCGGTGGCGGCGGCCCTGGATTATCCAGCGGATTGGGGGAGTCGGTCCCATGCCAGCCGGGCTTGGAGATGCCGTTGCCGGGATTGGTGCAGATGAAGCGGCCGTCGTCGCTGACCGTCATGGAACCCGCGATGTGCCACTCGCCCGTGTCGTGGTCGAAGGACATCAGGGCGGCGCCCATGCCGGGCAGGGGCAGGAAACCGTTCGCGTCGGGCAAATTGGGGAAGCAGATGGGCACCGGACGGTCAAAATTCTGACCGCCATCCGTCTGCACCGTGATGACGAGCGGGAGAGTCAACCCGTTGGGCAACGGTCCCGGCAGGCGGTCCGGCGGGACGGGCGCGATGCCGACTTTGCCACCGCGATTGCCGTTGTCGTCGAACAGGGAGCCAGCCGGAACCGTGAGCGACACGCCGGCCAACGCGGGGTTCTTGGCGAGCACTTCCGTCGGGAAGCCGATCACCGTGTCCTGCGTGAGGCTGGTCGGCTGCAGCGTGTTGGCCGAGATCAGGGGCAGGTAAATGAGGCCGGTGCCGCCGGCGGGGTTGTCATCGCGGCCGGCCATGGCCTCCCAGGCTTTGCCGACAAACGGGTAGTAGTCCCCGCCGGGCCAGTGGCTGAGCGGCGACGTGCGGCCGTCGATGTGGACGAAGAAGCGGCCGGCCGGGGCGTTGGTCAGCTTGAAGTAACCCTGCGCATCCGTCACCGCGCGCAGGGTTTCCTCGGCGCCATCCACCGTGATGGTCACGCCGGCCAGCGGCCGGTTCAACGCGTTGGTCCCGGTGTCGGACCCCGGCATGAGTTCGGAGGCGAACACGCGGCCAAACACGGCGGTGCCCGCAACGGAGGCGGTGCTGAAGGTGTCGTAGGAAATGACCCGGGAACCGCCCTCCTGGCCGTCGCCGTCGGCATCCAGGAGCCGGCCGGCATCATCGCGGAGGCCGGAGCCGTCAAACACCACGCTGACGCGGGTGCCGCCGCGGACGGGTTCGAGGAAGAAGAGGCTGGCCTTGCGGCGGTCGGACGAGAGTTCGACGCGGGCGAGGAACCTTCGGCCGCTGACGCCGGCGAAGAAGTTGGTGGTGGAGACGACGGCGTTGGCGGCGAGGGGCCGGGAGAAGTTCAGGACCACTTCCCGGTTCACGCTCACCCCCGGTTCGCGGTCCGTCGGCGAAGTGTTCGCGATGGTGGTGGGCCCGGTATTCTCGTTGGCCCGCAGGCGGTAATACCGTTCGCCGAGGCCGTCGCTCACTGTCCAAGTGGTCGTTTGCGTCGCATCGACGGCCGGCGTCAGGACCGCGCTCCAGACGGGGGCGGCGGTGAGTTGCCGCGTTTCCTCCAGCACATAGCCTGGAGCGGTGTTCGTCCAAGCCAGCCGGACGCTGCCGGCGCCGTCACGCACTGCCTGGAGGGCGGGCGTCTGGGCCAAACCGGGGCTTTCCAGCCCCAACAGCGCGGTCAGCAGCATCCCACGGACGGCGGCGCGGATTCGGTAAGGCAAGGCGGGCAACATCATGTGCTTATGCCTTGGGAAACGGGGTTTCGCGGCCGCGATGACCGGAATTCGTAAAAAACTTTTCGGCCGGGGTGGCGGGTTAGCCGTGGCGCGTTGGTTAGGGCCAGTCTAGCCGCCGCTCGGGCACCCGGCCGTTGTGGCCAACACAGTGTCCATCAGGCGCATTTCGACAGCGTAGATGGCTGCCTACACCCAGCTCAGCCGGGAGCGCGACTCTCCGAGTCGCGAGTCGAGTTCGCCCTGCGTTTACACCGAACCGATCGCGCCCTCACGCGGCTCAGAGAACCGCGCTCCCGCCGTCCCGGCGCCGCGGCGGTGGCACTATTCGGCGGTGATGGCCAGGAGGAAGGGGGCGGAACTGCGTTTCGCCGAAACGAAGTCGAGGTGGTCGATCCGGACGTCCGGCTTCGGGTTTCGCCAAGTCTGCCGGAAGAGTCGCACGGCGCGGCCTTCTGGGTTGGGGCCTTCCCAGGCGACGTTCGCGGTCGTGGCGCCGGGCTGCGCTTGGGCTTGCCCCCACCAGTCCCCGGTGTCCTGTCCGTGCCGAATGGGGATCTCGGTCTGGGTGCCGTCGGCGTAGTGCACGACATAGCGGCCGACTTGGGCGTCGGGCGTTTCGCTGCCCGCATAACCGCAGGCACCGAGGAAGTGCAGGGCACGACACGTCTGGGCGACCGGCAATCGGGTCACAGCCAGCGGGTAGCCCGTGCGCTGGGCGGCGAGGCTGGCGCTGGCGAGCTGGAGGATGCCCCGGGCGTCGAATTTCACCCCGCCGGAATCGACCAATTCGGTCGGGACCGTGCCGAGGCTGTTGCCGGCGCCGCCGGTGAAGTGCCAGTCCTCGTCCAGCCGGGCGTTGTAATAACGGGTGAGGTCGAGTTGGGCGGCCGGAGTAGCCGCGGCGCGCGGGGGAACGGTCAGCGGCGGCCGGATGCCAGCGGGCAGGGCCGGGGGCCGGACGAGGGGTTCCAGCCGGGCGAATTCAGGCCGGGACGTTTCCGGGGTGATCCCGGCGGGCGGGGCATCCCACGGCAGGCCTAAGCCGGCGAGTTCCTGGCGGAGGTTCCGCAAGTCCCACCATTCGGCGCGGCCGGCGCCGGAAACGACCAATTGGCCGCCGTCGGGGGCGAAGGCGATGCGGTTGACCGGCAACGGGTCG
>JBEISV010000528.1:0-3236 GCA_040375265.1 Verrucomicrobiales bacterium
CCCGCCCGCCCGACACTGGAAGCACCCGCCCCGATTCCAGTGTTGAGACCCGCCGCCTTCCGGGCAGCGTCCGGGCACAACCCGCAATGAAGGAGACACAAACATGATCATCCCACCGACCTGGACCCTGCCCGATGCCCTCCGCGCCCGCCTGGGCCAATCCACCTACGGCCGCCAGCGCGACCTCATCGAGGACGGCCACATGCTGAGGGTCCTCCACCGGCCGCCCGGACCGGATGACGCCAAGCGCGAAGGCCTGCTCTTCTGGCGCCCGCCGGGCGGCGACTGGCAGTTCAGCCGCGGCGGTCCCGGCCCCGGCGGCCTGAAGCGGCACCTGCAAACGTATGCCGAAATCGAGGCCAAGCTCGCCGCCGACTACGAGCGGGCCGAAACCACCTCGGCGCTGTTTGCGCTCATCGAGCAGCTCACGCCGCTCGTGCGGGCGGCGCGAAACCAGCACGCCGCCCTCCAGGCCGCCCGCGAGGCGTTCAAGGGCGACGCCCTGCTGATCGGGCTGCGCGACCAGGCCTACGAGCTGGAACGCAACTTCGACCTCCTGCTGGAGGACGCCCGCAACGCGCTGAGCTACCGCACGGCGCGCGACGGCGAGGAGCAGGCCCACCTCGGCCGCGAGGCGCTCCGCGCCAGCCACCGGCTGAACGTGGTGGTCGCGCTGACCCTGCCGCTGACGGCGATCACCAGCGTGTTCGGCATGAACGTCGCGCACGGGCTGGCCCTGCCGGGACCGCTCCTGTTCTGGGCCGTATTCCTCGGCGGCCTCGTGTTCGGTTTCCTGATGAAGGCCTGGGTCATGGCGAAGCCCGCGGAAACGCCCAGCCAGGCCAGCTGATGGGCGGCGGCTTGCCTGGGACGGCGCGGAATTCCGCGATGCGTTCCCGGAGTGATCGGCTCCCCAGCTAACCGCCCAACTGGTTCACGGTGGCTTCGACGGGCGGCATTGACCGCGGTTGGGCCGGCCTTGGATAAGCGGACGCACTGCCCGCCAATCGAACATCCCCTGAATTTTTCGTGGCCGCTGCCCCGTCCGTTCGTAAATGCTTCCGGACTCCCCGGAAGCAATCCGGGTCGGCGTAGCGGTTACGTCGGCCCGAATTCCGTCGGAATCACTCTGCATGAACCACCTACGCGCGTGTGCCCTGTCGCTGGCCTGTTCGCTGGCGCTCGTCGCCCAATCACGCCTCCAGCTCCAACCCGGCGACAATGTCGCCCTCGTCGGCGGTGCCCTCGCCGACCGGATGCAACACTCGGGCTACTTCGAGACGCTCGTCCACGAGCGGTTCGCCGACAACAAGCTGGTGTTCCGGAACCTCGCCGCCGCCGGTGACGAGGTGGTCACCCGGCACCGTTCGGAGAACTTCGGCTCGCCCGACGATTGGCTGGGCCGCGTGCAGGCCGACGTGATCCTCGCCTTCTTCGGCTACAACGAGTCGTTCCAGGGCGCCGACGCATTGCCGAAGTTCCGGACCGACCTCGACACCTGGGTGAAGCACGTCCGCGCCGGCAACTATTCCGGCAAGGGTTCGCCCCGGGTCGTGCTGTTCTCGCCGGCCGCCAACGAGAAGCATCGCGACGCCAACTATCCCGACCTGACGCCCAACAACGCCAACGTCCGCCTCTACGCCGCCGCCATCGCCGAGGTGGCCAAGGTGAACAACGTGCCGTTCGTGGACGTGTTCGAGCCGTCGCTGCGGCTCTTCACCGCCGCCGCGGCCAAGGGTCAGTCGCTGACGATCAACGGCTTCCTCCTGAGCGACGAGGGGGACAAGCAGTTGTCGCCCGTTCTGTTCGAGGGGCTGTTCGGCGAGAAGGCGCCCACCGGGGACATGGAGAAGCTCCGCGCCGTGGTGAACGAGAAGAACTGGCAGTGGCACCAACGCTACCGGACGGTGGACGGCTACAACGTCTATGGCGGTCGTTCGGCGCTCGCCTACCAGGCGGGCAAGGGCGGCTTCATCAGCGACCGCAACCCGGCCGAGCCCTACATTTCCAACTACAAGGTCATGCAGGAGGAGATGTCGCAGCGCGACGTGCTGACCGCGAATCGCGACAAACGCGTGTGGGCCGTGGCCAAGGATGGCGACCTGGTGGTGGATGATTCCAACCTGCCGGCGGTCACCCCCATCGAGTCCAACAAGCCGGGCCCCAACGCCGACAAGTCGCCCGTGTATCTCGACGGCCAGGAAGCGATTTCCAAGATGACCGTCCACTCGGGCATGAAGGTGAGCCTCTTCGCCGACGAAAAGCAGTTCCCCAACCTCGTCAACCCGGTGCAGATGGCCTGGGACACGAAGGGCCGCCTGTGGACCGCCGCCTGGCTCAATTACCCCGAGCGCACGCCGACCAGCAAGGTGGGCGACAAGCTGCTCGTGTATGAGGACACCAACGGCGACGGCAAGGCTGACAAGGAAACCGTGTTCGCCGACGACCTGAACTGCCCCACCGGCTTCCAGTTCTACCAGGACGGCGTGCTCGTGATGCAGGCACCCGACCTCTGGTTCATGCGGGACACCAACGGTGACGGCAAGGCCGACAAGACCGAACGCGTCCTGATGGGCATGGATTCGGCCGACTCGCACCACACGGCCAACGCCATCTGCCTTGACCCGGGCGGCTCGATCTACCTGAGCGACGGCGTGTTCCACCGCACCCAGGTCGAGACCGGCAACGGCCCGATCCGCAACAACGATGCGGCGATCTATCGCTACGAGCCCCGCACCGGCCAGTTCGAGACCTACATTCCCTACGGCTTCGCCAACCCGCACGGCCGTGTCTTCGACTACTGGGGCAATGACTTCGTCACCGACGCCACGGGCAATGCCAACTACTTCGGCCCCGCCTTCAGCGGCCGGTTGGATTACCCCGCGAAACACCCCGGCATGAAGGAATTCTGGAACCGTCCGTCGCGTCCGTGTCCGGCGACCGGCCTCCTGACCAGCCGCCATTTCCCCGAGGAGTTCCAGGGCAATTTCCTGAACCTGAACGTCATCGGGTTCCAGGGCATTTTCCGCGTGAAGGTCAGCGAGGACGGCTCGGGCCTGAAGGGCGAGACGCTCGAGAACCTGATCTCCTCGTCCGACCCCAACTTCCGCCCCATCGCGATCAGCACCGGTCCGGACGGCGCTATCTACTTCGCCGATTGGCACCAGAACATCATCGGCCACATGCAGCACCATCTGCGGGACCCGAACCGCGGCCACCAATACGGCCGCATCTAC
>JBEISV010000017.1:0-26174 GCA_040375265.1 Verrucomicrobiales bacterium
GAACAAGACGGTGACGGTGGCGCTGCTGGACGACAGCCTGATCGAGCCGAACGAGACCTTCACCTTCGCGCTGAACACCCCCGGGACCAACGGCGTCCTCGGCGCGGTCAGCACGGCCACCGTGACCATCACCGAGAATGATACCGCCATCGCGGTCGCCTCCTTGACCTACAGTGTCCTGGAGAGCGCCACCAATGTTGTCCTCTCTCTGGTGCGCACGGGCACCACGAATGGGACCGTAAGCGTAGACTACGCGACGACGGCGATCACCGCCACCTCGGGCACGGACTACACGAACACGACCGGCACGGTGACCTTCGGGGCCGGCGTGACCAGCGGCACCATTACGGTGCCCATCATCAACGACTCCGAGATTGAAACCTCGGAGACGTTCCGGGTCTCGCTCACGAATCCCACGAACGCGCTCTTCGGCGCAATTAGCAATTCGGTCGTCACCATCGTGGAAAACGACGTGGAATTCATCTTCGGCACACCGCTCGTGAGTGTGTGGGAAAGCGTGCCGACGGCGACGGTGACCGTGTGGCGGCGCGGCGGCACCAGCGCGACCAATACGGTGGACTACGCCTCCACGACGAACGGCACCGCGACGGCGGCGAGCGACTTCACGGCTCCGTCCGGCACGCTGACCTTCAAGGCCGGGGTGACCAACGTGAGCTTCACGGTCGCAATTCTCAACGACACGAGCATCGAGAGCGACGAAACTATCACGCTGGCACTCAGCAATCCGTCCAGCGGCACCTCGCTCGCCTCCAGCAACACGACGGCGACGATCACCATCAAGGACACGGACAGCCTGTTCAACTTCTCGCTGACGACCAATAGCGTCGCCGAGAACGCCGGCACCGTCAGCCTCACCGTGTCGCGCACCGGCGGCACCGCCGGTCCGGCCGGGGTCACCTACACGACCGCGGATGGCACGGCGACCAATGCCCTAGACTACACCGCTGTCACCAAGGCGCTGAGTTTCAAGGCCGGTGAAACCAACAAGGTATTCACGGTGAAGATCCTCAACGACACCGGTGTCGAGACCAACGAGACCTTCACGGTGACGCTGTCTGCGCCGACTGTCGAAGGCCAGCTCGGCACCAACAACGTGGCCACCGTCACCATCGCCGACAACGACGGCGGCGGCGACGTTCCAGACAAACACGTGCTGACGATCACCTACCTAGATGACGGCACCCGCCTCCTCAAGGTGGTTGGCGACCTGCGTAGCAAGGTGACCATCGAGGGCTCCAGCGACTTCGTGCAATGGAGCGCGCTCACCCAGGTTGAGCTGACCAGCGGCAGCGCGGAATGGATTGATACCGATACCTCGGAAGAAGCTTCGACCTGCTACCGAATCTGGGTCATGCCCGGGGATTAGGCCCGTAGCCAAACCGTGACGGTCTGGCCGCCGGCGAGGATAGCTCCTCCCGGCGGCCATATGTTTTCCGTGATGCGCGTTCCGGGTGCGAGGTCGCCGGCGATTCTCTGGGCGGCGTGGACAGGATGCCCTTGGCCCCCGGCCGTCTCTCGGTCACCCTTGACCACCGATGAAGCAAAAGGGAATCGTTTATCTCGTGGGTGCCGGTCCCGGTGACGCCGGCCTGCTGACCGTGCGCGGGGCCGAGCTGCTGGCCATGGCCGACGTGGTGGTGTCCGACGCGCTGGTCAATCCGGAGTTGCTCCGGTTGGCGCCGGCAACCGCCGAGATCGTGGTGCGGGCCCAGGGCGCCGCCGATCATCCCGTGCCCCAGGAAGAGATCAGCCAATTGCTCGTCGCCAAGGCCAGGGAAGGCAGGACCGTGGTTCGCCTCAAGGGCGGCGATCCCTACGTGTTCGGCCGGGGCGGGGAAGAGGCCGAGGAATTGGCTGCCGCCCACATTCCCTTCGAAGTGGTCCCCGGAGTTTCCTCGGTCACCGCAGTGCCCAACTACGCCGGCATTCCCCTCACCCATCGGGATTACTGCTCCAGTTTCCAGGTCATCACCGGCCACGAGAACCCCGAGAAATCAGGCCCCGTGGTGGATTGGGCCCAGGTCGCCCGGACGGCCGGGACCAAGGTGGTGCTCATGGGCGTGAAGCAACTACGCCAGATCACCGGCCAACTGCTGGCCCACGGGCTGGCGCCCAAGACACCGGTTGCGGTCATCCGCCGCGGCACCACGGGCCAGCAGAAAACCCTGGAAGGAACGCTCGCCACCATCGCCGACCTGGTTGATGCGGCGAAGCTGACCGCCCCGGCCATTACAGTCATTGGCGAAGTCGTCGCCTTGCGCAAGAAGCTGAACTGGTTCGAACAGCGTCGCCTGCTGGGGCAACGGATCGTTGTGACCCGCACGCGCGAACAGGCCAGCCAGTTGACCGGCAAGCTCACCGCGCACGGTGCCGAAGTGCTGGAGATTCCGACTATCAAGATTGTCCCGCCGACCAATCACGGGCCGCTGATCGAGGCGATGACCGGCCTCGGCGAATATGACTGGCTCGTTTTTACCAGCCCGAACGGGGTCACCGCGTTCTTCGACTATTTCTTCAAGGCGTTTGACGACATCCGTTCGCTCGGGCTGCTCCGCTTGGCGGCCGTGGGCCCGGCCACCGCGGCGAAGCTCAAGGAATTGCACCTTCGCGTGGACGCGATGCCCGAGGAATTTGTGGCGGCTAAGGTCGCCAAGGCCATTGCCGCCCAGGAGAACATCGAAAACTTGCGGGTCCTGTGCCTGCGCGCGGAAGTCGCCCAGCCCGAACTGGTGGCCAAGCTGGAGGAACTCGGCGGCATCGTCGACGACATCGCCTGCTACCAGACGGTGCCGGAGACAGAGGACCGCACCGGCACCGCGGACCGCCTCGTCGAGGGTGGCGCCGACTGGGTCACGTTCACGAGCGGTTCGACAGTGGAGAATTTCCACGCCCGCTTTGACCTGCCCAAGCTGCTGAAACAGTTCCCGCAACTGAAGACGGCCTCAATCGGTCCCGAAACCAGCAAGGCCCTCGGGGCGTTGGGAATCGCGCCGACCGTGGAAGCCAAACCGCATCACCTCGACGGGTTGGTCAGCGCCATCGAGCACCACGTGGCGAAGACCGCGAAGTTGGCGGCCGGTTGAATCGCGGCCCGGTAGGACGAGCCCGGTATGGTTGGTCGATTTCCTCCGGACCATTCCATTATCCGCCTTGGCTTGGATCACGGTCGTGCTCGGGCGGTTTCGCCCAGGTCGGGATTGGGGCGGTAAACTCAACGAGTTCCCGGCTCAACGGGTGGCGGAACTTCAGGTGCCACGAGTGCAGGCACATCGGCGGCGCGTCCAGGCGTAGCGTTTGCACGGCGCCGAGTTGGCCGTCGGGCAGGTAGGCCGGGTCACCGCACACGGGCAGTCCCAAGTGCCAAAGATGCACCCGGATCTGGTTCGTGCGTCCGGTCAGGGGGCGGGCTTCCAACACGCTGGTGCCGTCGGTGAAGCGGTGGCGGACCGTGAATTCGGTTCGGGCCGCCTGGCCGTCGGTGTCGTCCACTTCGCGGGAGCCGGCGCGGCCGGGTTCGACACTGATCGGGGCGTCGCAGGCAAAGGTGTCGGCCGGGGGGTGGCCCTGCACGCGGACCAGATAGACTTTCTCCACCTCACCGCGGGCGAACTGAGGTTGCAATTGGCCAGCAAAATGGCGGGTGCGGGCCACGAGCAGCACGCCGGTCGTGTTGGCGTCGAGCCGGTGGGCCGCATTGGGTTTCTGCGGGTGGTAAACCTCCGCGAGCAGCCACTGGAGCGTGTTGCGATTGAACCGGCCGCCCGGGTGGACGGGCAGCGGCGCGGGCTTGTTGATCACGACCAACGCCTCGTCCTCGTGCAGCAGTTGCACCCGCCCGTTCACCGCGGGTTCGGTGAGGTTCGGGAACTTGTGCCGATACCGTTCGCCGGCGCGGACGATTCGGTCGGGCGCCATCGGCTCGTCGCGGTCGTTGAGCACCAGGCCGAGTTCGCATTGACGGGCCCATTCCGGCGCCGGGATGTGGCGGACGACGGCGGCCAACGCGTCCACCAGCGTCGCGCCGTCGCAGGCCTGCGGCACATTGACCGGGCGGTAATTGTCATAAGGCACGCTGCCGGGCAGCGGACTGAAGGCACGGTCCACGGCGGCCTGCCGGCGGGCGAGCGCTTCGGCGGCTTTCTCCGCGGGTGTCTGGAAGCAATACGGGCAGGTCCGGCCCGCTACGTAGCGCGGGTCCTTCTGTTCGGCCTCGGTCAGCGGGCTTTGGCAGCCGAAGCAAACCACGGAATCCGTCTCGTGCAGCGCGGGGTCCACGCCCACGCGTTGGTCGAAGACGAAGCACTCGCCGTCGTAGTGGGCGCCGCCGCATTCCTCGAAATACTTCAGGATGCCGCCGTCGAGCTGGTAGATTTGGCGGAAGCCCTCGCGCTCCATGAACGGGCCGGCTTTCTCGCAGCGGATGCCGCCGGTGCAGAACATGACGATGGGCTGCTCCTTGAGTGCGTCCGGCAGGCGGCGGACCGCGGCTGGGAAGTCGCGGAAGTGGTCCACGCCGATGGGCAGGGCGTGGCGGAAGGTGCCGAGGCGGACTTCATAGTCGTTGCGCGTGTCGAGCAGCGTGACCGGCCGGCCCTCGTCGAGCCATTGCTTGAGTTCGCGGGCGGACAGCTTGGGCGACGTGCGCCGGGCGGGATCGATGCCCTCGACGCCGAACGCAATGATTTCCTTCTTGAGCCGCACCAGCATGCGGGCGAACGGCTGGTGGTCGGTCTCGCTGTATTTCGGAGTGAGGTCCGCGAGGCCCGGCAGGGAGCGGAGTTCGGCGAGGAGCAGTTCAATGCGGTCCGCAGCGCCGGCGACGAACAGGTTGATGCCCTCGGGGCTCAGCAAGATCGTGCCCCGCAGTTCCCAGCCGCGACAGCGTTCGAGCAGGCGGGCGCGCAGCGAGCGCAATTCGCCGAGCGGTGCGAACTTGTAGGCGGCGATGTTGACGATGCGGTTCATCCGGTGACCGCAGCGTAGGGCAGGGGACCGAATTCGGTCACGCCCGCAAGCTGGCGAGGCAGGGCCTTACGCTCAAGGCGCTGGCATCGGAGGGGACGGCGGCGTGGATGGCTTCAGTTCCAGATCACCCGCATCTACGGTGCCGGCAGATTGGGCTGCGTTTTCCGGAACCACCAATGGGCGGGAGGCGCTGGCGAGTTGGTCCCGTTCCCAAGATTTGCCCTCGGGTTTCGGCCAGTCGGCGTTGGCGCTAAGCGAGTATTCGCCGGGCTCGACGCCATCGAAGTTGAACGAGCCATCGGCCTCCGGCACGGCATTGTAGTTCCGGTGCCGTTGGATGGCTGCCTTGAAGGCGTCGGACTGCTGCCAGGCGATGATTTCCGCAGAGCCTTTCAGCTCCCCGGGAGGCTGTGGAAAAGGAGTGCTCAGCGTGACCATGATCTGGGCGCCCGGCCGGTTCGCGAGCACGTTGCCGGCTTGCACCCGGCCGGTGACGGTGGCGCCGCGATTGCCCAGTTCCACGACCGTCGTTTCGCCAGATCGGACCTCGATGGGAGTCGGATTGGCGTGAAGCCAAGAATTCGGGGAAGTTTGGACCAGTTGCACGACGGAGCACTGGACCGGTGGCACCTGTTCGATCGCGAACTTCCCTAGCTCATCGGAGGTCGCCTGGTAGGCACTGAAGTCCGTGTGGAAGTTGTCGAAAATGCCCGGCTGCTGGACCGTGAGCAGCACCTTCCGCCCCGCGATGGGCTTGCCCTTGGAGAAAATCGTCCCCGCGATCCGGCCCCACGGACGCAGCACGAGGGTGGGTTCCTGCTGAAATTGCGCCCACGGCAACTCGCCGTAGCCCCGGTCCGATGCCGCCACCACGCGGCCGGGATTGACCGTGGGACGCAGCTTGAACCGTCCCTGGGCATCCGTGACCTGCATTCCTGAGCCGGCGTTGAAGCTGGTCAGCTTGCCGCGCGCGAGTTGGACGTGATTCTGGCCGCCGGTCAGCGCGACCGTGACGCCCGCCTGGGGCTCACCCGCGGGATTGACCACCACGCCGTCGGGCTGGGGCGACGGTTTCAGCAGGACCACGACCTGCACGTGGTCGTTCTGCGCCGGCGGCAAGACCATTTGCCGAGGCGCGAAGTCGTCGGCCTCGACCCGGATGACGTTGTGCTGTTCATCATTGAGGTCGAGCGTGAAGTGGCCCTCCGGGTCGGTGAATTCCTTCCGATTGGAGTCGGACCAGGAATGGAAGTTCTGCTCGTCACCGATGGCCCACTGGACGGTGAACTTCGTCACCGGTTCCCCGGTGTCCTCATTGCCGACGACCCCGAGGATTTTTCGCACGCGAGTCAGCCGGATGATGTTCACCTCGTCGCCGGGTTTGACCTTGGCGTGGCTTTTGGAGGCGTAACCTTCCTTGAAAACAGTCACTTCCAACTCCCGGTCGGGAGCGTCCGCCCATTCGAATTGGCCGCCGGCGTCCGACCGGGTGCGCCATTGGATATTGAGCCGCTGCCGCTCTTCCCAGTCCTGCGGGTCGTAATGGATATCGGCGCCTTCCACCGGGACGCCCTCGGGATTCAGCACGACGCCGCTCAGCTTCCGGGATGGCTTCAACTTGAGGGTGACTTCGACCGTGTTGGTCGAGGGCGTGACCGACTTGGACACGGGCCCATGCCCGGGGGCAGTCGCGGTGACCGGCTGGATCTCGGGCCGGAGGTTCCGCAGGACGAACCGACCGTCGGCGCCGGTGGTGGTTTCGCGGAAGGAGTTCTGGTCGTAGCGGTTTCCCCCCGTGACGGTGGCGCCGGAGATTGGGGCGTCCTCCGGCCCCAGAACCACTCCCTCGACATCGCCGCCGCGAAACATCCGGATCTCGTATTTCAGGGCCTTCAGGGCCGCTTCCATCCCGGGGCTGTCACCGGTGACGCCGCCATAGGGGGCCAGGTAATCGGGGTGCGAGGCGGCGACGATCAGGTTGGGCAGGACTTCCGAAGGGACCCGCTTGGTCTGCCAGCGACCGTCGGCGTCGGTGGCTAGGTCCTGCGACTTGAACTCCACCCGGTCAGGCTTGTTCAAGTCTTCGCTGTTCCGCCAAATCTGGTTCAGTTGAATCTTTGCCCCCGGCAATGGCTGGCCGTCCGGGTCCTTGACGATGCCGCCGAGCAGCAAGCCGCGCTTGAGCTTCATCTCGATGTTGGGCGGGATGGGTCCGTCTTTTTTCGCGTCCCAGGTCTTTTTTGCGGCCGTGTGATCGTCGGATTGAATTCGAAGGGTCATCCGGTCCAGCGGCGCCGCGCCCTTCGGCAGCGAGGCCAGCCCGTTGGTGCCGGTCTTCACCGTGTGCTGGAAATGAGCCTCGTGGTCGGTGCCCACGGCTTCCTGCATGTCGGCGGTGACCTCGGCACCAGATATCGGCTTGCCCGACTCAAAATCTGTGACCGTCACGAATTGGGCCGCGGTGAAGCCTGGCCGCCCGTCGTCCAAGTCGGTGAAATCCGGGGCCCGCTCGCCCCGGGGCAGCACGTCGAGGGTCACACCGACGAAGAAGGGCGTGGCCCGGCTGTTGGCACTGACGAATTCCAGCGCCTTGAGCACGCGGTTGGTGTCGGGATTCGCCAGCGAAGTCAGGTAGAGTCGCAGGAACTTGCCGGACCGGTTCGCCGCGTCGTGCCGGCCGTGCCAGACGGCTTTGCTGTGTTTGTCGCCGACGACCGGGGGGTCTTCGTAGGCGCGTCCCCACCAGTCGCGGAGATGGATGCCATATTGGAGCGGACTGCGCCGGAAGGTGCCGTCCGCGTAACGCCAGACGACTTCGGCCACCTTGACCGAAGGTTCGGCGTCGTAGGCGGTGCCGCCGAGCAAATGGACGGTTTGCCAGTTGGTTTTGGTGGCCGGCACGGGCAGGAGCACCTTTTCGCGGAACTTTTTCCCGTTTTCCGCGGCCGCCTTGCCCTGGAGCTGGAGCAATCCCTCGATCCAGAATCGGACGCCGGCGAGGTCATTGGTGCGCCCCCGCGGCGGTGACTGCCAGACCCCGTCGGCCAGCCAGTCCTTGTTTTCGTCGGCCGCGAGGACGTTGGTTAGGGACAACGGTGTGACCGGTGGCAGCATCCGGGTCGATGCCGGGGAATTGGTCGCCGATCGCGATGGTTCGGCGGCGGCCAGCCAGAGGCTGAGAAACCAGGTCCACAGCCACAGGTGGAAGCCCGACAAACGGGTAGCGGGAAATTGGTTCATGGCGGGCGGGGCGACTTGCAGGAGGACACTCGACCGCAGCCCGACGGTCAAGGGGACCCCGGAATGACCGCGGTGCGGCGCCAGTGTTCAACGACGGCGAGGCCGAAGTTCCAGCAACCGGCGGCCAGTGATTGGCAACCCCCTGCCAGAAACGTGCTTAGTCAAGGTATTCACTTGCGCCGGCAACGGGCCTGCCGAGTAATTGGCTCACCGTTCCCACGCCGACTGAGATTGCGGCGGCCGCCGTTTTGACGATTCGGACAATTTTATGAGCAACGAGACCAAGAGTGGTTCGCAGTTCCCTTACCCTGGCATTCCTACCAGCTCCGACGGTGCGGGCTGTGTAACGTGGGTGGAGACCAACATTACCCACGGCGCGTGCGCCTATCCGATTACCTCGTCCACGACGATGGGCACGGGCTTCCAGACCGAGGTGTCCAATGGGAAGCAGAACCTCTGGGGCGACACGATCACGTTCGTCCAGCCGGAGTCCGAACACTCCGCCGCCTCCACCTGCGAGGGCTTTGCGCTCGCCGGCGGCCGGGTCACTAACTTCACCTCCGGCCAGGGCCTCGTCCTGATGAAGGAAGTGCTCTACACGATCTCCGGAAAACGCCTGCCGGTCGTCTTCCACATCGGCGCCCGCGCGCTCACGAGCCATTCGCTGAACGTCCACTGCGGCCACGACGACGTGATGAGCGTCGCCGACGTCGGCTGGGGCATCCTTTTCGGCCGCAACGCGCAAGAAGCGGGAGACCTGGCGCTGATTTGCCGGCGGGTGGCCGAAATCACCGACACGCCGTTCATGAACGTGCAGGACGGCTTCCTGACGACCCACACGATCGAGAACGTCCGGCTGCCGGAGCTGGAGTTCATGAAGGAATACGTGGGCGACCCCAATGAACGCCTGCGCAACCTGTTCGATCCCCGGAACCCCCTGATGTCCGGTGTGGTGCAGAACCAGGATTCCTACATGAAGGGCAAGATCGCCCAGCGCGCCTACTACGACAAGGTGCCGGCTGCGATCCAGGAGGCGATGGACCTGTTCTACGAGAAGACCGGCCGCCGCTACAGCATGGTGGACTGTTACAAGATGGAGGACGCGGAATACGCGCTGGTCGGCATGGGCAGCCTGATGGAAACGGCCCAGGCGACGGTGGATCTGCTACGCTCCAACCACGGGCTCAAAGTAGGCGTGGTCCACGTGACCAGTTTCGCCCCGTTCCCGGCCACGCAGCTCGTCGCCGCGCTCAAGAACGTCAAGGCGTTCACCGTGATTGAGCGCATGGACAATCCGCTCGCCCAGTCGAACCCGCTCGTGCAGGCCATCAAGGCTTCCTTCGCCGACGCCCTCATCGGCCTGAGCTACGGCTCGAACGGCGAGCAGAAGTATCCCGAAGTCCATCGTCTGCCGAAGATCTACGCGGTTTCCGCCGGCCTCGGTTCCCGCGACATCCGCGCCGGCCACTTGGCGGGCATCGTGAACAACATGCTCAGCGACAAGCCGCGTGAATTCGGCGTCGTTGGCATCAAGCACGAGCTGGCCATCCCGCCCGGCGAAGATCCCGACATCCGGCCCGGCGGCGCGTTTTCTATGCGTGGGCACTCGGTTGGCGGCTTCGGCTCCGTCACGACCAACAAGCTCATCGCCTCGTTCGTCGGCGAACTCTTCAACCTCTACGTGCAGGCGTATCCGAAATACGGCTCCGAGAAGAAGGGCCTGCCCACGACCTACTACCTGACCGTTGCGGATGACCATATCCGCTCCCACAGCGAGCTGGAGCACGTCGAGTTCATCCCGCTGAACGACGTCAACGCTTTCAACCTCGGCAACCCGCTCGCCGGTATCGCGGACGGAGGCAGCGTCTTCATCCAGAGCCATCACACGGACCCGAACAGCGTCTGGTCCGAGATCCCGCCGTTTGGCCGGAAGCTCATCCGCACCAAGAAGCTCAAGGTTTACTACCTGGACACCGTGAAGATCGCCCGGGAGATCGCCACCGATCCCGACCTCCAGCAGCGCATGCAGGGCGTCGCGCTGGTCGGCATCTTCATCAAGGTGACACCCTTCGCGGCCCGCTCCGGCATGAACGAGGACACCGTCCTCGGCGCCGTGGAAAAATACATTCGCAAATACTTCGGCAAACGCGGCGAACACGTCGTGCAGGAGAACCTCGCCTGCGTGAAGCAGGGCCTGAAGAACGTGCAGGAGATTCCCGCCGGCATCATCAACGCCGCCGACGCCGGCCTGACCAAGTCCACCAGCGACGAAATGGTGTTCGCGAAGTAATCCGCCCCGCTTTCAATTGAACCGCTCAACGCCTCCAAGACACTCATGAGCACCGAAACCGCTCCCGCGCCGACTCAGCGCCTCAATACCCGCCCGATCACCGACGACGTCCTGAACGTCGCCGACTTCAACGAACGCATCGTCGGCGCCTACAACGACGGCTCCGCGGAAATGGGCCTGCCGGCCGACCTTTCGACGGCTCGTTCCCTGATCACCGCTGGCTCCGGCTCCCTCCGAGACTTCTCCTACATCGCCCCGGAGATTCCGCTGCTGAACTCGGAGAATTGCGTCGCCTGCATGGCGTGCGTCACCGAATGCCCCGACACCGCGATCCTCGGCAAGGTCGTCCCCAAGTCCAAGCTGGAGGCCGAACTCGCCGCGATTCCCGACGAGGCCGAGCGCGAGCATTACCGGAAGCAGTTCGGCAAGACGACCAAGTTCTGGAACGTCTACGAGAAGAAGGGCCAGGAACCCGGCTATTTCGGCATCTTCGTCGATCCGACCAAGTGCAAGGGCTGCGCCGAATGCGTGGAGGCCTGCGGCGACCACGGCGCCCTCGCGATGCTCAAGAAGGAAGGCAGCGTCCTGCCGCGCTTCCAGAAGACGTTCAACTTCTACCGCCAGCTGCCGGAGACCCCGAAGCAGTTCATCAACGAGAAGCTGCTCACCGACATGATGCTGGCCGACCGTTCGCTGCTCTACGTCGGCGGTGCCGGTTCCTGCATGGGCTGCGGCGAAGGCACGGCGCTGCGCATGATGCTCGCCGCCACCGGCTTCGTTTACGGCAAGGAAAACATCGGCATCCTGAATTCGACCGGCTGCTCGACCGTTTACGCCTCCACGTATCCCTACAATCCCTACCTCGTTCCCTGGTCCAACTCGCTGTTCGAAAACAGCCCGACCTACGCCATGGGCGTGCGGGCGCGCTGGGACCAGATGGGCTGGAAGGACAAGAAGCTCTGGGTCATCGGCGGCGACGGCGCGATGCTCGACATCGGCTTCCAGGCGCTGAGCCGCATGCTGGCCTCGGGCATGAACATCAAGGTGCTCATCCTCGATACCCAAGTTTACTCCAACACCGGCGGCCAGAGCTCGACGGCCACTTTCATGGGCCAGAACACCAAGTTCTCCGTCCACGGCAAGGCCATCCCCGGCAAGACCGAGCGCCGGAAGGAAATCGCCCAGATCGCGATGATGCACCCGAACACGTTCGTGGCGCAGACCTCGTGCGCGATGACCAACCACTTCTACAAGGCCATCATGGCCGCCAACGAATATGACGGCCCGGCGGTGGTCAGCGTTTACACCACCTGCCAGCCTGAGCACGGCGTCGGTGACAACATGGCTATGCACCAGTCCAAGCTGGCCGTGGATACGCGCAGCTTCCCGGTGCTCATGTATGACCCGCGCAAGGGCACCAAGATCGCCGAACGCCTCAGCCTGCAGGGCAATCCGGCCACCACCGAGGACTTCTACGTCGAGCCGAAGACCGGCGAGGTCTACGACTTCACCATGTTCGCCCGCAGCGAAGGCCGCTTCTCGAAGCACTTCGACCAGGATGGCAAGCCCAGCCCGACGATCCTCGCCGCCCGGCAGGAACGTTTGGAAAACTGGCAACTGCTCCAGGAATTGGCTGGTCTCCGCTAGTCGGCAGGTTGATCACGGTGGACCTCAGTCCGCCTAGGAAAACGGGGCCTGACGTTTGGCGTCAGGCCCCGTTTTTCATTCCCGGTTCGGTAGGACGGATTGGCTGATCGGTATTGCGTCGGCCGGCACGGATTTCGGAATTCGCCGCTCGCTTCGAGGATTTTGGACTGAGAAGCTACCCCTACAGGATGCAAAAACCTAACTATCAGTTCGAAAAGCGGCGCCGGGAAATGGACAAGAAAGCGAAGAAAGAAGAAAAGCGCCGCGCCAAGCTGGCGGCGGAACGGTCCGCTCCCGCCACCCCGGAGGCCCCCGCAGAACCTGCGGTGACCCCGGCTGATCCGGCCTGACGTATCCAGCTCCGCCGTCGTCCGTCGACGGCGGGAAAGCCGGCGCCCCAGCACGGTTGCGGGTGCGCCGGCGCCTGCTCCCGGCTACTGCTCCCGGCTACTTCTTCTTGCCGGGCGCCGCCTTCTTTTCGGCGACGGCTTGGCTCTTCTTTTGGGCGGCGGATGATGCCGCTGCGTTTTTCTGGGAGGATTTCTTCTGGTTTGCCTTCGGGGAACGGTCGCCCATGGATTTGATTTGGTTCGGTGGTTAATGCTGCCCCGCGGAATGTCAGTTTCTCCGAAGGAGCCGCACAGTGGACCGCGCACGAAGCCGATGTAAACGCTGGGCGTGGATTTTCCTCTCGGCTTCTCGTCAGCTTAATTGCCTCAATGAGGCTGCCCAAGGCAACCTGTCCTCCGATGAAAGAACACGGAGAAGAGCAGTCCGGGAACCCGGGAATGCCGGACCCAGATTTTGATCCGGCGTTATTTCTTGTTTGGCGTTCGCCACGGTTTGGCGGGGCGAATCCTGAGCCAATGGCCAACCCAGTATGGGATTGGCTGATTCGAACCGGCCTGAATGCCTACCAAGCCAACGAGCGGCTATGTGGCCCCGATTCATTCGATGCCGGACCATGCTGGTCTTTCGATCGGTTTGGCCGGAGCTCGACCTTGCTGGCGGATGGCCGAGTTGTGCTGATCGGGGGCGAGCATGAGGACTCCTACGACTCGAATTTCTGCATCTACAATGACGTGGTGGTTCGCCATCCGGATGGCCGGTTGGAAATCTTCGGCTACCCCAAGGATGTTTTTCCTCCGACTGACTTTCACTCAGCAACGCTGGTCGGTGGGCGCGTGATTCTGATTGGTAGTTTGGGCTACGCGGAAATGCGGTGTCCGGACGTGACGCAGGTGCTCGAACTAGACATTGCTACGATGGCGATTCGAAAGGTGGCAACTCACGGAGTCTCGCCTGGCTGGATTCATGGTCATTCCGCTGAGTTGGCGGCGGACGGGTGCTCAATCACGGTGCGGTCAGGCCGATTGGACCAAGGGGAATCTCACCGATCCCTCGTTGAAAACATTGACGATTGGCGCCTGCACCTAGTTGACGGTCGCTGGGAACGATTGACGGAACGTCGCTGGCCACGATGGGAAGTGCGGCGAACGG
This sequence comes from Verrucomicrobiales bacterium, assembly GCA_040375265.1. Taxonomy (GTDB): domain Bacteria; phylum Verrucomicrobiota; class Verrucomicrobiia; order Limisphaerales; family UBA9464; genus CAIWAH01. Next base: position 13,664 of record JBEISV010000017.1, read on the forward strand.
ACAACAAACGGAATAACTTGTGGAATTATCAAACAGCACTGTGGGACAGGGATTTTGGACTGAGTCGGAATGTCAGTGGCTTCATGAATTCGGCCGTTCCCTCGCTGGATCCGGACGTGTTCGGGGAGATCGCCGAATCCTCCGGCGTGAACGCCCTTGAGCGGGAGATCGGTAGGGCGCCCGATTTGGAGCTGTTTGCCCGCCGTTTTCGACCCTCGATCCCGCATGCGCCCCTTCCGGAAAGGGAAGGGGAGCATGAGGTTTATCGGAATCAAGTGGCCGGCGTGGTTGTTCGCTACGTGAACGATGGAAGGTCGGTGCAGATGACGGTCGAAGGCGAACTTCCCGCCCCAGTCGTCGAGCAACTTGCACTGGAGTTGCAGGCGGCGATGGCAGGACTGGAGAATGCGGACTGCGGGCTCTGGGAGCTATGACGACGAAACCCTCGGATACGGCTGAGCCAAGTGTGAGTGGGAGATTACCCATCCATCCCGGCGTTCGCATCGGCCATGTCCACCTCAAGGTGGCCGACTTGGAGCGGTCGCTGGGTTTCTATCGCGACGTGCTCGGCTTCACGGTGACGCAATCCTACGGTCGGCAGGCCGTGTTCCTCTCCGCCGGCGGTTATCACCATCACCTCGGGCTCAACACCTGGGAAAGCGCGGGTGGATCCGCCCCGGTCCCCGGCACCACCGGACTCTATCACGTCGCCATTCTCTATCCGACGCGCAAGGAGTTGGCGGATGCCCTCCTCCGGGTGCTGGCGGCCAAGTTGGAATTGGACGGAGCAGCCGATCACGGCGTCAGTGAAGCGATTTATCTTCGCGATCCCGACGGGAACGGCGTCGAACTCTATAGGGATCGTGCGTCGGAACACTGGCCCCGGACCGCGACCGGCGAACTGGCGATGTTTACGCGCGAGTTGGACCTCGACGGCCTGCTCGCCGAGGTTGCCCGCGCCTGAGTTTGCCGTGCAACGGATGCCGGTTGTGGTTTTCCTTCCGCGATGAAGCGACTCTGCCTTGTTCTGTTTCTGCTGGGTTGGTCGGTCGCCTTGGGTGATCCGGTCTCCGGGCCGAACGAGGTGCGCCCCAAGGTTGTGGGCTACGTTCAGAACGGCGGGGATCTGGACGCGTTCGCCCGGGGCTTCGATTTCGCCAAGGTGACCCATCTCAACCTCGCCTTCGAGAATCCCACCAACGCGGCTGGTGACCTTTCGTTTCAGCCTCGTAACGCGGAGTTGCTGGAGGCTGCCCGGCGGCAGCGGGTGCCGGTGCTGGTGTCCATCGGGGGCGGTGGCGCGGCCGAGGACCCCATTCTGAAGCCCCGTTACTTCGGCCTGCTGCGGGAGGAGCGGCGCAGAGGATTTGTGGCGAAGCTCGTCACCTACCTCGACCGGCATGGATTCGCAGGCCTTGACGTGGACCTCGAAGGTCCGTCCATCAACGAAGATTACGGTGCCTTCATCGCCGACCTCGGCCGGGCGCTGAAACCGAAGGGCAAGCTGCTGACCGCCGCGTTGTCCAAGGGCTACGGCGGCGACCGGGTGCCGGCGTCGGCACTGGCGCATTTCGACTTCGTCAATGTGATGGCCTACGACGCGACCGGCCCATGGGCCCCGAAATCCCCCGGGCCGCATTCGTCGATGAGGTTTGCCGAGGAGAACGTGACCTACTGGCTGGGCCGCGGTTTGCCCAAGTCGAAGCTGGTGCTCGGCGTGCCGTTCTACGGCCATGGATTCGGCGCGGCCCACCGGCCCGGCGGTTACTCCTACGCGGAAGTGTTGGCGGCGTATCCGGGCGCCGAGCACCGGGACGAGGCCGGGGCGACCATCTGGTATAACGGCTTGCCGACGATTCGGGCGAAAAGCCGGCTGGTTCAGGAACAGGGCCTGGCCGGGGTCATGATCTGGGCGCTGGACCACGACTTGAACGGCGAACGTTCCCTGCTGAACGCCATCGACGCCGTGCTGAATCCGGCTCCTCCCGCCAAGTAGGTCGGCTCAGCCACCGCGTTTCCGGCTGATGGTGACGTCTGGCCGATACATCACGCGCACCAGCAAGTCGCCGCGCCCGCCCCGGGCCTTGGGCAGTCCTTCGCCTTCGAGCCGGATTTCTTCGCCGCGGGCAATGCCGGCGGGAATGGTGACCCGCAACCGGTTGCCGTTGGCGCCGGGCACGAGCTCGAAACCGCCCTGCGCGGCGCGCTTGGCTTGGATCTTCAGGTCGCAGCGCAAATCGGAGCCCCGGACCTTGAACCGAAAATCAGGGCGGGCACGGACCCGGACAAGCACGTGGCCACCGCTGAACCGTCCTTCACGTCTAATGCGAAATCGGGCGCCCGGCGCAGTCTCCGGAGGAATCTCCAGCGGATAGGTTTCCGGGCCGTCGGGATTGCCGGGGTCGTTGACCCGGACTTCGAGGGTGGCGCCCCGGAAGAATTCCTCAATCCGCAGTTGGACGTCCTCGGCAATGTTCTGGGACGCCTTCGGGGCGCGGGTGGTAGGCTTCGGTTTGGGCGCAGCGAGGGAATCGTCGTAGGCTTGGCGCAGCGCGGGATCGCTCAACGTTTCGTAGGCGGCGTTGAGTTCCTGGGTCCGCGTCACCGCCTCGGCGGAACCGGCGTTGAGGTCCGGGTGATGCCGTTTGGCGAGGATGCGGTAAGCCTCGCGCACCTGCTCCGCCGAGCAGCGGCGATCGAGTCCGAGGACGGCGTAATGATTGGCAGGCGCGGGCATCTTCCGGGCGGCTACTCAACAGAGAAGCGGCGAAGGCGCGAAGGAAAATTCCGCGCCTCCGCCGTCAGCGGCTTCTGCCTCGTCATGCCGAGTTCCGGCCTCAGAGCAGGTCGAACAGCAGCGCCTCCGTGGGTTGGCTGGCCGTAAACGTGAGCGTGCCGGGCGTTTCCGTGCTCGCGCCGTCGCCGGTCTGCATCGCCGCGCCGTTGAACGTGACTTCGCCGGCGGCGATTTGGAGCCATGCGCCGCGGCCGGGGCGCAATTCGTGGGTTACCGTCTGTCCGGGTTGCAGGCGCAGGCGGTAGATGTCGGCGTCCTGATGGATGGTTGCGGATCCGTCCCGGCCGTCCGCCGAGATGACCAGCACCTTGGGCGCCTGGTCGTGTTCCGGCCGCGGATGCCACTCCGTGTAGCTGGGCTCCAGCCCGCGGTGCCGGGGAAAGAGCCAGATCTGGAGGAAGTGCGACGTCTGGTCGGGCAGTGGATTGAACTCGCTGTGGCTCACCCCGCGGCCGGCGCTCATGAGTTGGATTTGGCCGGGCTTCAAGATGCGACCGTTGCCCAGGCTGTCGCGATGTTCCAGCGCGCCTTCCAGCACGTAGCTGAAGATCTCCATGTCGCGGTGCGGATGCGTGCCGAAGCCCTGGCCGGCGGCCACGCGGTCGTCGTTGATGACCCGGAGCGTGCGGAAGCCCATGTGGGCCGGATCGTGGTAGTCGGCGAACGAGAACGTGTGGTGGGAATTCAGCCAGCCGTGGTCGGCATGGCCCCGTTCGTTGGCTTTGCGAATCTTCATGGCGACCACGCTAGAAGGTGGGCGGGCGCGGCGGAAATGCCGAGTTCCGTGGCTGAGGATGCGCGCGAGGCATGGTCTAACTCAGAGCACCACTTCCGTGCCCACACCGGCGTCGGTAAAGATTTCCAGCAGCATCGAATGCGGCACGCGGCCATCCACGAACTGGACCTTTTCGACGCCCGTTTTGATGGCGGCCACGGCGCTGTCCACCTTGGGAATCATGCCTTTGTCCACCACGCCGGCGCGTTTGAGGTCGGCCACTTCGCTGGTCTGGAGATGGGTGATCAACGTGGCGGGATCCTTCGGGTCGCGCATCAGGCCGGGCACATCGCTCATGAACACGAGACGCCGGGCCTTGAGGGCGATGGCGGCCTGGGCGGCGGCGACGTCGGCGTTGCAATTGTAAATCTTTCCGTCCTCGCCGCGTGCGGTCGGGCTGATGACCGGGGTGATGCCGCGGGCGATGCAGTCCAGCAGCGGCGCGGTGTTCACGCCGGTTACCTCGCCCACGTAGCCGATGTCGAGCTTCTGGCCGGGGTTTTCCTTGTCGTCGAGCCACAGCTTGCGGCAGGTGAAGATGTCCGAGCCGGCGAAACCCTGCGCCACGCCGCCGAGCGCGTTGATCGCGGCCACGACCTCGGGATTGATCTCGCGCGACAGCACGCGTTCGACGACTTCGACCGTCGCCTCGTCGGTCACCCGCTGGCCCTGGATGAAGTTCGCCTTCAGGCCCGCCTGTTCCATGGCGCGGGTGATGGCCTTGCCGCCGCCGTGGACGACCACCGGGTTGATCTCCACCGCCTCCAGGAAGACCACGTCACGGGCGACACCATTGCGGACCGCCGGATCGGGCGAGTCCATGAACGAGCCGCCGTATTTCACGACGAACGTGGCGTGGTTGAACTTCTGGATGTAAGGCAGCGCCTCCAACAGTGTGGCGGCTTTCGAGATCAGATCTTGCATCGGCGAACGGAGGTTCCGGCCGGCGGCGCGGCGGCGTCAAGAATCGCCCTCGACGCCCGGGAAGACGCCCCGGCAGGCTGGGGCCATGAATCCGCGCAGTCCACGTCGCATCGCCGTCACCGGCGGCATCGGTTGTGGCAAGTCGTCGACGGGCGCCGCCCTCCGAGCGTTGGGCGTGCCGGTGCTGGACACCGACGAGGTCGCCCACGCTTTGCTGGCGAACGATGCTGCCGCCAAGACGGACATCCGGGAGCGATTTGGCGACGGGGTGTTCGCAGGCGACTTGGTGGATCGCAAGGCGCTCGGGCAGATGGTTTTCGGCGAACCCGGAGCGCGCAAGGACTTGGAAGCCATCCTCCATCCGCGCATCCAGGCGCAGACCGACGCGTGGCTGGCGTCTCAGCCGGAAGGCCAACCGTCCGCGGTCCTGATCCCGTTGCTCTACGAAGTCGGCCGGGAGAAGGCGTTTGACCTGTGCGTGTGCGTGGCGTGTTCGCCGGCCACGCAGCGGGCGCGGTTGCAGGAACGCGGCTGGAGCGACGCGGAAATTGACCGGCGCAACGCCGCCCAACTGTCCGTCGAGGAAAAGATCAAGCGTGCCGACGTGGTGATTTGGACCGACGGGGCGATGGAAAACCACGAAGTGCAGTGGCGCGTGGTGCTGGGATAGTTGCGTGAAACCGATACCTCGCCGTGCCGCCGCGCTAGCGTCTTGGAGTGCGGCTGCGGAGCGGAGCGAAGCTGCCGCTTTGGGCAGGAAACCAGGATGCTTGGTAACGCGATGGTCGGGGCGAAGTTGGGTGAAAAGCGGTGGCAAGCCACGCGCACTCCAAGACGCTGCCGCTCAAACCTTTCAACTGACCGCCCTCGGAACTCAGTTCGCCGCGACGACCACTTCCACCTCGGCCTTCTTCAGCGCCTTCCCGATTTCCGCGGGAACCAGCTTGTCGGTCACCACCATGTCGATCGCGTCGAGATCGCAGAGCTGGCTGATGGATTGGCGGCCGAATTTTGACGAGTCGATGCAGAAGATCACGCGGCGCGCGGCGTGGATCATCGCCCGCTGCATGTCGATGAGCAGGCCGTGGGAATTGCTGATGCCGTCGGTCGTGATGCCGCCACAGCTCATGATCGCCACGTCGGCGCGGATTTTCTGGAACGCCTCCACGGCCAGAGGACCGACCAGCACGCCCAGCCGCGGATAAATGACGCCGCCGGAGACGACGACCTCGAGCTTGTTGGCCGCGGCGAAGAGGTTCGCGACGGGCAGGGAATTGGTGAACACCTGAGGCGCCTTCGGCTCCAGATAGCGCGCGACGTGGTAGCAGGTGGTGCCCGCGTCAATAATGAGGGTCTGGTTCGGCTGGATCAGGTCCGCGCACTTTCGGCCGATTAGCTCCTTCTCGGAAAGCTGATGGGTGTCGCGAGTGTTGAAGGTGAACTCGTCCGACTTAGGGTTCACCAGCCGCGCCCCGCCGTGTGTGCGCCGGACGATGCCCTTCGTTTCCAGCAGGATGACGTCGCGGCGGACCGTGGATACGGACGTGTCCACCAGCTCCGACAGCTCCTCGAGCGAGGCAAACTCCACCTTTAAAAGGTGATCCTCGATGCGTTTCTGGCGTTCTTCGCCCGTCATGGCTTGGAGAATGTGTGGAAGGTTTTGGAAGATATTGCAAGAAACGCTTTGACAATCTTTCAATCCGGCCTTCAACTCTGCCCACTCATGTCGGCTCTCGTATCTGCCCCGCATCGTGCGGTCGTCGAGCATTTGGTCCGCCAGGCGGTTTATGCCCGAATGGGCCGGCCGCTGCCGCGTGCCGCCGGCGCGCCGAACGCGCTGATCGTCAACGTGAGCGCGCGCCATTGCCACCTGACGCAAGAGGCCGTCGAGGCGCTCTTCGGCAAGGGGCACAAGCTGCAGGTCCACAAGTGGCTTTACCAAGACGGCCAGTTCGCCGCGAAGGAGACCGTGACGCTCGTCGGGCCGCGCAGCCGGGTGATTTCCAATCTGCGCATCCTCGGTCCGTGCCGGAACCTGAACCAGGTCGAGCTGTCCTACACCGATGGCATCGCGCTCGGCTACGAACTGCCGCTGCGCAGTTCTGGCGACATCAAGGGCACAATCGGCGGCATGCTGATGGGGCCGGCCGGCTTCTTCGAGATGGATTCCGGCATCATCCGCGCCCTCCGGCACGTTCACATGAGCCCGACCGACGCCGATTACTACGGCGTGAAGGCGGGTGACTGGATGAAGCTGAAGATCGGCGGCCCGTGCGGATTGAGCCTCGACCGGATGCTCGTGCGCGTGGACCCCAGCTTCAAACTCGAGGTGCACATCGACACCGACGAGGGTAACGCCTGCTATCTCCAGCCCGACACCCCGTGCGAGCTGGTGAAGTGATTTTTCCTGACTCTCAACATTCAAACACTAACGAACAATGAGCGAAGCAATCGGCATGATTGAAACGAAGGGCTTCACCGGCAGCGTCGAGGCAACCGACGCCATGGCGAAGGCCGCAAACGTCACCATCAGCAAAACCATCGCCATCGGCGGCGGCCTGATCACGGTCATCTGCCGTGGCGACGTGGCCAGCGTGAAAGCGGCGGTGGACGCCGGCAGCAAGGCCGCGAGCAAGGTCGGCGAACTCGTCGCCAGCCACGTCATTGCCCGGCCGCACGACGATCTCGGCAAGGTCTTCCTCGGTGAAGTCGCTGCGGCCAAGAAGTAACCCGTTCTTTCCACTCTCCACTTTCATCCATCCACCAATTTTATGGCTCAACAAGCTATCGGCATGATCGAGTGCAAAGGCCTGTGCGCGCTTTTCGAAGCCGCCGACGCCGCGCTCAAGTCCGCCAACGTCACCTTCACCGGCTGGGAAAAGGTCGGCTCAGGTTACGTGACCGCGTTCTTCCGCGGTGACGTCGCCAGCGTCAAGGCCGCCACCGACGCCGGTGCCGCCGCCGCCGCCCAAGTCGGCGCCATCGTCGCGGTGCAGGTCATTCCCCGCCCACACGAAGGCCTCGCTGGCCTTGGCAAGTGGCTGGTGCAGTGATTGACGAGTTACGATTTTGAATGACGAGCCGAAGGGCTCGCTACGTCGCTCGTAAATCGTAAATCAGAAGTCGCGAATTGATGAAAATCCTCATCGCCAACATTGGTTCCACGTCGCTCAAGTGGCGTCTGTTCGACTTCTCGAACGGCGCTGAGACGCTTCTGCACAAAGGCGGCTTCGAGCGCGTGACCGATTACCCGAAGGCGATCGGGGACTGCCTTGCACAGCTCAAGGAAGCCGGCGTCATCGCCAGCGAAGGCGAGCTGGCGGCGGTCGGTTTCAAAACTGTCATCGCGAAGGATGTCACCGGCTGCGTGCGGCTCGACGAGCGAGTGCTCAAGGCGATGGAGGATTATAACGGCCTCGCGCCGGCCCACAATCCGCCCTACATCACCGGTATCCGCCTCTTCGCCCAACGCATCCCCAGCGTGCCGCTAGTCGGCCTGTTTGAGACTGCGTTCTATCAGTTCGCACCCGAGGCGATGATGCGTTACGCCGTGCCAGATGCGTGGCACGCCATCGGCGTTCGCCGCTGGGGTTTCCACGGCGCGAGCCACAAGTTCATTGCCGAACGCAGCGCGGAGTTGCTGGGACGTCCGGATGTCGCCAAGCGCGCCCAGAACCTCTACGTGGACGGCGGAAATTCACCCGTCGCCGGAGCGCCTTTCCGCGTCATCTCGTGTCACTTGGGTGGCAGCTCCAGCATCACCGGGAGTCTGAATGGCGTGGCTATCGGCAACAGCCTGGGCATGAGCCCGCAGTCCGGTCTGCCGCACAACAACCGCGTGGGCGATCTCGACGCCGAGGCGCTGCCGTATGTGGTGAAGACGCTTGGCCTTTCGATTGAGGAAGCCCAGCGGCAGTTCTCCAAGGAAGGCGGCCTCAAGGGGCTGGCCGGCGGTCTGTCCAACGATATTCGGGATATCCAGGAAGCCGCGAACAAGGGCGACGCCAAGGCGAAGTTGGCGGTTGATGTCTTTGTCAGCGAAGCCCGCCGCTGGATCGGCGGTTACTTTTTCCAGCTCAACGGAGCCGACGCCCTCGTTTTCACTGCCGGCATTGGCGAAAACCGCGCCGAACTACGTGCCGCGATCTGCGCCAATCTCGACCAGTTGGGCATCGTGCTCGACGCCGAGAAAAACGCGGCCACCCGCGCCACCGAAGCCGTGATCAGCGCGCCCGAATCGAGGATCAAGATCATGGTCATCCCTACCAACGAAGAACTGGTTGTCGCCCGTGAAACGAAGCGGCTGCTGGAGGCTGCCCGCTGACTTCCGAAACCGGTTCACCGGATAATTTCTACAACACTCATCTCTCAAAACTATGGCTCAGCAAGCAATTGGACTCATTGAAACCCGCGGCCTCGTCGCGTTGGTCGAAGCGACCGACGCCATGCTCAAGGCGGCGAATGTCGAACTCGTCGGCCCCATGGTGCAGGTCGGCAACGCCCTCGTGACCGCGACCGTCGTCGGCGACGTCGCCGCCGTGAAGGCCGCCACCGATGCCGGCGCCCAGGCCGTCAAGGCGATCAAGGGCGACCTCGTCAGCGTGCATGTCATCGCCCGTCCGCATGAGGACGTGGACGCTGTGTTGCCCAAGCGGAAGTAGGCAAGTAGGTCAGTATTCAGTGAGTCAGTGTCCAGTCGCTGACGGGGTGGTAACACCGAACACTGATTACTGGCCCACTGAATACTGAACACTGTTTCCCCATGTTCCTCGCCCGCGTAGAAGGCTCGGTCGTCTCGACCAAGAAGGAAGCCAGCATGAACGGCCGCAAGCTGCTCCTGCTGCGTCCGCAGTTGGTGGACGACAAGGATCCGACCAAGTTTCGGTCCGGTTCGAACACCATCATCGCGGTGGACACCGTGGGCGCCGGCATCGGTGAAATGGTGATGTTCTGCCAGGGCAGCAGTGCCCGGCTCGCCGGCGGCATGAAGGACGCCCCGGTGGACGCCGTGATCATCGGCATCGTCGATACCGTCGATGTGCTGGGTAAGGAAATCTTCAACGCCCGACAATGAACTGGTGCGGGCGCCCATGCCCGCACTAGGCCGACTGTTTTGACCGATCGTTTGTGCCGTGAAGGTGGGCCTTCCGGCCGGAAGCATAACAATGAGCGCAGTTAACGAATCCCTGATCCGTGATGTGGTGGCCGAGGTGTTGGGCCGGTTGGGCGGAGCGCCCGCAGCCGCCAAGCCCGTCACTCCCGAGCCGGCCGCGGCATCCTGCGGCTGTGGTGGCAAAGGTGCCGCGACGTCCGCGCCCGGTTTGCGTGGCAAGTTTGGCGTCTTCCAGGACGCGAATGAGGCCAGCGCCGCCGCCCACGAATCGTTCCTCCAATTGCAGAAGGCTGGCGTCGCCGCCCGCGTCAAGATCGTCGAGATCGTCAAGGCTATGGCCGAGTCGAACGCGGAGACCTGGGGCAAGATCGAGCTCGAAGAAACGAAGATAGGTCGCCTCGACCACAAGATCGAGAAGCTGAAGATCATCAAGCTCGTCCCCGGCGTGGAATGGCTCCGGCCCGACGCCCGCAGCGGCGACCACGGCATCACGCTGGAGGAATACACGCCCTTCGGCGTCGTCGGCGCGGTCACGCCGAGCACCCATTCCATTCCCACACTCAGCGGCAACATCGTGAACATCTGCGCGGCGGGGAATGCCGTGGTGTTCAACCCGCATCCGAGCGCGGCACGTTGCGCGGCGCTCGCGGTGCGCGCTTACAACGAGGCCATCTATCGTGAAACCGGCATCGAGAACATCGCGACCATCATCGAGAAGCCCTCGATGGAGAGCTTCGCCGCGATGTGCCGGCACGAGGCCGTGCGCATTCTGCTCGTCACCGGTGGTCCCGGTGTCGTGAAGGCCGCGATGCAGACCGGCAAGCGCGCCATCTGCGCCGGCCCCGGCAATCCGCCGGTGTATGTCGATGACACCGCCTGCATGAAGCGCGCGGCCAAGGCGATCATCCAGGGCGCGAGCTACGACAACAACCTGCTCTGCATCGGCGAGAAGGAAGTCTTCGCGCTGGAAACCATCGCGGACAAGCTGATGGCCCAGATGGAGCAGAACGGTGCCGTGAAGCTCAGCAACGCCCAGCTCGACGCGCTGACCAAGGCGGCGTTCACCATCACGCCCGGCCAAGGCGGCGGTTGCGGCCATGCCAGCGTGAACAAGGATTTCATCGGCAAGGACCCCAGCGTGTTGGCCAAGGCGGCCGGCGTGAACATCCCGATCGGCACGCAGTTGCTCTTCGCGGAGACCGGCGCGGACCACCCGTTCGTCGTCGAGGAGCAGATGATGCCTTTCCTGCCGATTACCCGCGTGAAGAGCCTGGAAGAGGGCGTGAAGCGTTCGCTTGAAGCCGAGCATGGCTACAAGCACACGAGCATCATCCATTCGCACGACCTTGAGGCGCTGACCACGATGGGCCGCGCGCTGGACACGACCCTGTTCATCAAGAACGGCCCCTGCATGGCCGGTCTGGGACTCGGTGGCGAAGGTTACCTGAGCTTCTCCATTGCCACGCCAACCGGCGAAGGCGTGAGCAACCCGCGCACGTTCACGCGTGTCCGCCGCTGCGTGATGGTGGATAATCTGAAGATTTACTGAGCCGCCCATGCTCCTCGCCCGCGTCGAAGGCAATGTGGTCGCTACCCGGAAGCATCCCAGCTTCGAGGGCTGGCGGCTCGTCATCTGCCAGCCGATCGGGCAGGACGGCACGCCGGAAGGCTCGCCACAGATCGCCATCGACTCACACGGCGCCGGCATGCACCAGCGCGTGGTCATTTCTAGCGACGGATCGGAGGCGCGCAAAGCGGTCGGCGATCCGAAAAGCCCTGCCCGTTGGCTGGTGGTCGGAATCGTGGACGAGAAGGAACCGGGGGTGCCGGTGTGAAGATTCGGCATTCAGCTGTGAAGACCAACTTCCTGAAGTTGGTCGGCACTTATGAAGTGGACTTGGACTTTGGCCCCGAGTGGGGCTTTCCCCTGCGAATTGAGCTGTTCAAAGACACCGAACGCCGAGGCTGGTTTCGCGCTCATGCTTGGGAGTTGGAGCACTTTAACTTGGAGCCGACTTTTCCGGTGAAATCGAAGGCTGGGAAACCCAAGCGGTATTATGCAACTGAGTTGCTGATGCTGGAGCGAACGACTCAATTCACTGGCAACTACGACAGCTTCAAGGCCAAGAGTGAGGCGGATGCCTTAGGCAAGGTGGTTGCCGACCTCAAGGAACGGCTGGGCCACTGGACGAAGGAGCAAGCCGCATGAAACTCGGCGCCGTCATCGGCCGCGTGACGCTGAGCACGGTCGTTCCGGAGCTGCGGGGCGCCCGTTGGCTGATCGTTTCGCCGTTCACCCGGGAGCACTATCAGCGCGGGTGCGACACGCCGCCTGGCCTGAGCAAGGACCCGAGCCTGGTGGTTTACGACGCCCTCGGTGGCGGCGTGGGCCAGACCATCGGTTACGTCGAGGGGCGCGAGGCCGCCCAGCCTTTTGAGACCCCGCCGCCGATTGACGCGATCAACGCGGCGCTCGTGGACGAGATTTTCTACAACCCATTTAGCAAATGAGCACGGTATTCACCGCCAAAGACATCGAGGAAATCATCGCCAAGGGCGGTGATCCGGTTGCCGCCTCTAAGGACGGGATTCTCACGCCCTCCGCCCAGGACGTGCTGCGCGACCTCGCGGCCAAATCGGCGCGGCCGACGGCCACCTCCGCGTCGGTGCCCGCCGCGCCGGCAAAGCCATTGAATTCCAAGAGCCCCAAGGCGGACTTGGAGGCCTATTTCAACTCGCCCGCCGCCCATGCGCTCAAGGAGCAGATCTGCGCGATGGGCCGCCGCCTGTGGGAACGCGAATACGTGGACGGCAATGGCGGTAACATGGCCATCCGGGTTGGCGAGGACATCGCCATCTGCACGCCGACGCTCGTCAGCAAAGGCTCGCTGAAGCCGGAGGA
>JBEISV010000519.1:0-3274 GCA_040375265.1 Verrucomicrobiales bacterium
CGCAGCCGTGAAGCTGGCGGGCGACTGGCAACTGGTGACGCCGGTGAGCGGCGCCGTGGTGCTGGAAAACCGGCAGCAATTTGACGAAGCGGGCCTGACCGCAGTCGATCCGCTGACCACGCCGTCGGTCGTGCCGGAACCGGCAACCTGGGCGCTGCTCGGCGTGGGGACGGTCGTCCTGCTGTGGCTCGGCCGTGGGCGAAGCCAACGCCCGCGCGGGAAAACCCGCTGAATTCCCCACCGGCAGGATACCCCCATGGACGCCACCCATCCCACCGTCGATTTCCCGTCGCCGGCGCGGCCCGGGACTCCGGAACTTGCCTGGCCCTCGTGGCTGTGTGCCCTCGGCCCGCTGGCCATGACGGCGGGCCTCGTCACCCTAATGCTTCACGTTCGGCTCGGCGTCGGCCATTGGCCCAAGCCGATGTGGGAAGATTACCGGACCTTCGCGTCTAACGCGCACAGCCTGGTCGCGTTGTGGCTGTTCGCCCACAGCCTGTTCGTGGCGCCGGTCGCAGGAGGAATCCTGCTGTGTTTCCGGGCCACGCGTGGAAGCTGGCGATTTCATCTCCGGCAACTGGCGTGGTTCGCCCTCGGCTGGGGCCTGACCCTCGCGATCTGGCACGGAGACCCCTTCCGTTTCGTGACCTGGCTCAAGGACTGAGGAAGTGGCGCGGACGGTCGCGTCCCACGCCAACCGTGACGACTGTGGTGGAAGGGCTGACCGGAACTTCCAGTGGCGCCCAGCGGGACGGTTTGCGTTTCATTGTCCCAGTCCGGATACCGCGCGGCTACGGAGCCCGCGGCAGCCCGTTGCAAGTGCAGTTCGCGGAATCATCGCCCATGCGCCTGGCACGCTATTCCTACCAGACCTCGAAGTTCATGCTGCGCCTGATCGGCCTGGTCGGGGGCGGCGCATTTCTCGGACAGGTCCTCCAGCCTGGGAGGGGCGCGGCCATCGGGGCGGCCATCGGCGGCGTGGGGCTGGCATTTGCGCTGGCCCGCGACGCGTGGATCGCCCGTCGCGGGGACGCTTGGGTGGCCGCCGGGCGGGCGCTGGGGTTGAAGTCCGTTTACTCCGGACATATTCCGCCGCTGCCGTTCCGGGACATGGACGAGCCGACGAACTTTCTCGGCGGCAGCCACGGACGCTACCTGTGGTTCATCGGCGACCGCACCGAAAGGCTGCTGGTTGACCATCGTGATTCCACATGGGGCGGGAGCAGTGCTGACGAGATCGTTCTGGGCAGCCCGCACGAACGGCTGACCCAGCCGCTCGCCATTGAGACGTTCTTCCTCGTCCGCATGCCCGGGGTCGAGTTTCCACCCGTCATCGCCGGCAAGGACCGGAGCCTGTTCGAACGGCGGGACGACGATCGGTTGGCTGAACTCGGCCTCCGACCCCTCGCTGACTGGCTGCGGCGCTATCCGGGCTGGCGGCTCGAGGCCGCGGGTGAGTGCGTGCTGGCGAGCCGTCCCCGCACCCTGGTGGCCCCCTCCGGCCTCGCCGCGATGAAGCGCGCCGCCGAGGATCTCATGGCCCAGCTTGAGCAGATCACATTCGGCGTGTGAACCCACCCGCCACCACAATCCGGATTTCCCCGTCGCCGCCGCGTGTGATCCGGCCGGAACTAGCCGGGCCCTCGTGGCTGTGTGCCCTCGGCTGGGGCCTGACTCTCACGGTTTGGAAAGGTGGCCTCTTCCGGTTCGTCATCTGGCTCAAGGACTGACCGGGCCGGTTCGAAACGAGCCCTGCGCGGCCAATTCCGCGGGCGGTCCCGGCTGGAAGGCGAGGAACTCCGGCGTTTCGAGGCGGTGTTTGCCCGTGGGCAACTCACGGCGAACCAAGTGCTTCAGCTCGGCCACATCACGCGACCAGCGGAAGCCGTTGAAGAATTCCAACGGTTCGAACTGCGTCTTGTAGAGCGCCCTCTCGGAGTAGCAGGTGCCGAGGTAGAGGTGCCCGAGCCCCAGCGCCGCGAACGCGCCCACCGCGTGGGTCATCATCGCCATGCCGTGGTGTTTGGTTTCGGCGCTCAGCGGGTAGAACGCGTAGTAGTAGTGGGCCAACCGCGGCGCCTCGACGTAGCACAGGGCGCTCCCGGCATCGGCCCCCGCGGCATCGGTGAAGTGCAACACATGGCTGATCACCGCGCCGGCCATGAGCCGGTCGAGGCGTTCGCCGGGCATGATACCCTCGCCCCACTTGGCGGCGGCGTAGTCCAACCACGCGGCCCGACGTTCGGCCGTGTAGGCAAACTCCGCCCGCGGCACGAGTTCGCAGCGCAGCCCTTCGGCCTTTCGCAGCACCCGCCGATTTTCCGAACTCGGCCGCCAACCGGCGAGCGGCACGCGGAGGTGCCGCGCGAGGTAGAACCGTTCGAGCGAAGGCAATCCCGGCAGGAAGCCGGCCGCGTAGGCATCGGCCGGAGTTTCGCCCGCCTCCAGGAAACCCCACACCGCGTAGGGATAGCAGTAGTGCGCGTAGTCGGGCGTGGCTTCGGAGAACAGGAGCTTCATGCGGGCGCGGCGCGCGGCCGAGGAATGCCCCAGAATCCGCGCCGCGGAAAGCGCGGACTGCCCCGGCGCCAACAACGGGGCGCATCGGTTCAGCGTGTTGGGCCCGACGTGGGTGTGGCGGCGGCCGCACTTTGGGGCGGGTGCAAATGCCCCTTCAATTCCGGACGGCAAACGGCTAGCCACGGGGACGCTGGCCCCGGGCACAAGTCGCGATGCCAGCGCGGAACCGCCCAATGAAAGCCGTCTGCTCGCTGCTCGCCGTGGTGCTCGCCGTAGTGTGGTTTGGGCTTCCGGCCCAACTCGCGGCGGCCGAACGCGTGGTCTTCCGGCCCGAATACGCTCCCGCCCCCGCCGACAACCCGCTGAAGGGGTTCGTGCCGTATGCGGGCGGAGGAGCGGCGTTTCCGCATTCCCTGGAATTCCAATACTTGCCGCTCGCCGCGCTGATGGTCGGGCCGACGAATTTTCACTGGGCGCCGTTGGAGCGGTTGCTCGACGACATCGCGTCCCGCGGCTGCCAGGGCGTGTTCCGCGTCTACCTCGAGTATCCCCGCAAGCCCAGCGGCGTACCGCAGTATCTGCTGGAGGCCGGACTGACGCTGCATGCTTGGACCAACACCAAGACCCAGCCGCTGCCGCCCGCGCTGGACCACACGCCGGACTACGAAGATCCGCGCCTGCGGGCCGCGCTCACGAATTTCATCGCCGCCCTGGGCGCCCGTTACGACGGCGATCCGCGCCTGGGCTTCCTCAC
>JBEISV010000534.1:0-3190 GCA_040375265.1 Verrucomicrobiales bacterium
CAACGCCGCGGGGCCGAACTTGATCGGTTGCGAGACGACGCCGAGGTAATAGAGCGACAGGTCGAGCCGGAAGACGGCCCGCATGAGTTCGTAGTCGCCCATCACGTCGTATTTGTCGCGGTAGATGCCCTCGAACCACCGTTCGTAGGATTGGGTCAGGATGCGGTTGTGGAGGGCGATATGTTCCGCCAGCGGCACGCCGGTTTCGCCGGCGCGTTCGGCGAGGATCAGTTCGGTAATCCGGGTCGCGGTGTAGCTCAGCCAATCCATGCCCGGGCTGTAGAAGGGGTCGAGGAAGGCCGCGGCGTCGCCTGCCAACGCAAATCCGTCACCGGCGAACCGGGTGGAAGAGTAAGGGAGATGGGCCCGCCATTTGACGTCGCCCTCCACCGGGGTCGCGTCGGCCAGAAGTTCGCGGGCAACCGGATGACGCTCGGTGAGGAAGTCCTTGAGGCTCGCGCCCAAGCCGCCGGTGCGGGGCCACTGGACGCGT
Organism: Verrucomicrobiales bacterium; assembly: GCA_040375265.1. Taxonomy (GTDB): domain Bacteria; phylum Verrucomicrobiota; class Verrucomicrobiia; order Limisphaerales; family UBA9464; genus CAIWAH01. The sequence goes on from JBEISV010000534.1 coordinate 494, forward strand.
CGTTGGTCGAAGACCACGCCGATCGAGTAGTCGCCGCCCCGGAGCGGAATCCACCAGGACCACCAGCCGTCGCCCATGAGGTGGTTGGTCGCGGTGGCCCGCATGGTGTGGCAGGCGGCAAACCATTCCGGGAAGCGGTCCGCCAGTTCGAGGCCGTCCCAGTCCTTCACGCCCTGCCAACGCGCCCACACGGCGGTGGTCGGGTGCGCCTCGTTGCGCCGAAGCCAGCCTTCCTGCCGGGCGAGCAGCGCCGCGAAGCCGCTGGCGTCCACGACCCACCGGCCGCGGATTTCCCGGCGCGATCCGGTCTGCTCGAAAGTGATCGTCTGGGTGCCGCCGGCCTGGAGGGCAATGTGCAAGGCCTTGGCGGGCCGGACCAGCGTCGCGCCGGCGGCCACGGCCCGGCGCAGGACTTCCTCGTCGAGCACGCTACGGTCCACCTGCCAGGACGGCAGGCGAGTGAGGTAGCGGCTCCCCAGTTCGGAACAATCCGCGAGTGTATGGGTCTCGGCATTGGCGAACCAGAAGCGCATGCCCTGCTTGGCGAGGTGGCATTCGTTCAGGTGCTGGGTGAGTCCCAGCACCTTGCCGAGGAAGTAGGCGCTGATCTCGACCGTGGCTTCGCCGACGCGCCGCGGGAACCGGTCCGATTTTTCGAGAATCGCGAGGCGAAGCTGGGGGCGCGCCCGCAGCAGCAGCAGCGCGGTCGCCGCGCCAGCCAGCGAGCCGCCGCAGACGACGACGTCGTATTCGGCCGGTTCTTCGCGGGGCGCTGCCATGTCGCGAGGGTCCGCGGGGAGGTTCAGCCATGCAAGCCGCCACGTTGACGCGCCGACCGGCTTGCCTAGCCTGCGGCCACCAATGCTATTTCCGCCACCGCCCGTCCCCACCGGCCCGCTCCGGGTCGCTGTGACCGGGATGGGGCTCGTGACTCCGCTGGGCTTGGGGCAGTCCGTGAACGCAGAGGGATTTCGCACGGGCCGCTCGGCCTTTCGCCCCGTCACTGCATTCGACGCTTCCCGCCAGCGCACCCGGCAAGCCGCCGAGGTGGATTTGCCGGCCAAATTGCCGCCCACCCGGCTGACGCCGCGCCAGGCGGGCCGCCTCGAACGGGCTGGACGGATGTTGCTCCACGCCACGCATGAAGCGTGGACCGAGGCCTGCTGGGAAGGCGGGATGGACGAAATCCCGCTCGTGCTCGGCACCACCAGTGGCGGCATGACGCTGGGCGAGGATTACTACCGGCAAGCCATCGCCACGCCCGCAAACCATAGGCAGCAGGCGACGCGCGTGACCCACTACCAACCGCAGCGTCAGGCCCTTGACCTCGCCGAAGCGTTTGGCTTTCACGGCCCGGTGACCATCATCGCCAATGCTTGCGCGTCGGGTGCCAACGCCGTCGGCCATGCTTTCCACCTCGTCCGTTCCGGCCGTGCCGCCCGTGTCCTGGCGGGTGGTTATGACGCCTTGAGCCAACTGGTGTTCGCCGGCTTCGATTCGCTCCAGGCGCTTTCGCCGACCCGTTGCCGGCCGTTTGACGCCGCGCGCGACGGACTGGCGCTCGGCGAAGGTGCCGCCGTGTTTTGCCTCGAATCAATGGCCGCCGCGGAGGCGCGCGGGGCCACCGTGCTCGGTGAAATCGTCGGCTACGGCACTGCGACCGACGGACATCATCTCACGCAACCGCAACCGCAGGGTAACGCCGCGCTTGCCGCGATGCAGGCCGCCTGTGCCGACGCCGGGGTCGTCCCGGAGCAGATTGGCTACGTGAACGCGCACGGCACTGGCACGCCGGCCAATGACGTCGCGGAGGCCCACGCGATTACCCGGTGGGCCGGCGATCGCGCCGCCGCGCTGCCCGTCAGTTCGACCAAGGCGGGCATCGGACATCTGCTCGGCGCGGCCGGGGCGGTGGAGGTTGGGGTTTGTCTGCTTGCCCTGCGCGGGCAATGGCTGCCACCGGAATTGGGGATCGGAACAGCCGACGCCGCGTGCGGATTCCCACTCGTGCGCGTGGCGAAGGCAGCGGCCTTCGAATACGCGCTCACCAATTCGTTCGGGTTCGGCGGAGCCAACGCCAGCCTCGTGCTCCGGAGGTTTCCATGAGCCGGATTTTCATTCATGGCGTCGGGGCGGTTTCGCCGGCGGGTTGGGGCACCGAGGCGCTGGTGCAGGCGGTGAACCGGGGAGAACCGTTGCCTTTGCAGCCGCTCGCGCGGCCCGGCCAGGAATACCCGCTCATGGTGCGGCGGGTGCCGGCCCCGCAACCGCGTCCCGCCTTCCTGGCGCATCCTCGGTTGCGGCGGACGAGTCCGATCTCACATTTTGCCGTCGGCGCGGCGCTGGAAGCGCTGGGTGCGGACCAGGCCGCGGTGGCCGCCGGGCAGCTTCGCCTGGGCATCATCTTCTGCGCATTCACAGGTTGCGTGGGTTATTCGCGGCGGTTCTACGACGAGGTGTTGCGCGACCCGGCGACCGCGAGCCCGCTGATTTTTCCCGAGACCGTCTTCAACGCCCCGGCGTCGCATCTGGCGGCGTTCTTCGGCACGACCGCGGTGAATTATACCGTGGTGGGTGACCAGGGCGAATTCGTGAAGTCGCTTGCCCTCGCCGCCGAATGGCTGAACACCGGCACCGTGGATGGCTGCCTGGTCGTGGGGGCGGAAGAGGTGGATTGGCTGTCCGCCGAGGCGTTGG
>JBEISV010000090.1:0-13026 GCA_040375265.1 Verrucomicrobiales bacterium
CGAACAGGTCGTCATCGCCAAGTCCGACCTTGCGAAACGTGAAACCAGCGACCGCTCGCTCATGCCCGAAGGCCTGCTCGAATCCCTGCCCGAGCGCGAGCAGATCGAACTGCTCAAGTATCTGACGGGGAACTGAGCAGGCCAATGCAGGGCAGCGCCCCCTCCTGCCCGCGTTATGGAACCGTCGGCACGAGACGGAGGAAGCGGGTGTCGCTTGCCGGCAGGCGCACTTCTAACGTGCGGTTCGTGGGCGTGATGAACCAAGGCTGCACCGGCTGCCATGCGCCGAGGTCTTCGCTCGCTTCCAGTCGGAGCGGTTGAAACTCCGGCAACGCCTGCACCCGCCATAGGTCGCTGCCGTCGCCGAGGTTGACGCGTCCAAGCAGGGTGAGTTCGGGATAGAACTCGACGGGAAAGGAATCCGACCAGTTTTCGCGCCCCAGTTGGTCCACCAACCTGACCCGCATCCGCCATGCGCCCACCGGCAGCGGCGGAACAAGCGTGGAGCTGGTGCTAACCAGCATATCGTCCAGGAAGACTTCCAGGCGATGCACGGAGACGCCGGGCGGACCGGCGATGGGCCGGAGCAACAGCGGCCGTAACGCGGAATGCCGGGCGGGCGGCGGCGGGACCAACGCAAGGGTTGGCAGGGCGCGGTCGAGGTCGTTGTCCTGAAGAATGACAAGTGCCGGATCGCCGGCGACCCGGACGTTGCCGGTGGCCACCGCCGCCAGATAGAGGCCCTCATAGCCCTCCACCCGCAGGTCGTCGAGCGCCTGGATAATGACAAGTTTCTCCACTTCGCCGGGCGCAAATATCACGTTGCTGAGCGGTTCATAATCGCCTTCGGCGGCGGCGGCCGGGGCGGCGCTGACACGAGGGGGAGGCACCAGCCCGGCCGGCAGGGCCTGCGGCCGCAACCCCACCGTGAGGCCGCGGGTGAGATCACCCCCGTGGCGCCGCACCACAATTGCGCCCGGGGCATCGCCTTCGCCGGCGATAGGCCAAACGGTTTCCATCGTGACCCAAGGAACACCATTCCGGGTCGCGACTCGGCGCATGGGGAGGGCATACTGAAGCCGAACAGCCTGGGGAGTTTTCCCGAACAGCACTTCGCCGGTGAAGTCGGGCACGTCGCTGTTGGTGAAGGTGAACGTGAAGAGGTTTCCCGACCGTTCGGGCACTCGGGAAACCAAACCGCCGCCATTGCCCGAGAGTTGGACGGTGACATCGCCGACGGGTAGATCCGGCCGGCGGTCGGTGATCTGGATGGCAACTTTTCCCGGGAGCGTCACCACCGGCGGCGTTTCAAACCACTCCACGATGAACCGGGCTCGTTCGCGCACGTCCAACCGGATGGACAATTCATTGGTGACAACGGAGCCGGCGTTGTCGCGCAGCACGATCCGGAACGAAGGCTGTTGAGGGAATGCCGGCACCCAGTCCACCAGCGTCTCGTCAGTCAGGCCCGGCACGCCCGTCCGGTAATGCCGTGCAGCAAGCAGTTCAAACTCCTTGGGGGCGGTCTGGACGTAGAGCTGCCACTCCGTGACCCAGTCATCGAAGTCACCCGTGAACAGTCGTAGCGTGTTCGTTTCCCCAGCATAGCCCACGAAGGTATTCGTAGCTTCCAGGCGCGCCCAAGGAGGTGCACTCCACAGTGAGGGGATATCCAGCCGCACTGGCACGCGGTCGGATTCCTCCCACTCGACCCACGGCGGCGCAGTGGCCTGCAGCGCGGCGTTGGCAACGAACGGCGTATTGACCGAAGGCAGGCGTGGGATGCGCGGCACAACTCCTTCGAGGGCCACGGCGAGTTGCTCCGCTCCCGCCCGCAGATGGAACTGCGCGCCAAGTGGAAGTGCGTATTCGTTGGTGTCGAGGCGGAGTTGGAGGCGGTCCTCGGGAAAGCCCGGCAGGACGCGCTCGCCGGCCAAGGTAAACGTAAACGGCACAATGATATCGGGGCCGGCCAGGCGACGAATTTCGTAGCGGGCAACCACGCTGCTGCCGCCAGCGAGGAAAGGCGCGACGAGATTCGTGCTCCTGGCGGCAAAGGCGAGTTGCACGAGTGGCGGAGCGGTCGGCGAAAACGGCGGGGAGGCACCCCGCAACGGGCGGGGTCGCCAGTCGGCGCCATCCACGGAGCGGCCCAGTTCGCCGCGCATGTTCAGGCCCCAGGTGTAGAGCAGCCCGTCTTCTCCCAGCGACAGCCCGTGAAAGGCGCCGCTACCGATTTCCCGGATGCGCTGAGCCGTGGGGAACACCGGAATCACGCGAACCGGCTTGTCGTCGTAAGCAACCACCGCGGAGTCCAGCGAAGGGGCGGCACGTTGTCCGTAGGTATTGGCGCCCAGCGCAAAGGTGAAGCCTTCGGCAGAGACAAGATAAACGTGGTGCAGTCCCGCCACGACCTGACGCCACGCCGCTACGCCGTCGGGCCGGCGCAGGAGCCTCGGCACCGGCTGGGGCGACAAGTCGTAACCGGATCCGGCAGCCGGATGTAGCCGGCCGCCCCAGAAATACCATTCACCGTCGCTCGCCTGGGCGAAGCATTGCTCGGGGCCAGCCGCCACCTGGAGCCAGCGCCGCCGGGAATCCGGCGGGGGCACTTCCAAGAATTGCTCGACAGGTTCGAGCGAGCCCGCCGGACCAAGGGCACCGAGGCGGCTCAACCCAAACACAAAAACGCGCCCGGAATCCGCGAGCAACACCAGGTGCGTCCCGCCCGCGGCGACGGCAACCCAGCGGCCCACTCCGGCGGGGCTCCGCAGGGATTCAACTCCTATGGCGAATCCCGGCCCAGTTGAAAACCGCCAAAGCCACGCTTCGCCCTGTTCATTGAGGGAGCAGGCCAAGGGAGAACTTCCGCAGATCGCCACGGCACGCCAACGGTTCGTGAAAAGGGAGAACGGCTCCGGTCGCAGGCGCTCGCCTAAGCTCCAGCCCCAGAGGCGTCCCGCTTGATCCACGGCCAACAGGCCCTTGCCTGCGGCCGCCGCCGTCCAACGCGTGACGCCCGGCGCCTCGATCCGCACAGGCCGGGCGCGGGAAGTCCGCTTGCCGTCGCCCAACTGCCCCGACGTGTTGTCGCCCCAGGCCCAGAGCGCACCGGCGTCATCCAGGAAGTAGCTGGAATTTGCGGCGGATTGCGGGATGAAGTGCGCCTCCGCCAACACCGGCCGCATGGTCAGCCAGCAGAATGCCATGGCGAACAGCAGCGGAATATTCGTCGGGCGCCTCATCAGGGTGTTGGCCGGGACATTCCGCGAACCGCCGATGGACGCAAGCGGAGGCAGGGCGGGAGATTTGGTAAAGGCGGACGGCTTCTGTCGAGGCGCAGGCGACCATCACAAGGGCGAGCAGGCAGCGGAAGATTCTGGGAAACATGCGGGGCGTGAAGCGTTGGCGGTCGGAACACTTTCAGGACTCCTCATTCGAGAATATTCGCTCGATCGGTTGCTTGAACAGCTGCGCCACCTTGAAGGCCAGCGGCAGGCTCGGGTCGTATTTCTCGGTCTCGATGGCGTTGATGGTCTGACGGGAGACGCCGAGCTTTTCGGCGAGGTCGCCTTGGGACCATTCCTTCTGCGCGCGCAGTTCGCGGAGGCGGTTCTTCATCGGTAGGCGCGGTTGGCACGGGCGAGGCCGAGCACGTAGAGGAAGAAGTTAAAGGCGAAGTAACCTTCCCACCCAAGGTGCAGGTTACGGACGAGGTCGGCCTGTTGCAGCAGATCCACCGCCAGCCCGACCAACAGCATGGTCAGGGTCGCAAAGCTGACCGCTTGGAACTGCAAGCGGCGTTGCAGCTCGTCCAGGCCGGTGATCCATCGCCACAGCGCGCGGACGTAAAGCAGGCCCGGCACCAGCGGCAGGAGCGCAAGGAGCACGCGCAGGGGGACAGCTAAGTCGGGGTCGCGCAGCACCAGGCGCGAGCTGAAGGCGGCGAGGACCGCGACGCCGGCCCATGCATTGAGTTTGAGGGCGTCGCGATACGGAATTTGGGTCGCCTCTGGCAACCGGGCGGGATTGGTTTTCATGCCAAGACCTGTAAAGCATGCTTTCTAAATGTAAAGCATGCTTGTCACACTTTTGGCCACGGCTGGCGCGCTTCCAAGGCGGGCGCCGCCGGACGCGGACACAAAAAGGGCGGGCACCGTTTTCCGGTCCCGCCCTGCGAAGTGAGGTTCAGCCGTTGGTTATTCCACCGTCACGCGGAAGAACTTGGCGTCATCGCTGGTCGCCAGTTTCACGTTGGCCGCAGATCCATTGCCCACGACCGCGGTGCCTTCGGGAGTCCAAGTGCCGCCACCGAGGGAGGAACGCGCTTCAACCCGGTAGTTCACTCCGGTGACCGTCGGGAACGTCAGCTCGATCTGACCGGCGGCCAGGCTGGCCGCCACCGTCGGAGCTTCCCCAACCACGGTCGCCGCCGGCGCCGGCAGCGGGTTGCCGCCGCCCTCGGACGTCAATACGCCCTTGCCGGAGAGGAAGGTCCAGTCGGCGGCCCAGTTCAGGCCGCGGAACGCGCCGGCCCATTGGACCGGGTGATAGAATCCGTCCTGAGGCGCGGTGCGGGCGCTGGTCAGGGCGGGCGAACCGGCGCCGGGCCGGGGATCCAGGCCGCCGTCGTTGGTGCGGCTGACGCCGCGCAGCAGCGGGTCCGCGTTCTGGTTGTTCCGCGCCGCGTCGGTGAACAGCACCCCCGCGTTCGCGTTGGCGTTCAACGCCACCGCCACGCCGTTCGTCCCGAAGTTCCAGAACAGGTTGTCCCGCACGTCCAGCAGCCCGCTGTCCAGGTGCGTCTTGCTCTTGTCGTCGATGCTCACCGCGTTCCCGCCGAACTGCGTCAGGATCGAGTTGTAGAGCTTCGGCGCCGCGTATTCCCGGATCGTCAGCCCGCGGTTCCCCGCGCTGTTCGTCCCCGCCCCGATCCACGTCGCGTTGTAGATCTCGTAGGCCGCCACCGGCTGGTTGTTCGCCGCCGCGCCGTTCGGCTCGCCGTTCCACTCGCCGCCGTTGTCCTTCTTGCCCGGCTCCTGGATCGCGAACCAGAACTGGTTCTTCCCCCGCCAGCCCATGTCGATGTCGAACGCGTCGTCGTCGTTGAACGCCGACACCAGATACTTCGTGTTCACCGTCCCGCCGAAGAACTCGAACCCGTCGTCCGCCGCCGCATACGCCTCCACGAACTCGATCGTCGTCCCCCGGCCCACGCCGCCCAACGACAGCCCGTTCAGCTCCTTGTTCGGCTGGAACACCACGCCCGCGTGCCGGATCGACACATACCGCAGCACGCCCGAGCTGTCCCCGTCCTCGTTCCCGCCGAACCGGTTCACCCGCTGCCCGTTGAGCTCCGTGTCCGGCAGCCCCTCGAACACCTCGAACTTCGGCGTCGCCGCGTTGCCCTCCGCGCTCGTCGCCGTGTTGATCGACGCCTTGCCCAGCAGCACCACCCCGCCCCACAGGCCCCGGTCAAAGATCCCCAGGTCGTCGGGGTCCGTCACGTCATCGGCCTCGGCCGTGAAGATCACCGGCTGCGTCGGCGTGCCTTCCGCGAAGAGCTTCCCGCCCGCCGCCACGATCAGCGCCGACGTGTCCGCGTCCTTCCCCGGCTTCCCCTTCACCACCGTCCCCGCCTCGATGTGCAGCTCCGCACCCCCAAGCACGTAGATGAACTTGTTCAACACATACTCGTTCGTCCGGCTCCACCGCACCACCCCGCTGATCGGGGCAGTCACCTGGATGGTATCGGCGGTGACCGCCGCGCCGGCCAAGCCGCCCGCGAGCAGGAAACGCCCAATTTGGGTTACTGATTTATTTAGCATCATGTCTGTGTGTTTATGTGATTCCTGAAGAGTGGGTATACTTCAGCGCCGGCGCGTTCCGGCTTCGTCTCGCCAAAGTGACGAAACGGTTAATTGGGTCGGCCCGGTGCCCCAAATGCGGCATGCTTGGACATGCCGACGACGTGGCGCCCCCCCGGCTTGGGACACCGGATGAAACACGGGCGTCACCGGCACAGGGTTGGGCTCATCACGCCTGCCGAGCGCGAGCAAGCATGGGCGCGAATCAACCGGATCCGGGTCAGCTCATGAGCCACGCCCGGCGGTCCAGGCGACGAACCACAGACCTCCGGCGCTCAGAAGTCGTAGCTCAACGACAAGCCCACGGAGATACCGCGGGTATACGCCGAGTAGAGCGGCGCGCCCGCGTCGTTGCCGTAGGTCCGCTCGATCTCGGGGTTGAGCACGTTGCGGACGGACAGCCTCAGCTTGAAGTGTTCGCTCAGGCGTTGGCCGAGGATGAAGTCCAACTGCGGCACCGGCTGCTCGTAGATGTCCGGCGTAGCCAGACCCGCAATCGTGATGCGCGGACCCGACAGGCTAAACACCGCGGTGGCCGTCGTGCCCCACGCCTTGTGATCCCAGGTGGCGTCGAGGTTGAAGATGTAGGGCGACTGGTCGTAGAGCGGCCGGCTGGAATTGGCGTCGCCGAGGAACTGAATCCGGTTCGCCAGCTCGAACGCCGTCAACTCGACCGACGACTGAAGGTAGGCCGCGTTGAATCCGAGGCTGAACTCGGCCAGGTCATCCGAGAGGAAGCCGAGTCCGCGCCTTAGCTCGACCTCGAACCCCTGGACCGTCGAATCAGGGCGGTTGATGAACGAGATGATCTCGCCGTCCACCGTGATGAAGCGCCGCTCGATGGCGTTCTGGAGGTTCTTCTGGAACAGGCTCACCGACACCACCGCACCGGGTTCCGGGAACCACTCCCAGCGCACGTCGTAGTTGTCCACATGGCTCATCTGGAGCAGCGGATTGCCTTCCAGCAGCTCGTCGAGGACCGGGTCATATTGCCGGTAGGCCGCCAACTCGCGGAACGACGGCCGCGCCACGGTCTGCGCGAAGTTGAACCGGAAGTTCATGTTCGTCGTCAGCGCGTAGTTGAAGCCGACGACCGGCAGCCAGTTACCTTGGCTGATCGTCGACGTATTGGTGCGCAGGCCGGTCACCGAGTTCGCGAGCGCGCCAATCGAGAACACGTTGATGTCCGTGGACTCGAACCGGAAACCGGAGATGAGCTTGAAGCGCGAGGTCAGCGGCAGCTCGAACATGAAGTAGCCGGCCCGGATCTGCTGGTCGGCGTCGTAGGTGCTCTCGCGGCCTTGAATCACGCGGTTCCACGCGTAGGTCACCCGGCCGGTCGTCCGGTTCGTCGTGACCGTCGGCTCGAAGCTGCCGGCCGGGAAGAACGCGTTAGGATCGCCCGTGAACGGATAGCGGGCGGAGGGACCGAAACCGCCGGGAGCATTCGCCGGCTGGTAGAAGATTTCCCGGTCCTCGAAGCCGCGCACCGATTCGCTGTCGTAGACGCCGGCCTTAAGCAGTCCTTCCAGCCCGGCCCACTGTTCGAACGGTTTCTTGAAGTCGAGCTTCAGGTTGAGGTTGTTCTCGGACAGCTCGCGGAAGTAGCGGGTGGGCTGGGTCGGCGTCAGCAGGAAGTTGCCCTCGGCGAGGTATTCGTTGCCGGACTGCGCGTAGTTGAAGAAGCGGGCGTCGGGCTCATCCTGGCTCGTGGTCGAGTAGGCCGCCAGCCAATCCACGCCGAGGTCGCCCACGGCAGGGATCTCGTGGGTGCCCTTGAGCTGGTAGGTGGTCAGGTTGCGCTCGGTCCAGATGAGCCGGTTGAGCACGTAGGGAAAGTAGTTGCTCTGGTCGTTGTTGAAACCGACCTGCTGGCGTGCGAGGTCCTCAGCGTTCTGGTTGAACAGGAAGTTGAAGCCGATCTCGTTCCCCTCGCTCAGCTCGTAGGCCACGTTCGCGATGGCCGCCCAGTTGATCTCCTGGATGCCGCGGATGTCCGAAAATCCACGCCGGGGCACGAGCACGCCGGGATTCGCGCCGTCCGCAACCCAGCGTTCGGTGACGCCCTCGTTGAGCTGGTAGCTGTGCTTGTATTGATAGCCGCCGAAGACCCCGAGCCGGCGCCCGAACACTTCGACGGTGTCGCCCAACGAGAAGCTCAGGTTGTGGTTCACCGGCGCCGTCTCGCGCGTCGGTCCAAACTCGGTGGGCCCCAGCAACCGGGTGAGTTCCTGAAGGCGCGCGGCGGCGGCCTGCTGCTCGGCGAAGGCCGGCTGATTCGGCCGGACGGTGATCGTGAAGAACCCGGGCAACGTGGTGCGGAGTTCGTCGGGCCGGGCCCGGGAACCGTCGTCCATCGCCAGCCAGTCGGTGTTGCCGCCCCGATAGCTGAGGAACCCGTCGTTGAAGCTGGTCTGGAGGTTGTATTCGACGCCGACGCCCGCCGTGAAGGTGCGCTTCTCGGGAAAGGACTTGGTCACCACGTTGATGGCGCCGCCCGAGGCGTTGCCCGGCAGGTCCGGCGTGAAGCTCTTGCTCACCGCGATCTGCGAGATGAGGCCGGCCGGAAACAGGTCGAGCTGCACCGACTTGCGGTAGGGATCCGCCGACGGGACTTCGGCCCCGTTCAACGTGATGCCGACATACCGTTCGTTCAGGCCGCGCACGACGGGATTCTTGCCGTCGGCCACCGTGATGCCGGGAACCTTGGACACGATGTCCGCCGCGTCGCTTGCGCCCACGCGGGCAAACTGGTCCGAGCCGATGGAGTCCAGCAGGCCCGACGCCTCGCTGCGCTCCTCCATGATCTGCGTGGTCTGCTCGTTGAACTCCTCGGCCGTCACCTCGAACTCATCCAGCTCGAAGAATTCCGGCCGCAGATTGCCGTTCACGGTCGTCGTCTGGCCGGGCAACACGCGCACATCCGTGACCGTCGCGCTGGCGTAACCGCCCTTCGTGAAGCGCAACACCTGGTCACCGGGCGGAACGGCCTTCAGCTCGTAACGCCCGGCTCCGTCGGACTGGCCGGCCAAGGTCGTGCCCCGCACCACCACGGTCACGCCGCCGAGCGGCTTGCCGTCCCAGGTGCTGATCACCAAACCGGCGACGCCGCCGGTTTCCTGCGCCGTGAGGCGGACCACGCCGACGGCGGCGAGCAGCAGTAACCGCCAGAGGTCGCGAACGAAAGGGCTCGGGGAACAGTTCAAGCGTCAGGCCCCTTTGGCGCGCAGCGCCAGTTGCTCCACCCGCTCGAGGTAACGCTGCACGTTGTCGCGCGCCTTGGACTTCTGCGCCTTGCGGAGCAGCTCGACCGCCTCGGCATACTTCTGCCCCTGCACCTTGAGCTGGGCTTGCTTCAGGAGCGCGTCCGCCTCGAAGCCTTCCAGCTTGGCGGCGGTCTCGTAACGGAGCTGGGCTTTCTCTTTCTGGCCGGTCCGGGCGTAGTGGTCGCCGGCCAGCAGCAGGGCCTCGCCGTCCAACGGGTTCCGTTCCGAAATCTTCTCCAGCACGGCGGCAGCCTGTTCGCCCTCGCCCGCGGCCAACGCGGCCTTTGCCTCCAGCTTGAGCAGGCGCAGTTCGTCATTGCCGGCGAGCGGCGTGGTGGCGGCCTTGAGCCGCGCAAAGATCTGCTTGGCCTCCGGCAACGCGCCGCGGGCGACCAGGAGTTCGGCGGACCGGAGCGCCTTGGCCGGGTTCGCTCCGGCATCCTTCTCCACGCCCTCGAGGTAGGCATTCAGGGCGAGGTCGCGGATTTCCTGAGCGAGGTAGAGGTCGCCAAGGGTGAACAGTTGCGCGGGTGTTGCCTTCCCAAGCCGTCGCAGCATCTCGAAGTTCACGGTCGCCTTGGCCGGCTGCTCCTTCTGGATAAAGACGTTGGCCTGCAACGCCCAAAGATTGTCCTTCTCCGGGAACTGCCGGATCAACTCGTCCAGCAGCACGAGCGCCGCATCGTAATTCGCCTGCGCGATCTGGCATTTCACCAACCCAAGGCGGAAGTCCAGGTTCTCCGGTTCAAACAGCAGCGCCTGACGATAGGCCGCCTCGGCGGAGGCGTAGCGCTGGAGGTTCATCTGCGCGAAGCCGAGCAGGCCGAACGTCTTCGAGTCCGCACCGCCGAGGCTGACGGTGCGGCTGAGCGGCTTGATGGCGGCCTCGTAGTTGCCCGCCCGCAGGTAAACCAAACCGAGGTTCTTCTGGGCGCGCCGGAAGTCGGGAAACTTGGTCAACGCAGCCTCGAAGTGCGTGACCGCGTTGGTCAGGTCGTCGGTCTGGAACAGCAGGTTGCCTAGGGTGAAGTCGAAGATCGCGCTGGCCTCCGGCTTGATCAATTTCTGCAGCTCCGCCGCCGCCTGCTTGGGGTCCTCACGCAGCAGCGGGACGATCTTGTCGCGGTAGACCTTCTGCTCCTCCGCGTTCAGGCGCGGCTCGGCCTCGCTCAGGAAACCGTAGCTGCCCAGCATCCGGCGGGTGAAATCGGGATCGTTCCAGACGGCGGCCAGCGGGTGATCGGCCGCCACCGGGGCGAACTGCGTGGCGACCGGCGAAACGGGCTTTTCAGCGACCGCGGTCGCCTTGCGGTCGGCGGCGACCAACGTGCCGGCGCAGAGCAGCGGGAGGCAGATCAGGTGGCGGGTGATTGGACTCATGAAAATGGGGGCGATGACGCTTACCGGGGCGGCGAGAAACGGAAGGGTTGCTTGACGAAGGTGCGGACGGCCTTGCCCTCGCGTTCGCCCGGCTTGAAACGCCAGCGCCGGATGGCTTCCAGTGCCGGCTTCTCGAATTCAGGCCGGGACGATGCCTCGACGCGCGGGTCCTCGACCTTGCCCGTTTCGTCGATAACAAACGCAACGGTAACGGTGCCATCCACCTTGGCCTTGGCGAGTTCCCGCGGATAAGTCGGCGCAGTCTGGGCGACGGCCTCGGGCCGGCGTTCCAGATCGCTGACGTCAAACGCGTCGTTGCCCGCGCCCGCTTCCTCGGCGGACGTCGCCCGGAAATCACCGAAGCCAGCGAGCGCCCCGCCGCTGCCCATGGCGACTTCCAGGTCGGCGCTGATGGGCAACGCTTGCGGCTGGGTGTCGGCGAGCTCCGGGGCGGGTTCGGGCGCCTTTTCCTCGGCGGGCGGCGTGGGCGGCGGCGTTTCGTCCTTGGTCGGCGGCGGCAGGTCCACGGTCCCGCCCTTGCGGAGTTCGAGCGTGCGCTCCGGTTTCGCGATCTGGTGGGCGAACGGAATCACTACGAACAGCAGCGCGGTGAACGCGAGGCCGCAGGAAATCGCGACGAGCAATCCGACCGTGTTGCTCTCGGTATGGTAAACCCGGCGCATGCGAGATCCGTGGTCGGGTTCAGCCCTTTTCCGTGGCGATGCTGACGTCCTTGGCCCCACCAAGCTTCGCCTCGTCGAGCACCCGGATCAGGATGCCCGAGCGGGCGCTTTCGTCGGCCTTGATGACGACCGGCAGCGGCTCCTTGGCGCAGAGCCGTTCCACCGTGGGACGCACCCCGCCGATGCCGACTTCCTTGCCGCCGTAGGCGATCTTGCCGTCGCTGGTGACGGCGAAAATGATGCTGCTCTTGTCCAGCTGCTTGGCACTGGCGGCCTGCGGCTTGTCCACCTGCACCCCCGGCTCCTCGACGAAGCTAGTGGTGGAGATGAAAAAGATGAGCAGGAACATGATGATGTCGATGAGCGGAATCAGGTTCAGCTCAATCGCCTCTTCCGGCTCAGCCAAGGTGCGGCGAAACTTCATGACAAGGAGGCTTGCGGTTGGATCTTCGCCGCGGGTTTGGCCGGGACGGACTTGCGGGTGATGATGCGGGTCATGCCGTGGAGCTCCGGCCGGAAGTGCCGGAGGGTAATGCTTTCAAGGCGGGCGAAGAACGCGACGAACTCATTGCGCCAGCGGCGGGCAAGCGACGCCACCATCAGTCCGGGGATGGCGACCATCATGCCGGTTTGCGTGGCCACCAGCGCCTCGCTGATGCCCTTTGCAATCACGTCCGACGTGGCACTGCCCCCGACACCGATCGCCTTAAACGTGAGCAGCATGCCCAAGACGGTGCCGAGCAGACCGAAAAGCGGGGCCGAAATGACGACGACATTCAGGAACGCGATGCCGCGGTCGTAGTTGGTCACCCGGGTTGACTCCAACTCCTTGAACCGCCCGGCGATGTCCTCAATGGAACGCGCCTCATCGGTGGTGTAACGGATGAGTTCCCGGATGCGTTCCGGCGCAAGCTTCGGGTCGTCGAGCCAACGCTTCACGTCGGCGTCCGACGCTCGGGTAATGCCGCTGTGATAAAGGCTGAAGAGCAGATGGGCCGCGGTCGAGTAGAGCACGACGCCCAGGAGCGCCAAGGCAATCATCACCCAGCCGCCCGACTCCCACGTGTGCAGCATCTGGTTCCAGGTCGAGTTCATGGTCGCGTCTCGGTATGGGACTCAGTTGAACACGCGACGCTCGGGGACGCCGTTCACGAAGCCGACGGACGTCTGCTCCATGCTGCCGATGATGCCCTTCGCTTTGCGGCTCATGAAGGCGTGCAGCAGCAGCGCGGGAATGGCTACGGCCATGCCGGTCGCAGTCGCCATCAGCGCCTCGGAGATGCCGGCCGCCAGCAGCTTGGGATCGCCGGAGCCGAAGCTGGAGATCAGCTTGAAGGTCGCGATCATGCCCGTGACGGTGCCGAGCAGACCCATCAGCGGCCCCGTGGTCGCGGCGAGGGCGAGGAACGGCAGGCCGCGTTCCAGCTTCGAACGGGCGCCGAGCATCTTCTCGTAGAGAATCTCCTCGATGTATTCCTTCTTCTCGTCGGAGTGTTCGACGCCGGTCGCCAGCAATTCGCCCGCGAGGCCGGGAATCCCCTGGGCCAGCTTGAGTGCCGCGCCGGAGTCTTCCTTCTCCAGGTGCTGGAGCACCTGCTGCAGCTCGTTCTCGGACACCAGCCGGATGCGGGAAAACTGGAACCCCTTCACGATGGCCACGACCAACGCCGCCAACCCGAGGCTCAATAGCGGCACCATTACCGGCCCGCCCTGGGCGAGCTTCTCGTAAAGCGTCTCCTTCAGCGCCTCCAGCTTGAAGGCGTTGCCCAGCGTGGGATCGAACGCCAGCGAGCCGCTGCCGGTTGCGGTCAATTGCCGGCCCGCCGCCAC
>JBEISV010000500.1:0-3496 GCA_040375265.1 Verrucomicrobiales bacterium
GCGCCGGCGAAGTGCGCTGTCCAGCAGCCGGGTTGGGCCAACTGCGCGTCGAGCGACGGGCCGTCGGACCACTGATTGAACAGGTAGGCGACTCCGTGGGCTGCGAGGAGCGCGAAAAAGTCCGGGTGCAGGAAGTTGCGGTTGCGCACCTCGACTCCGTAGCGCCAGCCGCCCGGCAGGTCGCCGAGAAAGCCGTCGAGGGCCGTCACGAAGTCGCGGCCGCGGGCGAAGTCCTGCGCGTGGAAGCGCGAGAACTCGAACATCACCAGCCCGACGGATTCGCGGACCGGCTCCAGCGGGCCAAGGAACTCCCGGCGGAATAGTTCCGCGTCGAGGAAGCCGGGGTTGGGTTGGCCCGCCAGTTCACCGTGGCGTGGCAACGGCGGGTAGCGCTTCACGGTGACGTGGTCGGTGACCTTGAAGGAGAACCGGAAGTGCGCCGGCACCTGCGCGACGAGACCGCGGGCGAACTTCTCGGTCGGGAAGGTGTAGTAGGTCGCGTCCACGCCCACGGTCGGGAAGACGGTGGCGTATTCCTCCAGGCAGTGCTGCTGGAAGCGCGTGTCGGAGAGTTTGCCGCGGTAGCGGTAGCGATCCTCGGTGTAGAGCCCACCGAGCCAGCCGGGATATTTCCACGATGACGTGCCGAGGTAGATGCCGTGGGCCGCGAGCGCTGCCAGCTTCCGCGCCAGTTGGGCGGGCCAGTGGTCGTCCTCCGTGGGCAGTAAATTGGGCAAACCTGCGTCCATCGTCGTCGCGCAGCGTCCCGGACGTTCGTCAGGCTCGCCAGCCGGAATCATCAGGTCGGGCCACGCTGGCTTCATTTCATTTTCACGCGGGACTGCGAGCCTTTCCCCTGGCGACAGGCGTCGCTGCAATACCTCACGCCGGCCCAGTCGCGTTCCCACTTCTTGCGCCAGGCAAACGGCCGGCCGCAGGCGGCGCAGGTCTTCTCCGGCAGATGCTGTTTCTTCACGCCGCGCATTTCGTCCTGATGTCGTCCGCCTGCCGGGCGATGGCTGCCCGTTCCGCGGCCGGCAGCCGCTTGAGGTTGCGCACCTGCATGACCACGCGGGGATTCCGCGCCAGCATCGCCTCGTGGCGCGCGAGGAAGTCCCAGTAGAGCGTTGTGAACGGGCATGCCTTCGGCCCCGTGGCGACCGCGGGATCGAACCGGCAGCCGGCGCAGTAGTTCGACATGCGCTGAATGTATTTGCCGCTCGCCACGTAGGGTTTCGAAGCCATCACGCCGCCGTCGGCGAACTGCGACATGCCGAGGGTGTTGGGCAGCTCGACCCATTCCACGGCGTCCACATAGACCGCCAGATACCACTCGTGGACCTCTCGTGGCCGGACCCCGAGCAGCAGCGCGAAGAGGCCGGTCACCATCAGGCGCTGAATGTGGTGGGCGTAGCCGTGGTCCAGCGTCTGGCGCAAGGCGTGGCGTAGGCAGTTCAACTCGGTGACCGCCGTCCAATAGAACCGAGGCAACGGTTGGTCCGCGCCGAGCGCATTGCGGTCGAGGTAGCCGGGCATGAAGCGCCAGTAGATGCCGCGGACATATTCGCGCCAGCCGAGGATCTGCCGGATGAAGCCCTCGGCCGAGGCCAGCGGGACGCTTCCGTTCCGCCATGCCTGTTCGGCCGCCGCAATCACTTCGCGCGGTGACAGCAGCTTGAGATTCAAGGCCGCGCTTAGGCGCGAATGGTAAAGCCAAGGTTCGCCAGCCCACATCGCATCCTGCCAGCGGCCGAAGTCGGCCAACCGGTGCGCGATGAAGTCCTTGAGCGCCCCGCGCGCATCGGCCGCGGTTGCCGGCCAATCGAAATGCGCCACGGAACCCGGATGCTGGGCGAACCGCGTCCGCACGACTTCGAGGACTTCACGGGTCACGGCGTCGGGCGGGAATCGCCGCGGCGCGGGCACGAACCCCGGGCCTTCCTTGCCGAAACTCTCCCGGTTGTCGTGGTCAAAGTTCCATTGCCCGCCGGCCGGTTGGTCGCCGTCCATCAGCACGCCGTGGCGCTGGCGCAGCTCGCGGTAGAAGAACTCCAGGCGCAGTTGCTTCCGGCCCGCGGCGTGACGGGCGAACTCGTCCGCGGAACACAGGAAATGCCGGTCGGCGCGCAATTCCAGCGGCACTCCGGCCGCGGCACAGGTTTCCTTGAGCGCCTCGCTCACGGACCACTCGCCGGGCTCGACCGTGATTACGCGTTCCGGCCGAAGGTGCGGAATCGAACCGGCGAGCTGGGCCCCGAGGGTTTCGTCCTGTCCCGGAGATGGAATGGTTTCCGGCGCCCCGGAGGACCATGCCGCGCCGTCCGTCTGCAAGGTCCGATACCAAACCCGCCAGCCGCGTGCCCGGAGTTCGTCGCGAAAGTGCCGCATGGCGGCGAGGAAGACCGCGATGCGTGGCTGCGAGCTCCAGACCTTCGTGGCTTCGCCGGCGACTTCGGCCATCCAAATGACGTCTCGGGCGGGATCAAGCCCGTCGAAGGCAGCCGAGGCTGCGTCCAACTGATCGCCCAACACGATGACCAGATTTCGACAAACCGGCCGCTTCATGTTCCCGCCGGAAACTCAGCCGCGGCCGCGACGGCCTCCCCTTCGTCGGCGGCCTTCGTGAGCTCGGCGGCCCGGTCGCGAAGCTTCTTCACCATGTAACGTCCGAGCGGGAAACGGAACGGGGCGCGCCCGCCATGAACCATCGCCACGAGGGCAGCCGCGGCGCGGGCGGGATCACCGGGCTGCTTGCCGTCGATGGCCTTGAGCACCGCCGCGAACTTGCCGGAGGTGCGATCGTAGTCGGCGAGCCGGTTCGTTGCCCGCTCCAGCGACCGGTGGATGAACTCGGTTCGGAACGGTCCAGGCTCGACCAGCGTGACCTTGATGCCGAGCAGCGCCGTCTCCGCACGGACACTCTCGCTCAGGGCTTCCAGTGCGGCCTTCGCCGCGCCGTAGGCTCCGAACCCGGCGTAGTTCGCGATCGCGGCGGCGGCGGTGATGTTGACCAGGTGGCCGGCGCGTTGCTCGCGAAAGCGCGGCAGCACCGACCGGATGACGTTGAGCGCCCCGAAAAAGTTGGTCTCGAAGCAGCGCCGGATCTGAGCCTCATCGCATTCTTCGACCGCGCCCAGGAGGCCATATCCGGCGTTGTTGACGACGACATCGAGCCGGCCAAATCGGGCGGCGGCCGCGGCGACCGCGTCCGCTACCTGCGGCGAGTCGGTCACTTCCAGCGGTAGGACGAGGCAGCGTTCCGGCGCTGTGGCGGCCCAGCCGCCGAGGGTGGCGGGCTGGCGAGCGGTGGCGACGACACAGTCGCCGGCCTCCCGGGCCGCCTCGGCAATTGCCTGGCCCAAGCCGGAAGACGCGCCGGTGACGAACCAGGTCCGCGGCGCGGATGAAATCGAGTCACTCATGAAAACGGTCGACCGTAGGGTGCTTTTCCGATCCGGCAACCGGCCTGCAACTTTCCCTCGCCGACACTTGCGGA
>JBEISV010000542.1:0-3096 GCA_040375265.1 Verrucomicrobiales bacterium
CGCGCCCAATTCTGACCGACTCAAGGTTGAGGCCGTGCGCGCGTTGCAACAGGTCGGTGCCGACGACACCGGTTCGGTTCTGCTGGAGGGATGGGATACCTTCACGCCGGCGGTGAAGGCGGCCGTGGCGGAACTGGGCACGACCCGCTGGCAATGGCGGCACGCGCTGCTGCGGGCGTTGCAGGCCGGCAAGATCAAGCGCGGCGATTTGCCGCCCACGGTGGTTCGCACGCTGGCCAACACCAAGGATGACGGCGAGCGCGCCGTGGCCGTCCAGATCTTCGGCAAGGTCCAGGCTTCCAGTGCCGAGAAACTCAAGCTCATCGCCGAGAAGCGGAAAGTCGTCGCCACCGGTCCGGTGGACCTCGCCAAAGGGCACGAGGTCGCGAAGAAGTCCTGCTTCATCTGCCACAAATTGCACGGCGAAGGCGCTGACATCGGCCCCGACCTGACCGGCGTGGGCCGCAGTTCCCTCGACGCTTTGCTCCACAACGTCATCAACCCGAACGAAATCATCGGCGCGGGCTACGAGAACGTGGAGATTGAGACCAAGGACGAACGCACGCTGAGCGGCCGCATGGTCGAGAACACCGACAGCATCGTGAAGCTGGTCATGGCTGGCCCGGCGGAAGTCGTCGTGGCCAAGTCCGACATCAAGTCCCAGCGGGTGACCGAGAATTCGGCAATGCCCGAAGGCCTGGAACAACTGCCCGATGACGATTTCCGGAGCCTGATTTGGTTCATCCTCGCGCCGCCGCAGGACGGCAAGCCGCTCAACGACGAGCGCCGCAAGGAACTCATCGGCACGAACCCTGATCAGGCTGCCGTGAACGTGCCCGCCCGCGACGGCGAGAGCCTCGCGCTGTGGGCGCCCGGTTGGCAGATCGACGCGCCGGACTTCGAGGGGGCACCGGTGAAGTTCCCCGAGTTCGCCGGCCGCCGGAACGTGCTGATGACGCATCCCTACGACGAAAAGAAGCCGGCCGCGATCGTGCGTTCGCTGGTGTTGCCGCCGGACAGCAAGGCGACGCTCCGCTTTTCCGTGGCCGCGCATGAGCAGGGCGACTGGCAACTCCGCGTGAAGGCCGACGGCGAACTGCTGCACCAGCAGACCGTGAAGCACGACGGCCCGCGCTGGCAGGAAGTGAAGCTCAACTTGAACGCCCTCGCCGGCCGCCGGGTGGTGCTGCGCCTGGAAAATGCGGCGAACAACTGGTCGTGGGAGTTCGGCTACTGGGCGGACCTCACGCTGGAAACGGGCGAGGTGGCGAAGAAGTAATGGAGGCAGCGTTCGACGCGCACAATGCTGTCTCTGGTCTGAACCGGAGGGGCGTGCTGCCTGCGTCCCGTCGGAAGCAGTCCCGGGGCGTCCGAGGCAACCACGCCGAGTCCAGACCGGAAGTAGCTGGATCGTTTGGCCGCCCGAGATCCCTCCAGGTCTGACTCAGGGGCGGTCTCGCGACTGCCGGCGGGACGCCGGCAGCACATTCACCGGCTCAACCGGTAGAAGTGCGGGAGGGAGGTGTCGGTGACCGTGAACGGGCCGGTAGTCACCGGACCCGGGACGTTGTTCCAAGGGCCGGCCGGGGAATCCGCCTGTTGCAGGGTGGCGCCTCCGCCGGTCCAGTTGAGCACGGGTTGCCCCGTAACCAACGTGATGCCGAGTTGAGGCAGTTTGCTGGGGATCAACTGCTCCAGCGTCACCGCAAAACCAAACGTGATGTCCGGGCTGCGGGGACTGTAGTTGTGGACCTCGACGGCGAGCACGTTGTCGCCGGCCACGAGGTGGTCGCTTACGCCGTCCTTCACGGTGAACGAATCCGGGCAGTCCGCGTCACCGCCGCAGGGGAAGCCGTTGGCGATCGTTGAATTGGCAATCTCCTCAGGCGCCTCGGGCACCCGCAGGCGGAGCAGTTCGTGGCCGTTCAGGTAGAACACCGCGCCGTCGTCAAGGTAGCCGTTGAAGGCCAGCGAAGTGCCGGGGCCGGTGGTCGTCGCCGTGAAATGCGTGCGGAAGTAATAGGTCACGTAGGGGAAGCCGGTGACTGTATTGCCGTCGAGGCGCTGGCCGAGCAGGCCAAGGTCCAGCGGCGGGTCGCCGGCGCGGGTGTAGGCCCAGAGAATGCCAGCGCTGGGACCGTTCCAGGCGGAGTCATTGAAGCCAGGGGAGGTCCAGTCCAGCGCGCTTACGTTGGCGGCCGTGTGGCGCCATTGGCCGTTGAGCGGGATGACCTCCGTGGCGGTGACGGTGCGGGTAGTCGTGAAGAACTGGAGCGCGGATTCGTTGCGCTGGCCGTTAGCCTCGGAGACGGCGCGGAAATAGTAACCCGTGCCCGGTGTCAGGCCGGTCAGGCGGACCGAGTGGCTGGTGGCGGCGGCAGAGCTGAGCGCGCTGGTTTGGCCGAGGACGTCGGTGGGGCCAAACTCCACGAACGAATTGGCCGGCCCGGCCGTGGTCCAGGTGATCGTCGCAGCCTCGTCCTCGGGGCTGACGGCCAAGTTGCTGACGAAGGTCACCAGCGGTTTCGCATAGACCCCAAAGTGGCTGCCCACGGTGCGTTCCTTGCCGGAGTCCGCAACGGCGCTGGAGTAGTTCAGCCGGAGGGGTTGGCCCGTGCTGGTGAGCATGGCCATGGTGGCGGAACCACCGCCGTCGAGGTTGATCGCGTCGTGGGCGCCGACCAGCAGCATCCAGGCGCCGGTCTCGTAATCGAGCGCGCCGCTGCTGTGCGACTGGCGGCCGTCGATGGCCATGAGGAACAAAGTCTTGCCGTCCTGCGACAGACCGAGGGCGGTGCGGGGATTCGTGGCGTGGATGAAGCCGCCCTGGTTCAGGTATTGCCGGCCGATGTTCACGCCGCGCACGACGACGGGATAGTCGCCGGCGACGGCGTTGAGCACGCCATTGGTATCGGCGGCGGGCCAATTCGTGTGGACGATCCGGCCGACGTTGGCGGCGTCGAACAGGACGCAGGCGGCCCGCGAGAAATTGGCCGGCGAAACCGGGTTGCCCTCGCTGATGGAAAGGCCGTCCACGCGCATCGCCGTGCCTTCGGGCAGGTAGTATTCCTCGGGTGAGAAGAAGTTCGCGTTCAC
>JBEISV010000209.1:0-7650 GCA_040375265.1 Verrucomicrobiales bacterium
CCAATCCCGCGCCCGTGCCCGTGCCGGCGGCGGCAGTGGGTGCGGTGGCCGACATCACGCTGTTCGACGACGACATTTCCGCAGCCCCTGAGACGCCCCCGGCACCTGCGATGGTTGCCACGGCCGGTTTGCCCCCGGCGGTCCCCGCGGCGGTCCCCGCGGCGGAGGAACCGGCCAAGGCGTCGGTTCCGGCGAGTAGCAACGTCTTGGGCGACAACGTGGAACTGTTCTGACCCGCCCGGTTTTCCGGCACGGCGGAACTCAAGTTCCCCGTCCGGACGCCGATAGCACCGACAGGGTCGTACTGATGGTCGAAATCAGACCGCCCACGGCTTTGGAAACCCGAAGACCTCCCGTTTCATGAGCAAGACAATCGTGACCGTAGATGATTCCTCCACCATGCGCCGGATGGTGGTGTTCGCCCTCAAGGCCACCGGCCACAACGTGCTGGAGGCCGCCGACGGTGTCGCCGCGCTCCAACTGGCCCGCTCACGGTCCGTGGACCTCGTGATCACCGACGTCAACATGCCCAACATGAACGGGCTGGATCTAACCCGGCAACTCCGCGCGCTGCCGGCCTACAGCCGCACGCCCATCCTGCTCCTCACCACTGAGTCCGATCCCGAGATGAAGTCCAAGGGTCGGGCCGCGGGCGCGACTGGCTGGATCGTGAAGCCGTTCGAACCCGAACAGTTGCTGGCCGTCGTCGCCAAGGTGTTGCCGAACTGAAGCGCCCTTTCGCATGAGAATTCTCGTAGCTGACGACAGCAAGCCGATCCGGGCCCTGCTTTCGGCCCTGCTGGAGGTATCGGGGCACCAGGTCATCACCGCCGAGGACGGCGAGGCGGCACTCCGCATCATGCAGTCCGACGAGGCTCCCCGGCTCGCCATCGTGGACTGGCACATGCCGAAGCTCGACGGTGTGGATGTCTGCCGGGCGTTGCGGGCCAAGCCCTGCGACAATCCGCCCTACCTGATCATGCTGACCGTGTCGTCCGGCCGGAATGACATCCTGGACGGCCTGAAGAGCGGGGTGGACGACTACATCACCAAGCCCTTCGACGACGAGGCCCTCGTGGCCCGGATCAAGATCGGCGAACGGATACTCGGGATGCAGACCACGCTGGCCCGGCGGGTGCGCGACTTGGAGCAGAGCAACCAGGAGTTGGAGGCGTTCGGCCGCATGGTGGCGCACGACCTGCGCAATCCCCTCGGCGCGATCGAGATGCTCGCGGATGTCCTGAAGGAAGAGGCGACCGAGGCCGGGGCCGAGGCCCTGTTGCCGCACATTGCTGACATCTCGCAGTCGTCGGTGCGCGCCCGCGAAACCATCGAGGATTTGCTGAAGCTTTCCCGCGCCGCCCTGAGCGAACTCAAGGTGGAGGAGGTAGATCTTACGGAAGTTGTCCGTTCGATCTCCGCGGAGCTCACCCGCCTCGAACCACATCGGCAGGTGGAATGGCGCATTGCCCCCGATGTTCGCGTCCGCGGCGACGAGGGTTTGCTGCGGCTAGCTTTGGAGAACTTGGTCCGCAACGCGTGGAAGTTCTCCAAGCGCCGGGCGCCGGCGCAGATTGCGTTCGGGAGCCTGGGCGAAGGCGAGAACAGCATCCTCTTCCTGCGGGACAACGGCGCCGGCTTCGACATGAGCAAGGCCCAGAAGCTTTTCGGCGCCTTCCAGCGCCTGCACCAGCAGCGGGATTACGAGGGCACGGGCATCGGCCTGACCATCGTAAAGCGCATCGTCGAGCGCCATGGCGGCCGCATCTGGGTTCAGGCCGCCCCGGAACTTGGCGCCACCTTCTTCTTCACCGTCGGTTCCGAAGCCTCCATCTCGCGCCTGCTCGAGCCGGTGCGGTTAGCCGCATGAAAGCGAATCTCCAAGAACAGCTGATCAACGACCTCCTCATCGAAAGCTTCGAGGGGCTCGACGGATTCGACCGCGACCTGCTGGTGCTGGAATCGGGCAGTTCCCATCCGGACATCCTGAACCGAATCTTCCGGGTCATTCACACGATCAAGGGCACCGCCGGCTGCCTCGGCCTCCAGAAGATCGAGAAGGTCGCCCACGTCGGCGAAAATCTGCTCAGCCTGCTGCGGGAAAATCAGTTGGCCGTCAGCGGCGAAATCATCAGCACCCTGCTTGCCTACGCTGACGTCCTGCGCGAAATGCTCCGGTGCCTGGAGGCCAACCGCACCGAGGGCGACAAGGACTACACGGACCTGCTGAATCGCCTCGTGGCGTTGCAGAATCCCACCGCCCAACCCGCGAAGTCCGCCGCGGCATCTCCCGCGGCTCCAGTCTCCGCGGTTGCGACACCGGGAAAATCCGCGACCAAGGAGTCCGCTCCCGCCAGCCAAGGCTGGGGCATGTTTGATGATCATCATACGCCCGAGCCGGCCCCCGTTTCCGCGGCTCCCGCCCCGGTGCCGCCGGCCGCAACCGGCAACGCCTGGGGCCTCTTCGGCGACGAAGCGCATCCGGTGACCGCACCGGAGGCCGCTTCGCACCTGCCGCCTCCCGCCCCCCATCTGCCGTCCCACGCCCCGGTCGCAAGTTCGGCTCCGCCCGCCGGCGAGTCCGCGGCCCGGGGTTCCATTTCGGAGTCCGCGATCCGGGTGGATGTCGGCCAGTTGGACCGGTTGATGAACCTTGTCGGCGAACTCGTGTTGGCGCGGAACCAGATTGCCCAGCACATTACCGGTAGCCGCGACAGCGGCCTGCTCGCCGTCGCCCAGCGCCTCAATCTCATCACGTCGGAGCTTCAGGAAGGCGTGATGAAGACCCGGATGCAGCCCATTGACAGCGTGCTTAGCCGCTTCCCGCGGATCGTCCGCGACGTCGCCGGCGAGTTGGGCAAGCAGGTCCGATTGGAGCTGGCGGGACGCCAGACCGAGCTGGACCGGACCATCATCGAGTCGATCAAGGATCCGCTCACGCACGTGGTTCGGAACTCGATCGACCACGGCATCGAGACTCCGGAACGGCGCCTCGCCGCCGGCAAGGCGGCGACCGGATTGCTCTTCATCCGCGCCTACCACGAGGGCGGACAGGTCAACATCGAGATCGCCGACGACGGCGGTGGCATCAACACCGGCCGCGTGAAGCAGAAGGCCCTCGACAAGGGACTGATCACGCCGGAACAAGCCGCGCGCATGAGCGATCGCGAGGCCTGCGCGCTGATCTTTCTCCCCGGCCTTTCGACCGCTGAAAAAATCACCAACGTGTCCGGCCGCGGGGTCGGGATGGACGTGGTGAAGACAAACATCGAACGCATCGGCGGTTCGGTCGACATCCAGAGCGACCCGGGGCAGGGAACCACAATTAAGTTCAAGATCCCGCTCACCTTGGCGATCATTCCGGCGCTGATCGTGAGCAGCGGCGGCGATCGGTTCGCCATCCCGCAGGTCAGCCTGCTGGAACTGGTCCGGGTGGATGGCGCGTCGGGCCAGACGGGCATTGAACGCATCTTTGACGCGCCGGTTTATCGCCTGCGGGGCAAACTGCTCCCGTTGGTCTATCTCAACCAGACACTGGCGGGGACGGAAGCCCATGTCCACGGAGGCGTCGGCTGTTCCCACCGACAGCATGCGGGCGATACCGGCGCAGTTTTCCTGAAGGCGCGTGACGCTCATCGTGCCTGGCTGGGGCGGCTGCGGCAGGTGCTTGATGGCCGGAAAACCATGACCTTGGAGGAAGCGGGCTCACACCGGCTCTGTCTTCTCGGCAAGTGGATCTACTCCGAGGGACTCAAAGACTACGGCGACTTGGCGGAAGTCCATTCGCTGGAGAAGGTTCACGAGCAGTTCCACCATCTGGTCCGGGAGATCGTGACGCTCAAGCACGCCAACGAACAGGCCAAAGCGGAGCAGAAGCTGCACGAGCTGACCGCGCTTTCCGAACGGGTTCTTGAGTGCCTCGTGAACGCCGAGAAGCGGGTGCTCGAAAGCCAGAGCGTCAACATCGTCGTGCTGCAGGCCGACGGCCGGCAGTTCGGGCTGGTGGTGGACGCCGTGAACGACACCCAGGAAATCGTCGTCAAGCCGTTGGGCAAACAACTCAAGGGCATCACCTGTTTCGCCGGCGCGACCATCATGGGCGACGGTCGGGTGGCGCTCATCCTCGACGTGCTCGGCCTGGCCCAGCATGCCGCCGTGCTTTCCGAGAATCGATCCATGACGACCGCCGCCGAATTGCAGTCGGATGGCAAGGCGCTGACGGATCGCCAAACGTTGCTGGTGTTCGAGGCCGGGCTGAATTCCCGGTTCGCCATGCCCTTGTCGCAGGCGGCCCGCCTGGAGGAGTTTCCGCGCCCGAAGGTCGAACATTGTGGCAACCGGCCGGTCGTCCAATATCGCGGTTCCATACTGCCGCTCATCGACGTCGCGGAGCAGTTGGGGCGTGGCGCGTTGGGCCAGGAGAGTGACGGTCCCCTCCAGGTCGTCGTCTTCGCTGAGAATGGGCGAAGCGTGGGGCTCGTGGTCGGCCAGATCATCGACATCGTTGAGGAAAGTGTCGCCGCCCAAAGCCATGGCCGGGCTCCCGGCATCCTCGGCTCGGCCCTCGTCAGCGGTCGGGTCACCGATCTCCTCAATGTTCGCGAGGTCATCGAGGGCGCGTCGCCGGCATTCTTTTCTGCAGTGGAATAGGCTTCGCTACTTACCCCCATGAACCATCAGTTCTGCACCTTCCAGTTGGACCAGCTCCTCTTCGGTGTGCCGGTCCTCGACGTCCAGGAAGTCATCCGGGGCCAGGAAATGACCCGGGTGCCCCTCGCGCCCGCGGCCATCCGCGGCCTGATCAACCTGCGCGGCCAGATCGTCTCCGCGATCGACCTCCGGCAACGCCTTTCACTGGCGCCGGCCGCGGCCGAAATGGCGCCGATGAACGTGGTCGTCCGCACGGCGGACGGGGCGGTGAGTTTCCTCGTCGATGAGGTCGGCGAGGTGGTCGAAGTCGGCGAAGACGATCGTGAAGCCACCCCGGAAACCCTGCGGGGCGCCGCGCGTGAGCTGACCCGCGGTGTCTTCAAGCTCTGCGACCGCCTGCTGCTAGTCCTCGACACCGAACAGGCCGCGACGGTCACTGCCGATTCGTGAGCGGGCCCGCCTTCGCCAATTTGTTCCGATTCCGGTCAAGCGGCCGGCCAACCTTCCGATAAGCCAAGAGAATCAAGTCACTGCCATGAGTCCCGCCCCATCCTCGTTGACTCCCCGACGCCATGCCGGCTCGGAGGGTTCCCGCCATGTCCGCGCGAACGGCCACTCAACCCGGCCGTCCGGTAGCCGGATTCCATCCACCCCGCCGGCCCCTGAACGGGCTCCGACGCCCGCGGTGCCCGCGCTGAATACCGCGGCAAAGTCCGCCGGCTGGATCCACGGCATTCGGGCCAAGATTCTATTGCCCACCGTCGGTTTGGTCGTGGCTACGGCCGCTGCGGTGCTCGTCAGCCTACAAATCGGTGCGGGCCATATCCGCGAGGAAAAGCTCGCCGGATTTGCCGCGTCCGCCCGGGCGATCCAGGACCGAATTGATCGCAACCTTTTTGAACGTTACGGCGACGTGCAGGCCTTCAGCCTGAACACGGCGGTCCAGCGGGACCTGCGCAGCCTGACTCCGGCGGTCCGGTCCGAACTTACCGACGTGATCAACCGATACGTCACGCTATATGGCTGTTACCCGCTGTGCGTGGTGCTTGACCCCGACGGCAAGGTGGTCGCCGCGGGATCCTTGGATCCGCAAGGCCGGCCGTTGCCCCGCGGGGAGAGCCTGCTGGGCCGAAGTCTGGCCGAAAGTGACGGTTACAAGCGGGCGAAGGCGGGTGACTTCACGACCGCCAAGATCGACGGCGCACTGACGGGCACTGTGGTGAGCCGGCCGACGAAGGATCCGTTGGTGCAGGAATTCTACGCCGACAAGGCCCCCGCCTGGAGCATGACCTTCACGGCGCAGATTCGCTCCGCGAAGGGCGAAGTGCTGGGTTATTGGCAGAATTATTTCGGTGCCGACTCCGTGGAACAAATCGTCGCCTCGGCCTACGAGGACATGAAGCTACAGGACCTCGCCTCCACGAGTTTCTCGATCGCGGACCTCGACGGCACGCAGATCGTGGACATCAACCCGAAGGCCCACGGCAACATGGCCAGTCACAAGGATGATCTCTTCGTGATCAACTTGGTGAAGTCCGCCTTCCCATTGGCGCTCGAGGCGGCCAAATCCGGGACGCCGGCGCAGGGCGGCAAGGCGGGCATTGCGGCCGAATTCGGGGAACATTCCGCGGCGGGCAAGACGCTGGCGGGTGCCTACGCGAAGAGTGTCCCGCTCATGGGTTTCGCCGGCAGCGGTTTCACGACCTACCTGCTGGCTGAGGAGGCCGAATTGAATGACGCGACGGATGCTTTGGTGCGCAAGCTGGTCATCGTTTCCGGCGCGGCGATCTTGGTGGGCGCCGCGGTGATGTGGTGGCTCAGCGGGGCGATGACGGCCGGCATCGGCCGGGTGCGCCACGCCATCCAAGGCTTGGCCCGGGGCGACATCTCGGCCGACGTCGAGGTGCGTGGACGCGACGAGGTGGCGGAGATTTCCGAGGCGTTCAATCGGGCCCGGCGCGGCCTCTATGAAACCTTTGACCAGGACCAAATCGACTGGAACGCCGTGGCGGAACTTAAGGGCAAGGACGAGGCGATCAACAAGGTCCAGGCCATCGCCGAATATGAACTGGACGGCACGATCATCACCGCCAACGAGAACTACCTGAAGATCTTCGGCCATGAGCTCGCCCAAGTTCAGGGGCAGGACCACGGGGTGTTTGTGGACGCGACCACGCGTGACTCGGCCGCCTACCGTGAACTTTGGGAGGGCCTGGCCAGTGGTGTCCCGCAGAGTGGCGAATACTGCCGGATGACGAAGGCTGGGAAGGAAATCTGGGTCCAAGCCACCTACACGCCGATCCTCGACGTGAAGGGGCAGCCATTCAAGGTGGTCGAGTATGCCTCCGACGTGACCGAGCAGAACCGCCTGCTGGCGGGTGCAGCCGAACTCAAGGTGCGCGTGGACATGGTGAATGCCATCTGCATCGTCTCCGAGGCCAACCTCAAGGGTGAGATACTGAGCTGCAACGACGAGCTCTGCCGGGTGTCGCAGTATTCCCGCGAGGAACTCATCGGCAAACCGCACAGCATTTTCCGTCATCCCGACATGCCCAAGGAAGTCTTCCGCGAAATGTGGGCCAAGATCGGCCGCGGCGAGATGTTCCGGGGCCTCGTTAAGAACCGGAAGAAGGACGGCACTCCCTACTATGTCGACGCGGTTGTGGCGCCGATCCTGGGGGCAAATGGCAAGCCGGAGCGCTACCTTAGCATGCGCTACGAAATCACCGCGGCTGAAATCGAACGGCAGAACGCCAAAGGGGTGCTCTCGGCCATCGACAGCGCCTACGCCTTCATCGAATTCGACACCAAGGGCCTGGTGCTGAATGCCAACGAGAACGTGCTCAAGGTGCTCGGTTACCGGTTGGACGAGGTCAAGGGGCAGCACCACCGCCTCTTTGTGGAACCCGCCTTAGCCAGTTCGCCGGCCTACGCTCAATTCTGGAACGACATCAACAGCGGCCAGAGCAAGAGCGACACCTACAAGCGGATCACCAAGGA
>JBEISV010000200.1:0-8042 GCA_040375265.1 Verrucomicrobiales bacterium
CGCCTTCTCGCAGGGCATGCCGCCGATCTATCCCGGCATACTCGACATCACTGCCGGCGCCGGCGGGGTGGTGCTCGGCAACGACGTGGTGCTGTTTCCGTCGCCGCTCGGAAACCTGAGCCTGACGACGACGGACGGCGGCTCGTTGGTCGGCACCAAGGCAGGCGACCTCGCGCAGCTCATCGTCTCCGACAGCGGCAAGACGCAGTATCGGAGCTTCGGCGACTTCGGCATTTCCGATCACGCGGCCACGCCGTTGCATCTGAACGCAGCGGAACCGGTGCGGCTCAATGTCGCCGGCGACCTGCGGGGAATCCTGCTGGGCTCGCCCAAACGCGCGGAGGTCACCGTCGGTGACAACCTGGTGAACAGCCGGTTCGACGGCCAGAACCTGCGCGCGGACGACGTGACGAAGCTCCATGTCACCGGCGACATCATCAACCGCAACGAGTTCACCAGCGTCCCGCTCGCGACGAAGCCCGACTTCTCCGCCTTCGAGCTGGGCCTGATTTTCCCGCCCTTGACCGGCGCGCTGGCGGGACTGGAAAGCAAGTTCTTCTACGATGCCACAACCAAGGCGCTGACCTTCCAGGGCCGTATGACCGGCGATGAGCTGCAACTGCTGCTCAATACCCCGGTGATCGTGTTCGATTCCGCGGGCCAGCCCGTGGTGAAGCCGAATGGCGAACCCGAAACCCGGCTGGTCGCCACCCTGCCGCCCGACCTCGCCAACCAGCTCTACGCCGCCAGCCAAGATGTGCCGCTGAATTCGGACACCGGCTACCGGATTGGTGGCGGCGGCACCTTCGACGTGCGGGCCCGCAACCTCGATTTGGGCGCGACCATCGGCCTCGTTTCGCAGGGACCGCGCGGCAATCCGGCGTTGGCGGAGCTGTTCACCGCGGGCGCAGACCTCAACGTCACGCTGGGCGGCAGCCTGGAGATGTTCTCGACCAAGATCGCCTCGTTGAACGGCGGGGACGTCACGGTGGTGGCGGACGGCAGCGTGAACGTCGGCTCCCGCACGTTTACCGCCAGCGACGCGAATGCCCGCGGCATCTTCACCGTGGACCCGAGCGACGTGACGGTCATTGCCCGCGGCAACATTGACGTGAACGGCTCCCGCATCGCCGCCTATGACGGCGGCAACGTCACGGTGCGTTCCCTGGAAGGCAACGTTGACGCCGGCACCGGCGGCTCCGGTTCGGCGACGGTGGAGAAGCTCCACGTGGACCCGCTGACGCGGCGGATCCTGACCTATTCGCCGACCATTCCCGGCAGCGGCATCCTGGCGACGACCTTTCCGCCGTCGCTCGACTCGGCCTTTCCCGCATCGGTCAACACCGTGGGCGACATCCTGGTCGAGACGCCCCGCGGCAATATCGTCGCCAGCGCCGGCGGCGTGGTGCAGATGCCGCTCAACGTGGCGGGTGAGGACACCAGCCGGCGCGACGCGATCGAGGCGCTGTTCGGGGGCTTCCTCCGGGGATTGGGCATCGATCCGCGCACGTTGCTGGTGGTTCCCAACGTCGCGTCCGCCGGCACGGTGACGCTGCGGGCCGGCACCAAGGCGGCCAATGGCACCGTCATCCACGAGGGTAGCATCGACGCCCGCGGCTCGGGCGTGATCGGCAGCACGGTGAAGCTGGAGGCAACCGGCGACATCCGGGGCCTCGTGTTTGCCCGCGAGAACATCGACCTGAACGCCCAGCAGAACGTCAGCGTGACCGCGCTCGCCCAAGGCAGCGTCAGCGTGGGTGCCGGCGGGAACATCTCGGGCACGATCGTCGGCGTGGGCAGCGTGAGCGCCAGCGGCGCAACCGTGGACGCCGCGCTCTTGTCCCAGAACGTCAGCGCCAGCGGCGACGTCTCCTCGTCCCAGGTCGGCTTCGGCGCCGGCAACGCGGCCGGCACGGCCAGCCAGAGCCTCGCCAACGACGACCAGTCCAAGGGCGTCGCGGCCAAGGAGGACGAGGAAGACGACACGCCGAAAAAGCAAATCGCCGCCGGCCCCAAACTGACCCGCACGGTCGGGCGCGTGACGGTCATCCTGCCCACTGCCCCGAGCCGCAACTAGCCTTCCCCATTCCCATTTTCTATCCGCATCCATGACCTCGTTACCCTTCACTCCCCTGTTTGCCGACGGCGCGCTGCAGTTCGCCTTCGAGAAGGCCACCACCGAAGGCAAGATCACCATCGGCACCCTCATCATCGTCTCGCTGTTCAGTTGGACGGTCATCTTCACCAAGGCGTGGCAGCTCTGGCGTGCCCGACGTGAGGCGAAGAAGTTCTTCGAGTCCTACCGCGGCACCCGCGATCCGCTCGAACTTGCCCGCAAGAACGAGGACTACGACGGCGCGCCCGCCTACGAGCTCTACGTCGCCGGCGCCGACGAACTCGACTACCACCTCAAGAACAACGCCATCGAGGTCAGGGGAACCACGCGGGTCAACACCGCCTCCTTTGACTCCGTGAAGATCGCCCTGGAACGCACCGCCAGCCAGCAGGCGCTGTCGTTGGAAAAAGGCATGATCGTCTTGTCCACCGCGGTGGCCGGCGGGCCGTTCATCGGGTTGCTCGGCACCGTGTGGGGTGTCATGGAGACCTTCTCCGGCATCGCGAAGGCGAATTCCGCGAGCCTCACCGCCATGGCGCCCGGGGTCGCCGGCGCGCTGATCGCGACCGTCGTCGGCCTGTTCGTGGCGATCCCGGCGATGTTCGCCTACAACTTCATGGTAACCAGCATCCGGGCCATCACCCAGCAGCTGGACAACTTCGCCACCGAATTCGCCACCGCCATCGAGCACGCCTACGTGGACAACCGCCCGTTGAGCGAGGAGATCTCCCACGCCAACGGCGAGCTCGCCGACCGGATCGTGGAGTCCAACACGGCGCTGGGCGACCGCCTGATCAGCGCCCTCAAACGGTAGGCCGCGGCCGCGGCGACCCAAACGATCCGGCGATGAAAAAGTGCTCCCAGTCGCATCACCACTCGCTCACGGAGTTGAACATCACCCCGTTGCTCGACCTCGCGTTCGTGCTGCTGGTGATCTTCATCATCACGACCACGCCGGTCGTGAATGACCTCGACCTGAAGCTGCCGACCGCCTCGAAGCGGGAGAAGGATCCGCCCCGGAAGGCCAACTACGTGACGGTGGACCACACCGGGAAGCTCTACCTGAACAAGCTCGAGGTGGATCCGGCGGCCCTGCACGCCCAGTTGGTCCAGCTCCGCACCGACGACCCGGACCTGAGCGTGATCGTGCGGGGCGACGCCAAGACCAAATACCACCGCATCGTGGGCGTGCTCGACATGCTCCAGCAGGCCAACGTGGTGAAGGTGGATCTCGCCACCGAGCCGCTTGCCCCGGGAGAACGCTGATTCCGCCATGGCCATCCAACGCAAGAAGAAGCACTCGACCAAGGTCAGCCTGATCGTCTCCACGGTCTTCCACGGCCTGATCATCGGGGCGCTGATTTTCTTCGCCGCGCGCGAGGGCTACCTCGGCAAGCAGCTCAAGACCATCGCCGTGACGATGGCGCCGAAGGAGAAGCCACCCGAGCCGGAGAAGCCAAAGGAGCCCGAGAAACCCGTCGAGCCGCCACCGGAGCAAGCCAAGCCCGCCGAACCACCGCCGCAAGTCGTGGCCGCGCCTCCCCCCACGACTTCCCAGGCCGCCCCGCCGCCGACCAGCACGGCCCCGGCCGCGGCGCCGCCGGCGGTGGGCCTGCCCGCGTTCAGTTTCAGCGACGGCGCGAAGGCAGTCGAAAGCAGCTCCGATCCCGTGCAGCTCTACAAGGGCTTCGTCGAGTTCAGCCTGCGGTCCAAATGGCTCCGGCCGGAGGGCGTCGAGGACCGCAATTTCGTCGCCGAGGTGGAGGTCAACGTCAGCCCAAGCGGACAGGTGACCGGCACGACTTGGAAGCGCGGTTCCGGGCACGCCGCCTGGGACGAATCGGTGCGTCGCGCCTTGGCGCAGACCACGGCCCTCAGCCGTCCGCCGCCGAAGAATTTCCCCGGGCATTTCCTGGTCCGCTTCGACGTGGTCGAGGAAGTGGACGCCAACAGCCTGGCCCTGCCATGAAGAAGATCTCCCGTTCCCAGCACAGTTCCCTGAACGAGCTGAACATCACGCCGCTGCTCGACCTCGCGTTCGTGCTGCTGGTGATCTTCATCATCACGACCCCGCAATTGGTGAACAACCTGGAGCTGAACCTCCCGTCGGCGCAGGTGCCGCCGCCCCAGCCGAAGGAGCCGGCGAAGCCCAATCAGTTGATCGTCGCCGCCACCGGCGCCGTTTCGCTCAACGGCCAGCCGCTGACGTTCGAGCAGTTGCGCGGTTCGCTCACCGCGATGAAGAACGCCAACCCTGACGTCGCACTGGTCATCAAGGGCGCCCGTGACACGGACTACCAGCACGTCATCCGGGTGCTCGACCTGATCCAGCAGCTCGACATCACCAAGATGGGCCTCGCCACCGAGACGACCCCGTGAGCGTGCGGGACGACAATTTTGTTCCAAGCTGTTTTGGAACGCCGGGCTTGGGGCAGTGGTCTCCGTGTGTCCGCCGCAAGCCCGGTTCAACCTTCCCGTTTCCGGCCGCCGACGCTTTTTCGTGAAAACAATCCCGACTAAGCCTGTCGTGGTTGTTGGTTTACGCCGTTCCCGATTCTGCGCTAGGCTTCCCGGACACTGTTGCTGACGGATTCGTTCCGCATGGCCTTGAAGAAACATAGCCCCCTGCCGGGCTTTGGGCTGACGCTCGGATTCACGCTCTTCTACCTGAGCGTGGTCGTGCTCATTCCGCTCGGCGCGCTGGCCTTGCGGGCGTCTTCGCTGACGTGGGCTGAATTCTGGAAGCTGGCCACCACCGAACGGGCGTTGGCGGCCTACCGGCTGACGTTTGGTGCCTCGTTTATCGCCGCGCTGGTCAACGCCGTGTTCGGCACGCTGCTGGCCTGGGTGCTGACCCGTTACACGTTTCCCGGCCGCCGCCTGCTCGACGCCTTGGTGGACTTTCCCTTTGCGCTCCCGACGGCCGTCGCAGGCCTGACCTTGGCGGACCTGTTTGCCCCGAATGGCTGGCTCGGCCAGTTCCTCGTGCCGCTCGGCATCAAGGGTGCCTACTCCCAGCTTGGCGTCGTCATCGCGCTCACATTCACCGGGCTGCCGTTTGCCGTCCGCACGCTGCAACCCGTGCTGGAAAACCTCGAACGCGAACTGGAGGAAGCTGCGGCCACGCTCGGGGCGGGCCGCGCGCGGACGTTCGTGAGCGTGATCGCACCGCTGCTGTTCCCCTCGCTGCTGACCGGCTTCGCCCTAGCCTTTGGTCGGGCCATCGGCGAATACGGCTCGGTCGTCTTCATTTCCGGCAACATCCAATACAAAACCCAGATTGCGCCCATCCTCATCGTGGAACGGCTGGACCAATACGACTACACCGGCGCCATGGCGATTGCCCTCGTGCTGCTGGCCGTCTCCTTCGTGCTCCTGGGAGTGATCAACCTGCTCGAACGCTGGGTGAGCCGTTACGAACGCTGAACCATGGCTGGAACCGTCACTCCCCGGCCAAGCGCCGGAACACAAAAGTCGCAGCGCGGCTCCGAAGAGTCGCCGCTGGTGAAGTGGCTGCTGACCGGCGTGGCGCTGCTGTTCGCCGGCGTGTTCCTGCTGCTGCCGTTGGTCAACGTCTTTGCCCAGGCCTTCGCGAAGGGGCTGCCGCACTATTGGGCATCCCTGGCGCATCCCGACTCGCTGGCCGCCATGCGGCTGACGTTGCTGGTCGCGGCCATCAGCGTGCCGCTGAACCTGGTCTTCGGCCTGGCGGCCGCCTGGGCGATCGCGAAGTTCGAGTTCAAGGGCAAGTCGCTCCTGATCACGTTGATCGACCTGCCGTTCTCCGTGTCGCCCGTCGTGGCGGGACTCGTCTTCGTGATCCTTTTCGGCATGCAGGGCTACTTCGGCGAGTGGCTGATGGACCGCGATATCCGGATCATCTTCGCGGTGCCTGGCATCGCGCTGGCCACCGTGTTCATCACGTTCCCGTTCGTCGCCCGCGAGCTGATCCCGATCATGCAGGCGCAAGGTTCCGACCAAGAACAGGCCGCGCTGACCCTCGGGGCCAGCGGCTGGCAGACCTTCTGGCACGTCACATTGCCCAGTGTGAAGTGGGGGCTGCTCTACGGCATCATCCTCTGCAATTCCCGCGCGATGGGCGAATTCGGCGCCGTCTCCGTCGTCAGCGGGCACATCACCGGCCAGACCGACACCATGCCGCTGCGCGTCGAGAAGCTGAACGACGAATACCAGGGCCCCGCCGCCTTCGCCGTCGCCAGCCTGCTGGCCCTGCTCGCCCTGCTGACGCTGTTCCTCAAGACCTACCTCGAATGGAAGCAGCACCGCGAACAGGCGGCGGCGCAGGCGGTGCCTCGCAATCCGGACGAATCCTCTCCCGCATGAGCATTGAGCTGAAATCCGTCTCCAAACGCTTCGGCGACGTGACCGCCGTGGACAACGTCTCCCTCACGGTGGCCGAGGGCGAACTCGTCGCCCTCCTCGGCCCCAGCGGCGGCGGCAAGACCACCGTGCTCCGCATGATCGCCGGGCTCGAGGTCCCGACCGATGGCGACGTGATCATTCGTGGCCAACGGATGAACGACGTGCCGGTCCAGCAGCGCAACATCGGCTTCGTTTTCCAGGGCTACGCGCTGTTCAAGACGATGAGTGTCTTCGACAACATCGCCTTCGGCCTCAAGATCAAGAAGTGGCCCAAGGCCGAGCGGGTCGCCCGCGTGGAGGAGCTACTGAAGCTATTCGGCCTCGACGGCCTTGGGAAACGTTACCCGCACCAGCTCTCCGGCGGCCAACGCCAGCGCGTCGCCATCGCCCGCGCCCTCGCCCCGAAGCCGAGCGTGCTGCTGCTCGACGAACCCTTCGGCGCGGTGGACGCCAAGATCCGCCAGGAACTCCGCGACTGGCTGGTGCACCTGCACGACGAGCTGAACGTGACCACCGTCTTCGTCACGCACGACCAAGAGGAGGCGATGGAGGTGAGCAACCGCATCGTCATCTTCAGCCGCGGACGGCTGGAACAAGTCGGAGCCCCGCGCGACGTCTATGAACAGCCGAACAACGAGTTCGTCGCCCGTTTCATCGGCGTGCTCAACGTGCTCGAACTCCGCGTCGAAAACGGGGTGGCCCGGCTGAACGAACTGGTGTTTCCCACCCACGGCGTCGCCGAGGGACAGCGACTGCGGATCGGCTTCCGGCCCTACGCCGTCCAGCTCTCGCCCAACCTCGGCGAATACCGCTACCGGGCCACGATCAAGCACGTCTACTTCCTCGGCGTGCTCCTGCGCCTGGAGCTGGAGACGCCCTCCGGCCTCGTGCTGCGCACCCGCATCACCAAGGACGAATTCACCCGCCTCAAGCTCGCCCAGGGCGACGCCGTCAGTTTCCAGATCCGCGAATACCGGGTGCTTTCCCGCGACGGCGACTCCCTGCCCGCTGAGGTTTCCGCCGTCCATCAGACCGCGGACTTCGGCGGCGGAATCTGAAATTAGGTCGCCCCGACTCGGGTCCTGAGGCCCGGCGAATGTCCCTCGTAACGCCCTTGCCCTTACGGCGTCGGTTTCAGTTCCACGCGATGCTGCGTCGGACCCGGCAGGAACGGCAACGGTTCCACCTTCACCCAAGCCTCGTGGCCAGCCCGGTAGAATGGCGACAGGAAATGCCCGCTTTGCCCGGCCGGTTGGTTGCACAGCCCACGCTCCTCGTGGCCGGGTGAAACCACCATGCGCTCCGAAGGCCCGAAGTCGCTGCCCTGAATCTTCGGCAGGTCATTCGGGGCGCCGTTCATCGGGACGCGCGGCATGTTCAGCAGGCCAGACAGCGCGGGGATGGCCCTTGCGATCGGATGCTGCAAGTTGAGCAGGTTCCGCCGACCCCACGTCGCTTCGGCGAGCGGCACCTTTTGTTCCCGCAGGCTGGCGAAGACCTGTTCCGCCGCCGCGGCGAAGAGTTCGTCGTAGGATTGGAAACG
>JBEISV010000605.1:0-2580 GCA_040375265.1 Verrucomicrobiales bacterium
GCTTCCCGACCTTGTCGTCAGCCTTGGCCGAACTCGCCAGCACCGAACTCTGAAC
The DNA here is from genome assembly GCA_040375265.1 of Verrucomicrobiales bacterium. Classification (GTDB taxonomy): domain Bacteria; phylum Verrucomicrobiota; class Verrucomicrobiia; order Limisphaerales; family UBA9464; genus CAIWAH01. The sequence continues at coordinate 56 of JBEISV010000605.1, forward strand.
CCTCATGAACTGGAAAACCTTGTTGCTCGGCACCGGCACCATCAGCCGGACCGCTTACCTGACGTGGGGGCTGAGCCTCGCGTTGGTGAAGTATAATCTCGACCGGGTCGCCGTCGGGGCGGTCGGGGAGGGACGTTGGACGTTGCTCAATCCCGAGGTGTTGCACGCTTACCTGTTCCAAGTGCTGCCGGCGGCCGAGCGGACGGCGGCGTTTGCGACGGTGCTCGCCCTGTCGCTGCCCTTCATCTGGTTTGGCGTAATGCTGACGGTAGCCCGGCTGCGGGCGGCGGGGCTGCGGCCTTGGCTGGCCCTGCTGTTCTTTGTGCCGGCGATCAAGCTCGTCCTGTTTGCCCTGCTGTGCGTGCTGCCCAGCCAAACCAAGCTGGTTGCGCCGCCAGTCCTTGGCACGGGAAGCAGCTGGCTCCAGCGTTGGCTGCCGCGGGGCTTCTTCGCCTGTGCCGTGGTGTCCGCGACCATCACCGCGGGCGTCGGGGTCGTGATGACGACGATCAGCACGCTGCTGCTGAAGGACTACGGCTGGTCGCTCTTCGTCGCGACGCCGTTCGTCGTGGGCTTTCTCGCCACCTTGCTCTGCGGGTTGGCCCAAGGGGAACTGTCGTTTGTGCGGGCGATGGCGGTCATGACGATGGCAAATGCGGTGGCCGGAGTTGTGTTCTTGCTGCTGGCGATCGAGGGCGCCTTTTGCCTCGTGATGGCGGCCCCGATCGCGCTCGTCCTTGGCGGCTTGGGCGCGCTGGTCGGCCTGGCCGCGCTCCGGGTGATCCGACCGCAGGACCACGGCGGGCTGTATTGCGCGGCGGTGTTGGCGGTGCCCTTGCTGATGGCCGGCGAGCATGTGGCCGAGGTCCCGGCGCCGCTGCTGCGGGTGTCGACCGCGGTGGTGGTCGAGGCGCCGCCGGAACGAGTCTGGCCCAATGTCGTCACCTTCAGCGAGCTGCCGCCGCCGCGGGAATGGCTGTTCCGCGCGGGCATCGCGTATCCGATCCGGGCCCGCATCGAGGGACGGGGCGCCGGGGCGATCCGGCATTGCGAATTCACCACCGGACCGTTTGTCGAGCCCATCGAGGTGTGGGACGAACCGCGTTTGCTGAAGTTCCGCGTCACCGCCAATCCGGAACCGATGCAGGAATGGACGCCCTACCGGGAAATCCATCCGCCGCACCTCGAAGGGTTCCTCGTGTCGAGGCAGGGTCAGTTCCGCCTGGAGCCCCTGCCGGGAGGCCGGACGCTCCTCGAAGGCACCACTTGGTATCACCACCATCTCTGGCCGGCGGCCTATTGGCAGGTCTGGTCGGACTGGATCATCCATTCCATCCACGGACGGGTGCTCCAGCACGTGAAGCAACTCAGCGAAAATCCTACCCCACCAAGGCCATGAAGAAGGACTTACCCTCCGGTCCGACCTGAACCACCGACGCCCACGACGGACTGGCACCGGGCGGCCCGGGATCGGTTCCTCGCCGGCGAACCCGGTCCGCTCTTCCTCGCGGACTGGGCGGAGCCGATGTTCCTGCATTTCACGGTGCCGGCCCCGCTGCTCCAGGCTGAAACGCCATTCCTGATCGAGACGTGGCAGGGCGAAGCGATCGTGACGTTGGTCGCCTTCACCATGCGCCGGATGCGCTTCGCCCGGTTCGAACCCGTTGGTGAAGTCCTCCTTTGGCCGTTCCGCGAACAGCGCTTCCTGAACCTCCGCACCTATGTGCGGGTAGGCGGGGAACCGGGGATCACATTCCTCACGGAATGGATCTCGAGCTGGACCCAGGCGCAGTTGGGACCGCGGCTCTACGGCCTGCCGTATCGCTGGGGCCGGCACCAATTTGTCCACGATTCGGTGCGCGGGCGGTGGGCGGGTCGGGTGACGGACCGCGCCGGCGCCGGCGCGTTTCAATATCAGGTGACCGGGCCGGTTCAGGGCTTCGCGCCGGCCAACCGCGGCAGTTTCGCCGAGTTCGCGCTGGAGCGGCACACGTGTTTTCTCGGCGGCGACGGATGCCGACGGTGCTTCCGGATCTGGCACCCGCCTTGGCCCCTCGCGGCGGCCGAGGCGGAAATCCGGGACGATTCGCTGCTCCGGGCGTGCGCACCGTGGTGGCGGGCGGCGCGTTTCCTGGGCGCCCACGTTTCGCCGGGCGTGGCCGATGTCTGGATGGGGCGGCCGCTGTCGGTGCCCTGACCGGGAACGGCGTTTGCCGCGAATTGGCGGCGACGTAGCGTGCCGCCGTGACGACATACGATCCTAATTTTATCCAGCGTTGTGCGGACCGCCTCTATGCGCGGGCGATCCTGACGGCGGCCACGTCCACCGTGCTCGGCGGCCTCATCGGCTTCCTGCTCGCGCCGATGCTGCTCCAAAACCTGCCCGTCGCGCTCGCGACCCGCTGTCCCGACTGGCTGGTCGCGGCGCTGTTGGCGGCGGTGGGTTTCGCCCAAGGATTGGAACGCGGCATCGCCCTCCGGCTCCAGGCGCAGACCGCGCTCTGCCAGGTGGAAATCGAACGCCA
>JBEISV010000004.1:0-40758 GCA_040375265.1 Verrucomicrobiales bacterium
CAGCGCTTCCATCCGCTGCGACCATTCATCGGCGTCGCCCGCCGTCGCCGGTGGCGCGGTCTTCGCGTCATCGGCGATCCGCAGTTTCACCACGCCGTCCTGGAACCGCAGCGACACCTCGATCTGGCGTGTCGATTCCAGTGCGACCGCCCGCGCCACCGTCTCCTTGAAGGCGCTGAGCAGATTGTGCCGCACCTCGGAGCGGAGCCGCACGGGCGGCAGATCGGTCGGCAGGTCCAATTTGAACCGGACGTTGGGCGCGTTCACACCGTCCAGGTAATAGCTGAGGTAGGCCGCGAAGTTATCGAGGACGTCGCACTCCGGGTTGACGGCCCACACAACCTCCCGCAAGCGGTCCACGAGCGACCGCGACCGGGTAGAAAACGTTTCCAGTTCACTCCGCGCCGGCCCCTCCGCCCCACGGCTGGCCAAGTCCGCCTGCCACGCCAGGCCGTTCAGGCTGGCCCCGATCTCGTCATTCAAGTCCTTGGCGATGCGGGCCCGCTCCTGTTCGAGAGCCCGGTGGGACTGCTTCAGGCGGGCGATTCGGCGCCCTTGCAGGTATTGCCCGATTTGCAGGCCCACGAACACCAGCACACCCACGCCGAGCGAGAGGAACAGTTTCGTTTCCCAGAAGCGCGGAATGATCGCGAAGTGCAGGCTGGTCGGCGCCATGCTCCAGTAACCGTGGGCGTTCGCCGCCTCAACCTCGAACTGATACTCGCCCGGCCGCAGGTTCGTGTAGCTCGCCTCCCGAACGCCGTCTGCCGCCCGCCATTCACGATCATAGCCCTTCAACCGGTAGCGGAAGTGGACTAGGTCATTCTGCGGGAACGAGGTCGCGGTGAACCGGATGCCCAGGGAACTGGCATCTTTCCGGGCCAGGCGCAGCGGCTCGCCTTCCCCCCGCAGCAACTTTTGCAACCGGGGGGCTGGCACTTCAGCGCCGTCGATTCGTAACTGTTCGATCAGCACCGTCGGCGGCCGGGTGTTGGCGCGGACCAGTTCCGGCGAAATCTGCACCAGGCCGCCGGGCGTCGGGAACCACAGCTTGCCGAACTGGTCCCGGCAGCCGGCCGGCTGGAGGCCTCCGCCGGTCTCGGAACCGATCATGCCGTCCAGATGGTTCAGCGTCAGGCATCGCACCCGCGTCATGAGCTCGCCCATCACGGCGCTCAGGTCCGTGACCGGGATGCCGTGGATGCCCCGCACACCGGTGAGCCAGAGCCGGCCTTCGTTGTCCTCCAGGATCTGGTTCACGAGGTTTTCAGCGAGACCGTCGTCCCGGGTAAACCGCCGCCATTGGCCATTCGCGAACAGGTGCAGGCCGGCCGAGGTGCCCACCCAGACGTTGCCGCGCCGGCATTCGCAGAGGGCGAGGATCTCGCGTTCCGGCGCCCCGCCGGCCGGCTCCACCACGGCCACCTTGCCGCCGGCAACCCGCAGCAGGCCCGAGCCATGCGTGCCCACCCAGAGCGTGCCGGCGTGGTCCTGCATGACGGCCCGGACATCGTAGACCGACAGCGCGGAATCGCCCGGGAACGGTTCCAGCGATTCGCCGCGGGTGCGGAACAGCCCCGCCGAAGTCCCGATCCAAATGGCGCCGCCCCGGTCCTCGTAAAGGCACCGAACCCGCCGGTTCCCCAGCTTGACCGTGCTGGGCACCGCTTCGCGCAGCGGCTGCTTGCGCACACTGACCTCGCCGTTGCCGCCGGAACTCCAAATGCGCCCGTCGCGGGCGGCCAGCACCACGGTTTCCGCCTCCCGCACGCCGGCCGGCAGCGGCAGCGAACCGGCCACCTTGCCGGCGCGGAGCCAGCTCAGGCCCCGGGCGGTGCCCACGAAGATGCCGCCGTCGGCGCCTTCCGAGACCGTCATGACGTGGTCACTCGGGAGCCCCTCCCGTTGGCCGATCACCTGCACGGAACGGCGCTGGAGTTGCATGAGCCCGTCCACCGTGCCCAGCCAGAGGGTTTCCTCGCGATCAAACAACGCCGCCCGCGAACGGCGGAGCCAAGCCGGAAAGTTCGCCGTCATCGGCCGGAACGCGGTGCCATCCCAACGATAGACTCCGTGCGGAACCACCTGCGCCAGCAGTCCAAACCCCGGATGCGCGTAGAACTCGATCGCCTCGGCCGGTTGGTCGGCCGGAAACTCCAGCATCCGCCGCCAATTCCCGCCGCGGTTCACCGAAATGCCTTCCGCGTCGCCGATCCAAGCGAATCCTTCCCCGTCGGCCGGCAGCGCCGTGAAGGCACCCTGCTTGGGGATATAGCGTTCGCGGGCACCGAGGAAGCGCCCGGTCTTGGGCTCAAACTCCTGCCAATCCGTTGGCGTCTGCACCAGCAGCCGGCCGTCCTCCAGCAGATGCAGCTCGCGCACGCCCAGCGACTGGAGTCCCGCACCCTCGCCGAAATTCTCGGCCCGGTCGGGCAACACCCGGGTCAGCCCGTGGCTCCAGCCCACCCAGACGCTGCCGTCGGGCGTGGGCAGGAGCGCGGATATCTTCTCTTGGGGCAGGTAGGGCAGTTTCGCCGTTCCCTGGAACACGCCATGGCGATGCCGCACCAGGCCGCGGGTAGTCCCGATCCAGAGGTTTCCGACATTGTCCTCTGCCAGGGCGGTGATCGCATCGGTGACCAGCTCGGGAGTATTGAAGCGGTCGTAGACCGTGAACCGGGCCCCGTCGAACCGGGCCAACCCGAAGCCGGTGCCCACCCATATATACCCGTCCATCGACTGGGCGAGGCAAGTCACCGCATCCTGCGGCAGCCCGTCATCGCCGCTGATCCGGCGCACCGAATAGTCCGGGGCCGCGGCCAACAGGCGGGAAAACGCGCCGACGCCAGCGGCCCACAACAAGAATAGGAACAACAGGAACCGCTGCCGATCCATCGGACCGAACGATTCCCGCCCCTGTTTCTGCGTTTTTGGAACTGCTCCGGGCATCTGTCTCCCCTCCCCGGCCTCCCTGCCAGGTTTTGCCTCCGCCTGAGGACTTTCCTTCAACGAACGCAACGTAACGACGTTACGAATCGCTGACACCTCCCCAAAACTCAGTAGGGAAAATGGGCTTGCCGGGCCCGGTTACTGACATCTGGCGATTTGAATGTGGGTAGTTCTGACCAAACTGCACTCGTCTTGAGTTGCTCCCGGCAACGACGGCGACAAGGGCCGCGAAGGTGGTCAGGGGGAGCGCGCCGGCAGAACTGCCGGGAGCGACTTCGGGACGGGAGAGTTCAGCGAAGCGAACTGCAAATCGGAAAAGTCATGAACAACCAGAACCCAAACCTTCGGCGCGACGTCGTCCGGATCGGTGGCTTCAGCCCGGTCGAGACCGTCGGCGCGCTCAGCGTCATCGGCATGCTCGCCGTGTCGGTGCTCCCGCCGATCTTCAGCATGGTGAACAACTCCCGCCTGAACGGAGCCGCCCAGTCCTACATGATCGTGAAGACCGCCGCGATCCGCTACCTGGACCAACACGTCTTTGATCACCCTGCGACCGACCTCGGCTCGCTCACCACGCAGGCCGAAGCCGCGACCCGCTGGGACAGCGAAGTGCTCCGGCCGGCGGGATTCCTGGACCAGGCCTTCGTCACGAAGATCTCCGAGCGGGCCCGCCTGACCATCTCCGCCTGCCCGCCGGCCTTTGCAAGTCCGACCGCGGACAACAACGCCTACAGCTTCTCCGGGTTTACCCCGACGGCCAACAACACGACGTCCGAAGGCAAGATCGTCGTCGAGGCGATCCTCGAGGGCGTGTCCCTCAGCGACGCCCGTGCCCTCAACCGGCGCATCGACGGTGAAGACTCCGCCGTCGGCGAGGCCGTCGCCGGCACCGACACCGCCGGCCGGGTGAAATACGAGTTCGGCTCCGCCAAGACGGCCAACGTCCGCGTCTACGTCACCCACCGCTAGTCACCTTTCACACTTTGGGCCCCCCCTCGCGTCTGGCCTGTCAGCCGGCCGATGGACCCGAAAACAACAGTCAACAAAACCACAAAACGCACAACACCATGAAAAGCATCAAGAACACCCAACGCCGCCGCTCCGGATTCACCCTGATCGAAATGATCGGCGTGCTCGCCATCATCGCGGTCCTCGCCGCGTTGCTCATCCCCCGGATCTTCTCCGCGATCAACGAATCGCGCGTGAACGGCGCGGCCCTCAGCTACAACAGCCTGAAGTCCTCCGCGATCACCTACTTCGGCAAGTATGGCCGCTTCGGTGGCAACGGCGGCACGAACTTCACCGGCACCGAACTCACCAACGGCGTCAACAACTGGGACAGCAGCTACCTGCTGACCGGCGGCTTCATCGAAAAGCCGTTTGAGACCAAGCTCGGCACCAGCTCCAACATCCAGATCAAGGGTGCAGGCGCGTCGACCGAGACCGTGACCGCCACCAACACGGCTTATGATCTCGACGGTAACAGCACCGTGGCCAACGAGGCCAGCGGCACGCTCGTCGTTCAGGCCATCCTCAGCGGCGTGTCCGAAGACGACGCCATCGAGCTCAACAACAAGATCGACGGCACCACCCTCGGCGCCCTCAGCGGCGCCGCTGACCTCAAAGGCCGCGTGAAGTATGCCGCCGCCGCCGGTGGCGTGACCGACGTCTACGTCTACATCGCCCACAAGTAAGCGATTCGCCCGAATCACACCCGGGCGGAGCGGCCCTTAACCCGCTCGCTCCGCCCGGTTTCCCTGCCGCTTCGTCCGCCCGTCCGCAATCCACGCCTGCGTCGCCATGAAATTGATCGCCCGCCACCCCCGCCACCGTGCCGGCTTCACCCTGATCGAGATGATCGGTGTCCTTGCCATCATTGCGATTCTCGCTTCGATGCTGGTGCCCCGCATCTTCTCAGCGATCAACGAAGCCCGGGTCACCGGCACGGCCTTCAGCTACAACGGCCTGAAATCCGCGGCGATTACCTACTTCGGCAAATACGGCCGTATCGGCGGCAACGGCGGCACCAATTTCACCGCAACCGAACTGACCAACGGTGTCAGCAACTGGGACCGGCTGTATCTGCTTCCCGGCGGCTTCATCGAGAAGTCCTTTGAAACGACCCTGGCGGTCTCCGCCAATGTCCAGGTCATGGCCGCCCCCATCGCGGGCACGTCCGTGACCGCCAACAACGCGGCCTACGATCTCGACGGCACCGGCGTCCTGCCCAACAACGCCACCGGCCGGGTCGTGCTCCAGATCGTGCTGAGCGGCGTGTTCGAGGAGGACGCCCGCGACCTCAACCAGAAGCTCGACGGCACGAGTCTGGGCACCACCTCCGGCGCGGACCTGCTGGGGCGGGTCAAGTATGCCGCCGCCTCGGGCGGTTTGACGGACGTCTACATCTACGTGGCTCACAAGTGAGCCCGGTGGCCCCGCCCACTTCAACTCCCTCCACCCCATGAATGCCAATCCCTGCCGTCGTCGCCCGACCGCCGGTTTCACCCTCGTGGAACTCGTCGGCGTGCTCGCCGTCATCGCGGTCCTGTCCGCGATGGTCGTGCCGCAGGTGCTGGGGATCATGAGCCGGACGCGGGTGCTCGATACCGTCGGCAGCTACGTCAGTATCAAGTCCGGGGCGATCACCTACGCCGCCAAGCACGGCTTGATCGGCGACGCCGCCGGTGCCGCCCTCGACGTTGGCACCTCGCCGGCGGAGGCCCTGAACTGGGATCGTGAAGTGCTCCTCAAGCTGCGCCTGGTCGACGGAGCGTTCCGCTCCCGCATCAGCACCGCCGCCGCCGTCCGCGTCCGCCTCACGGAACCGCCCACCACCGCCCCCGATGGCACGAATGCCGCCTACAATCTGCTCGGGGCCGCGGCGCCCGCCAACCAAGTCGCCGGCGCCAAGCATGTGGTTGAAGTCCATCTCACCCAGGTGCCGCTCGACGATGCGCGGGAACTCAACCGCCACCTGGACGGCACCTCGGCGGAACTGGGCGAATCCGCCGCCGGCACCGACCTCCGCGGCCGGGTCAAATACGATTTCTCGGCCAACCCCGCGCCAGGCATGGGCGACGTTTTCCTTTACGTGACCCACCTCTGATTCGCCTTGGGCGTCCTCCTCAGATGCAACGCAACCCCTCCAACCTCGGTCTCGGTGAACGGCTCCTCGCCGCCGGCCTGCTCACGCCGGTGCAGCTCGAGCTCGCCGAGTGCGAACTCCGCCGCCGCGGCGGGGCGCTGACCAAGCTGCTGGTGGAGCTCAACTTGGTTCCCGCGGAGAAGCTGGCGGAGTTCATTGCCAAGGAGACCAAGACCCAGTTCATCGACCTGCCCCGAACCAAGATCGAGGAAACGGTCGCCCGGCTGATCCCGACGGATGTCGCCCGCCGCCTCCGCGTGCTCCCCGTGGCCCGCCACGGCGAAGTGCTGACGATAGCGATGGCCGATCCGTCCAACATCGTTGCCATCGACCAGCTTTCCCGGCTCACCGGCCTGCGAATCGAGGCCGCCGCCGGGACGGAACGGGACATCCTCAACACGATCGATCGGTTGCAGCTCAGCGGGCCGACCATCCAGCAGTCGATCGAGAAGATCATCGACGAGGAAGCGGTCGCGAAAGCCGCCGCCGGCCCCGAGAAGATCGAGGTCACCGAGTCGGAGGAGGACGACGCGCCGATCATCCACCTCGTCAACCAGGTGCTCCAGCGCGCGGTCAACCGCCGGGCGAGTGACATCCATTTCGAGCCAGAGGAAAAACTCCTGCGCATCCGGACCCGCGTGGACGGCGTGCTGCACCCCGACGTGCTGATCCCCAAGTCGCTGCAATCCGCCGTGGCCGCCCGCATGAAGATCCTCGGCGACATGGACGTGACGGAAACCCGCGTGCCGCAGGACGGCCGGGCTTCCATCATGGTCAGCCGCCGGAAGATCAACCTGCGCGTCTCCAGCCTCCCCACACAGTTCGGCGAGAGCGTCGTGGTCCGAATTCTGGACACCGGTTCCCAGGTCAACCGCCTTTCCCACCTCGGCCTCGCTCCGGAATTTGAAACCCGCCTGCGCGCCGCGATCGAGGCACCCTACGGCGTGGTGATCGTCACGGGCCCCACGGGCTCCGGGAAGACGACGACGCTTTACGCGGTGCTGAACGAGATCAACCAGCCCGACCTCAGCATCTTCACGCTGGAGGATCCCGTGGAAATGCCGCTGGCCGGCATCCGCCAGACGCAGATCCGTGACGAGGTCGGCCTGACCTTCAGCGCCGCGCTGCGCTCCCTGTTGCGGCAGGACCCGGACGTCATCCTCGTGGGCGAGACCCGCGACACCGAGACCGCCACGCTGATGATCCGGGCCGCGCTCACGGGCCACCTTGTCTTTTCCACGCTGCACACCAACGACGCGCCCGGCGCAATTCCCCGGTTGATCGACATGGGCGTCGAGCCCTACCTGCTCCCGAGCAGCCTGGTCGCGATCATTGCCCAGCGGCTCGTGCGCCGGCTGTGCCCCACGTGCCGCGAACCGGTCGCCGACCCGGAGGCCACCTTCGCCACCTTCAAGCTCACGCCGCCGGCCGGAAACGAACCGAAGCTCTGGCGCGCCGTCGGCTGCGACCAGTGCCACGGCAGCGGCTACCGCGGCCGCCAGGCGGTTTTCGAGATCATGACGATGGATGAGCGGTTCCACGCCCCGATCATCCGCCGCGCCGCCCATTCCGACTTCGTCCGCCTCGCCCGCGAGGGCGGCATGCCCACGATGTTCGACGACGGCCTGCGCCGGGCCATGCAGGGCGCCACCACGCTGGAGGAACTCCTGCGCGTCACCCGACCCAACGAAGCATGAAGACCTTCGCCTATGTCGGCATGGATTCGCGGGGCCGGAGCCAAACGGGCCGGATGCACGCGCTGGACGAAGTATCCCTGGAGGAAACGCTCCGTTCGAGCGGTGTGTGGCTGGTCGAGGCCAAGGCGGAGAAGGAGCACAACGTCGCCGAGGAGCGCTCCAATGCCGGCCGCTACGGCGCGGTGAACCGGCGCGACCTCGCGAGCTTCTGCACCCTGATGGGCTTCCTCACCAAGGTCGGCGTCCCGCTGGTGTCGGCCCTCGAGATCGCAGGGCAGGACTGCGACAAGGCGGCCTTCGCCGCGGTGCTCAAGGAAGTGAAGCGTTCCATCGAGTCCGGCCTGACGCTGGCCGACGCGATGCAGCGGTTCCCACGCTATTTCGAGCACGGCATGACCAGCCTGATCCGGGCCGGTGAACGGAGCGGTTCGCTGCCGGAATCCTTCGCCGAGCTGAAGCGTTACCTCGAATGGCAGGAGCAGATCGCCTCCGACGTGAAGCAGGCGACAATCTATCCGGCGATCGTCATGATCACGACGGCGATCTTCGTGCTCGTGCTGTTCACCTTCGTGGTGCCGAAGTTCGTCGGCCTGCTCAAGGTCGCCAAGGTCGCGCTGCCGCTCCCGACCAAGATCGTGTTCGGCGCCAGCGACTTCGCCAAGGCGACCTGGTGGATGTGGATCATCATCCTCGTCGTCGGCCCGGTCGCAATCCAGCTCGGCCGCAAGTATTCCAAGCGCTTCGCACTGTTCTGGGATCGCGTGTGGATGCGCGTGCCACTGCTGGGCGGGATGACTCACATGCTCTGGGTGGCCCGTTTCGCCCAGAACCTCGCCGTGCTTTACCGCAACGGCGTGCCGCTCGTCTCTGGACTCAAGCTCTGCGAGGGCCTCGTGGGCAGCCCGCTCATGGGCCAGACGGTCGTGGACGTCGCCCGCCGAATCGAGGAGGGCGAGACCTTCAGCGACGCCCTGCGGCATCACAAGATCTTCCCCAACCTGCTCCTGCGCATGTCGGTGATCGGTGAAAAAACCGGCCAGCTCGACCAGGCGCTGGAGAACGTCTCGGGCTACTACAACCTGATCGTCCCCCAACGCATCAAGCGCCTGTTCGGCCTGATGGAGCCCGCGCTGATCCTTTTCCTCGTCACCGTGGTGGGGTTCGTCGCACTCGCGGTGTTCATGCCAATCCTGAGCCTGATGCAGGGCCTCAAGTAACTTTTCGACACGATGAAACCCAATCCCACCCCACCTTCCGCCGCCGGGCAGACGCGCCACGCCGGGTTCACGTTGGTCGAGTTCATCGGCGTGATCGCGATCGTCGCGATCCTCGTCGGATTCTCGATTGCCGCGGTCCACAAGCAGATGATCGAGACCCGGCGCGAGGCCGAGGACGTCAGCCTCAAGGGCCTCGCCGAGGGGCTCAGCAATGTCGTTCGGTTCAACTTCACCGTGCCGTCGTCGAGCACCTGGGCGACCGCGGTCGCCGGCCAGTTGAACCGCAGCCTCAACGACATCGGCACCAACTCGATGGGCAACACCCGTGCGGTGATGGTGGATCCGACCTTCCAGATCGGGAATCCGGCGCTGCCGTTCTCCAGCCTGCCCTTCACGCAGTCCCTGGCCGGCAGCCGGCAGGTGAACAACTTGAACTACGTCCTGCTATCCAGCTTGGCGGACCCGCTGCCGTCGCTGACCGGCGTCACCTTCTCCAATCTCTGGAATTCCGCCGATGCCGCCCTGCCGACCGGCTGGCCCACGTCGTGGAAGGGCAAGCCGGAGGACCTGCGCCGCGAACGCATCACGCTCACTGGCCTGTTCTACCGGCTGGTGCTGAACAACCTCGACACCACCAACACCGCCTGGTGGGGCATGGATGGCGCCGCCACCAACGTCACGCTCGCGCCCGGCGGCCGGAAAGAGGTCTGGGTCATCGACGGCACGACGCTGAACCTTTGCGACAACACCGCCGCGCTCGCGGCGCGGGACATCCTGCACGCCGACGCCTCCTACATCTTCATGAACAACCGGTGGGTGCAGAGCATCGTGCCCATCGCCTCCGTCGGCGGCGGCACCACCGAGACGCTGGTCGACACCGTGGATGGCTTCGTCGACGCCATCGACAACACCGCGGAGCCCGGTGCCGGCGGTTCCGGCGGCTCCTACGACGACGATCATGACTGCGACCACGACGGCTGGGACGATCACGATTCCGACCACGATGGCTGGGGCGATCATGACTACGATCACGACAGTTGGGACGATGATGACGACGACCACAACGGCTGCGACGACCACGACGACGACCACGACGGCTGGGGCGACCACGACTACGACCACGACGGCTGGGACGACGACGACCACTCCCTCGGCTCCAGCCACGGCTGCAACCCCAAGGCTAACCCTCGGACGGTCGTCGAGTCCTGCTTCAACTTCATGCGGTCCTACACGTCCTGGAGCAAGAATCACGGCTGTTCCAAGACCGGCCGGGCCGCGTCGCAATACGAACAACTGTGCAGCCAACGCGAACAGGTGCGCACCGCCTCCAATTCCTGCCCATGAACTCCCCGCAATCCCCCCACAACCGCGGTGGTCTGGCCACTGGCCGCGGCTTCACCCTGATCGAAGTCATCATGGTGCTCGCGGCCATGGCGGTCCTCGCCGCCGCCTTCCTGCCGGTGCTGACCGCCCAGTGGGATGACCGCGCCCGCCTCCGGGAGGAGGAGACCCTGCAGCGGATGGCCGCCGCCGTGGAGAGCTACGCCGTCCGCACCCGTTCCATCCCCGGTGCGACCACCTTCGCGACCGCCCTCGCCCCGGAGCTCGGCACCTCGGCGGCAAAACTGCTGGTCAATGACCGCGGGCTGTCGCGGGTCGTGCTGATCGACGACGCCCTGCGCGTCGGCACCAATGCCACCTCCGTGCTGCCCTACACGCAGACCGCCGCGGGATCGCTCCAACCGATTTCCCCGCGGCTGCTGATCGTCTCCTCGGTAGGCGTGCCGCTGCCCACGTCCCTGACGAACGGCGTCATCGCGACCAACCTGTTCACGGCCATCTGGAACACCGCGCCCCGGCAGGTGCCGGCCGGCTGGACTTGGGCCGGCAACGGCGCGGACCTGAAGATCCAGCGGGTCAACCTGACCGACCTGTTCGTCCAGATCGCACTCAACGGCCAAGGCTCCGCGTTTGGCACCTACACGGTGGACAACGTCACCGGCACCGCGATGAGCACCACGCCCCGCAGCCTTTGGGTGCTCAAGGGCACCCGGCTCGCCCTGAACCAGGCCGACGGTTCCACGCAGGTCGTGCTGGTCGCCAAGACTTCGCTCTCGTTCGTCAGTGACAACGGTTCCTGGCGTTCCGGCGGCGGTTCACTGGCCGGTTGGACCACCGACAACCTCGCGGGCAACGACGTCGCCCAGGCCGCCACCGCCTTCCTCTCCGTGCCGGGCAACCCGCGGACGACCACCACCCAAAGCGACGTGGTCAACGCGCTGCAAACCTACATGCAAAGCGTCACCGCCTACGCCAACACCGGCTACACCAGCACCTCGCTCAGCAACAACGTCGCCGCCGCGCGGGTCACGTTGCAGAACTCCATGACGGCGCTCACCCAATAACCCCACCCCGAGATGCCTCCCCTGCTCAAGCTTAACAGTTCCGCCGCGCCGGCCGCGCCCGCGAAGCTGCCCAACTCCACCCTGCTGGGAGTGGCGTGGCTGAATGGCCGGTTCTCCGCGATCGCCCTCCAGCGCGGCGCCCTTGGCGTCGCCTGGACCTGTCCCACCGCCGTCAATGGTCCGGCGGAACTGGAAACCGCCCTGCGCGAGGCCGTCCGACGCACTTCCTACCAGGGCACACACGTGTCGCTGGTCATGGTCGATCCGCAATTCGCCCAGCACTGGGTAGAGGTTCCCGCGGGCAAGTCGGGACAGCTTTCCAAGTATCTCCAACGCCAGGTCCAGCAGCACAAGCCGTTCAGCGGCTCCGCCACCTGGGCGTTCCAGCTTACCGTCCCGACCAAGGCGTCCGGCGGCGCCTTGCTCCACCTGATGCCGACCGACCTCTACGAGGGCATCGTGGACGCCTGCAATGACGCCGGCCTGCACCTGACGACGCTGACCAACGGGGCGGAGGTGCTCCGGGCGCAATTGCGCTGCCTGCCGCTGCGCGACGACGAGATCACCCTCGTGTCCGCGGCCATCGGCGCCACGACCACCGTGCTCGTGGCCAGGGGCGACTCGATGCCACTGCTGGTCCGGACGATCCAAGGCGACTGGAAGACCGACGCCGGCCGCGTGGGCGTGGACCTCAACCGCACCCTGCTCTACGCCCAGCAGCAATTCGGCGTGGCCATCACCAACGCGTGGCTGAGCGGCTCCGAGGCAGAGGAACAGGTTCAGGCATTGGCCGGATTCTTCGAGGTGCCGCTCAAGGCGAGCCTTGCGCCCAACGGCGAGTTCTCCTGGGCCGAGGAAGCCCTGCGCCTCGCCGGGGAAACGCCGATCAACCTGATCAGCCGCGAACACCGCGAGGCGCCCGCGCGCCGGACGGTGATGCGGTTCAGCAGCTACACCGCCGTGGCGTTGCTGACCATTTCCTTCGGGCTCAGCGCCTTCGTCCACTTCCACTACCGCGAGGAGAAGCGGGCCATCTACCGCCTCGGCAAGCTGGAGAAGGAACTCCAGGAAAAGCACCACCGGCTGCAGGACTACTTTGCGGAAGTCGAACGCAAGGGCCAGTTCCTCGACACCGCCAGAGCGGACCGACCGGACGCCATCGCTACCTGGGTGCTCGGCAGCGTGGGCGAAGCCCTGCCGGCGGACTTGGTGCTGACCAATCTCACCCTGTTGTCGGAAACCAACCAATGGCGGCTGACCCTCAGCGGCCAGATCCAGCCGAACGCCGTCGATGCCGGTCGCGAGGACGCCCGCCTGCTCGGGCGGGAATTGGCCCAGAAACTTTCCGCCGGGCCTCTGGGCCTGGAATTCGAGGGCGACCTCGCTACGCCCATCGATCCGGCCTCGGCTGCCCCCACCCGCCCGCCGACCGGCCTGGAGGCCGGCGCCTTCAATGCGTGGAGCACCCGCCTCAAGGAAATTGCCGCCACCCCCGCGCCCAAGGCCCGCGAATTCTACCTGCAAGGAGTGATGCGATGAATCCCCCCCCTGCCCGCCCGTTGACCCGTCCCGGTCATTCGACCTTCAAGCGCAAGATTCTGCCCCGGCTCGTGTTCGTGCTGCCGTTCGTCGTCAGCACCGGCCTGCTCTGGTGGTCACTCGACAAGATTCAGCCGGTGATCCGCGAGTCGGAGGAGCTTACGACGCGGACCACGAAGCTCACCCAGCAGATCGAGGAGATGGAGATGCGCCAGAAGGCGCTTTCGAAGGAAAATGTCCTCGAACGGTATTCCGCCGTCATGGACCGCCATTTCGCCGGGCAGGACGCCGTCGTTTCGTGGCTGGAGGAGCTGCGCGACAAGGCCATCACGTTGGCCCTCGATTTCAACCCGCGGTTCGGTGACGCGGAGAACAAATCGGTCGCCTCCGAAAACCTGACCCTGATCCCGGTGACCATCGAGGTGAGACCGGCGGCCGGCATCCAGGCGAGCCGCAATGCCTACCACCGCCTGCTGGAGTTCAATCACTTCATGGCCAACCACCCGAAGCGGGCCGAATTGCTCAAACTGACCATCTCCGGCCGCAATGGCGCCGCCGCCAAGGCCGTGTTCAACCTCAACCTGTGGGGCGTCGCACCCAAGACATGAATAAGCTCCTTCGTAATCGTTTTGTGGTCGCGGGCCTGGTCGTGGTCGCCCTCGGGACCGTTTTCTTCAGCGTCCGCAAGGATTTGCGCCGGGCTCTTGGCCCGCGCTGGGCCGGAACCCGTAAACCCGTCGCCAATGCGCCGGTCGAAAGCCGGCCGATGAAGGTGCTTGGCGGCGCCCCCGTCGCCGTGGCCGCCACCCCCGCGGCGGTGGTCGCCCCGGAAAAGCCGCTGGGGCCGCCCACGATCAAACGCGAGGTGGCGCGCTCCCGCGTCACCCGTTGGGTCGATGCGCCGGAGCGGGATCCATTCGCGCTCTTCGCCAGCGTGGCAACGGTGAAGACCACGCCAAAGAAAGCGGTCGCCCTCATCGTCAGCGCCATCTGGCGCCAATCCGGCCAGCAACTGGCCGTCCTCAATGGCCGGCTCGTCAAGGAAGGCGATCAGGCGTTCGACTACACGGTCGAACGCATCGAGAGCGGCGCCGTCTTCCTGCGCAGCGCGGCGAACGGCGTCGCCCGGGCCGAGTTCCCCGCCTTCACCCAATTTACCCATACCAACCGCGTCGCCGCGGCCGCCTCCCGGGTGGTCGAAGCGGCTCGCCGCAAGACGGTCGAACCCGGCGGTTGAGCTCACCCCCACGAGTCCAACACCCCACACACAACAGTAACCATGAAACAGCACCCCCACACCCGCCCTAACCGGGCCCGCCAACTCTGGCAGTTGGCCATCACCGCGGCCTTGGCCGGCTTCGCTGCCGGCTGCGCCTCCACCTCGGACCCCAAGAGAAACGTGTCCCCGTGGGAACGGGAACACGGCCCTGACCGGCAGGCCGAGTTTCGCACCCGCCTGAAGGAAAACGATTGGGACCGCAGCGTGGAACGCGCCAAGGATTCGGCCGCAACCAACGCCCCGGCCGTCCTCGCGCCGTCCGCCTTGGTCGCCCCGACGACCGAGTCCGGCGTCCTCCCGGGAACGGAGGCCACCGCCGACAAGAAGCTCTACACCTTCAAGGCTGCCGACCTGGAACTGAAGTCAGCGCTCGCTCTTTTTGCCCAGGCCAACGGGCTCAACATTGTCCCGGACAATGACGTGACGGGCAGCGTGACCTTGGATGTCCGCGACCTGCCGTTGGAATCCATCATGCGCGCCCTGCTGGAGGCCAATGACTACTCCTGGACCCTCGACAGCGGCCTGATCCGTGTGCGGGCGGCGGAGACCCGGACGTTCCAGATCGATTACCTGCGGATGAACCGCACGGGCACCGGCAACAGCTCCGCCAATCTCGCCAGCGGCATGAGCGGCGGCGGCAGCGGAGGAGGGGGTGGCGGAGGAGGGGGCGGCGGAGGAGGGGGCGGTGGTGGTGGCGCCGGCGGGGGAGGCGGCAGCGGCGGCTCGTCCGTCAATCTGACCGCCCAGAACCCGGTGAACTTCTGGTCCGAACTCCAGGGCGAGCTTGAGAAACTGGTTTCCCCGCGCGGCAAGGATGGCCTGGCCGTCAACATGACTTCCGGAATCATTCAGGTCACCGACCGTCCATCGGCCCTGAAACGAATCGAGCATTACATCAAGAGCCTGGACAAAACCATTCACCGGCAGGTGGACATCGAGGCGCGGCTTTATGACGTTACCCTGAGCGACCAGTTCCAGTTCGGCATCGACTGGAATCAGGTCGCCCGGATGTATGGTTCCGGTCTCGGGGTTGGCGGAGCCGCCATTCCCACTACTCCCGCCGGCGGCTTCGACATGAAGCCCGACTCCTTCACCATGGTGTTCCAGAACCAGAATACCAAGGTCATGGTCGAGGCGCTCCAGGAGATGGGTGAAGTTCAGGTCATCTCCAAGCCCCGGATCCGCACGATGAACAACCAGACGGCGCTCATCAAGGTGGGCACCGAAACGCCGTTCTTTGCAAATACCCAAACCATTCTCCCGGGCAGCACCGGCGCCAATCAGGGCCTGACCACGCTGAGTCAGGACCAGGTGCAAAGCATCACGGTAGGCACCATCCTCGCCATCACCCCGCAGGTATCCATCGACGACTGGGTCACCCTCGACATTTCCCCGGTGCTCACCAGCCTGCTGGAAGTGCGCAAGTCGCCCAGCGGTTCCACCACCGCACCGGTGCTCGACATCAAGCAGGCTTCGACCCTAATCCGCGTCCGGGACGGCTCGACCATCGTGATGGGCGGCCTCATCCAGACGTCGCAGGCCAACACCCGTCGCAAGGTTCCGGTCGCCGGTGACATCCCCGTGCTGGGGAAACTCTTTACGGGCCGCTTCGACGCGGCCCAGAAGCGCGAACTCGTCATGCTTATCACTCCGCGCATCGTCAATTGAAGCCCACGTGGCGCCCGTCCCGTGGGGGGAGCCCGATACCGGACCTCGATGGGGGTCGAGGTTGTCGGTATCGGTCGGGGCGTCAACGTGCGGCGGCCCGCTGGCAGCTTGCCAGAAGCACCAGCGGGCCATTCCTCTTCAGTTCAGGTTCGGGGAAGTAGCGCAGTAGTCCGAAAAAAGAACCCCGGTCCCAAAAGGACCGGGGTTTCTTGTTTGCTAGACGGAATCGCCGACCTAGGAACGATGCCGGCGCTTCACGTTCAACTGCGTGAGCGAATTGAGCAGCGCCGCCTGGACGGTCGCGGCTTCTTCCTCGGACAATTTCTCGGACAGACGAGCCTCGGCGCGCTTGCGGGCCTCCTCGGCCTTCGTCTCATCAATGTCGTCGGCCTTGATGGCCATGTCCGTGAGGACTGCCACGCGTTCGCCGGTGATTTCGACGAACCCTTCGCCAACGGCGAGGAAGAAGTCCTGGCCGGCGCGACGGGCGACGATTTCCCCGGCCGCCACCTGGGTCATGAGGGGAATGTGCATCGGATAGATGCCCATCTCGCCCTCAACGCCGGGGAGCGTGACCATGTCGACGTCCTCGGAATAGATCTTCGCTTCCGGGGTGACGATTTCGAGTTTCAGCGTGGCCATTTAATTTACGATTTCAGATTTACGATTTACGCACGGACCAACCGGAGCTCGTCCTTCGTAATCCGTAATTACTCCCGGATCTCGTCGATGCCACCCTTCATGTAGAAGTTGGCTTCGGGCACGTCGTCGTATTTGCCTTCGAGGATTTCCTTGAAGCTGCGGACGGTCTCGGCGACGGGCACCTGCTTGCCGGGACGGCCGGTGAACTGCTCGGCGACGGTGAACGGCTGGCTGAGGAACTTCTGGATCTTGCGGGCGCGGAAGACGGTCGTCTTGTCTTCGGGCGAAAGCTCGTCCATGCCGAGAATCGCGATGATGTCCTGAAGGTCCTTGTAGCGCTGGAGCACCTTCTGGACACCGCGGGCGACGTTGTAGTGCTCTTCGCCGACGAACTCGGGCGCCAAGGCGCGGGAGTTGGAGGCCAGAGGATCGACGGCCGGGAAGATGCCCAACTCGGCGATGGAACGCTCCAGAACGATCGTCGCATCCAAGTGGGCGAACGTCGTGGCCGGCGCGGGGTCGGTAAGGTCGTCCGCGGGAACGTAGACGGCCTGGAAGGAGGTAATGGAACCCTTCTTCGTCGAGGTGATGCGTTCCTGCAGGTTGCCCATTTCGGCGGCCAGCGTGGGCTGGTAACCGACGGCGCTCGGCGTGCGGCCGAGGAGCGCGGACACCTCGGAACCGGCCTGCGAGAAGCGGAAGATGTTGTCGACGAAGAGGAGCACGTCCTGGTTCTTCTCGTCGCGGAAATACTCGGTCACGGCGAGCGCGGAGAGCGCGACGCGGAGACGGGCGCCCGGGGGCTCGTTCATCTGGCCGTAGACCAGACCGATGCGGGAGCCGGGTTCGAGGACGGGCATGCCGCTCTCGCCGATCTCGGGATGGCCCTTGGAGTCCTTCTTCGTCTTGATGACGTTGGCCTCGATCATTTCGTTGTAGAGATCGTTGCCTTCGCGGGTGCGCTCACCGACACCGGCGAACATCGAGATGCCGCCGTGCAGCTTCGCGATGTTGTTGATGAGCTCCATGATGACGACAGTCTTGCCGACGCCTGCACCGCCGAACGCGCCGACCTTGCCGCCCTTCAAGAAGGGGCAGATCAGATCGATTACCTTGATGCCGGTGGTCAGGATCTGGGGGTTCGTGGACTGGTCCACGAGCGGCGGGGCGTTGCGGTGGATGGGGTAATACTTGTCCGCCTTGACGGGGCCCTGCTCGTCCACGGCCTCGCCGGTGACGTTGAACACGCGGCCCATGACGGCTTCGCCGACGGGCATCGAGATCGGGGCGCCGGCGTCGATCACTTCCTGGCCGCGCCTGAGGCCTTCGGTGGTGCTCATGGCGACGGCACGCACCCAGTTGTCGCCGAGGTGCTGCTGCGTCTCGAGGGTCAGCTTCGTGGGGCTGCCGCCGGGCGGGGTGAAGTCAATGGTCAGCGCGTTGTAGATCGCGGGCAGGGCGCCGGCGAATTCCACGTCCACAACAGGACCGATGATCTGGACGATTTTGCCTTTGTTCATGGGCGGTTAAGAAAAGTTGCGTCGAAAAAGTGGTTTCAGGATCAGCCCATCGCCATGGCGGCGCTGGTGATTTCGAGGAGCTCCTTGGTGATGTTGGCCTGGCGGAGCTTGTTGTATTCGAGGGTGAGATCCTTGATGAGCTGCTTGGCGTTGTCGGTCGCGTTCTTCATGGCGACCATGCGCGCGGACTGCTCGGAGGCCTTCGACTCCTGGAGGAACTGGAAGACCTGGTAGTTCACGTAGTGCGGCAGAAGGCTGCCGAGGACGTTGGCCGCACCGGGTTCGAAGAGGTATTCGCGACCACCTTTGGCCGTAAGCTCCTCCGCGGCGCTGTGTCCGCCGATGTCGGCGTCCAGCTTCTGGATCTTGCCGATGGGCAGGAGCTGACGGATTTCCGGCTTCTGGTTCAGCGTGGAAATGAAGTTCGTGTAGAGCACGTCCACGGCGTCCACCTGGCCGCTCGTGAAGAGCTCCTGGGCGAACTTGGAGATGGCTCGGGCTTCGCTGAAGGCGGGGATGTCCTTGTAGGTGAACTCGGCGGACAGTTCGCGCTTCATGCGGGAAACCCATTGGGCTCCCTTCTTGCCGGCGCAGACGTAGACGGTCGTGGCCTTGTCGAAGCGGATGGCTTCGCGGAGCAGGTTCGTGTTGAGCGCGCCGCAAAGGCCCTTGTCCGTGCTGATGAGGATGACGGCGCGTTTCTTGACCTCGCGCACTTCCATCAGCGGATGGGAGAACTCGCCGGCTCCGGCCGTGGCGGCCGCGAGGACGTCGTTCATCAACGAGGCGTAAGGACGGCCGGCCAGCGCGGCCTGTTGCGCCCTGCGCATCTTGGCCGACGCCACCATCTGCATCGCCTTGGTGATCTGGGCGGTATTCTTGACCGACTTGATCCGGCGTCTGATGTCGCGGGTGCTGGGCATGGGCGGTTAAGGGTTCGCTTCGACGGAACGGGCGGTTCAGCGATAGCTCTGCTTGAACTCGACGACGGCGGCCTTGAGTTCGGCGGCGAGCGCGTCGGAGAAGGCCTTCTCGTTGCGGATCTTCTCGAGCACGGCGCCCTTACGATCCTGCAGGAACTGGCCGAGCTTGTTCTGGAAATCCTTCACCTTCTCGACAGCGACGTCGTCGAGGAGACCGTTCTGCATCGTCCAGAGAATGGAGCACTGAATCTCGACGGGCAGCGGGTTGTATTGGTTCTGCTTGAAAAGCTCGACGATGCGTTTGCCGCGCTCGAGCGTGGCCTGCGTCTTGGCATCGAGGTCAGAGCCGAACTGGGCGAAGGCCGCGAGTTCGCGATACTGGGCGAGGTCCAGCTTGATCTTGCCGGCGACCTGCTTCATGGCCTTGATCTGAGCGGCGGAACCGACTCGCGAGACGGAAAGGCCGACGGAGATCGCGGGACGAACACCCTGATAGAACAGGTCGGTTTCGAGGTAGATCTGGCCGTCCGTGATCGAGATCACGTTCGTCGGGATGTAGGCCGATACGTCGCCCGCCTGCGTCTCGATGATCGGGAGCGCGGTGAGGGAACCGTTGCCATACTTCTCCGAAACACGGGCCGAACGTTCGAGCAAGCGGCTGTGCAGGTAGAACACGTCGCCGGGATAGGCTTCGCGGCCGGACGGACGCTTCAGGACGAGGGAAACCTGGCGGTAGGCGACGGCCTGCTTGGAGAGATCGTCGAAAATGATCAACGCATCCATGCCGTTGTCCATGAACCATTCGCCCATGGCGGCACCGGCGAAGGGAGCGAGATACTGGTTCGCGGCGGAATCGGCGGCGGCGGCGGCGACGACGATGGTGTCTTCCAACGCACCGGCCTTCTCCAACTCAGCGATGACGCGGGCGATGTTCGACTGCTTCTGACCGACGGCGACGTAGATGTTGTAGACGGGGCGGAAATTCTTGTCACCCGACGCACGGCCAACCTTGTTGTTGCGAGCTTGGTTGATCATGGCGTCCACGCCGATCGTGGTCTTGCCGGTGGAACGGTCACCGATGATCAGCTCGCGCTGACCACGGCCGATGGGGATCATCGCGTCGATCGCCATGATGCCAGTCTGGAGCGGCTGGCTGACGGACTTTCGCTTGACGATGCCGGGGGCGATCTTCTCGACGGGATAGAACTCCGTGGAGGTGATGGCGCCCTTGCCATCGACTGGCTGGCCGAGGGTGTTCACGACTCGGCCGAGGAGGCCCTTGCCAACGGGAACGGAAAGCAGCTTGCCCGTGGTGCGGACCTCGGTGCCCTCGCGGACGCTGAGGTAGTCGCCAAGGATGATCGCGCCGACCTCGGTCTCTTCGAGGTTCAAAGCGAGGCCGATGACACCGTTGCCGAAGTCGAGCATCTCGTTGAGCATCGCGTCGGTCAGGCCTTCGATCTTGGCCACGCCGTCGGAGATTTCGCGGACGATGCCGACGTTCTGCTTGTTGACCGACGTCTTGACGCCGGCGATCTGGGCTTCGATTTCCTGGAGGAGGTTGCTCATCGAATCAGTAGGGAGTTGAAAGTTCTAAAGGGACTGCCCGGTTTCGGGTTAAAGGCTGTTTTTGATCTCCGCGAGACGTCCGGCCACGGAACCGTCGTAGATGTCGCTGCCGACCTTGATGCGGAGGCCGCCGATCAAGGCGGGGTTGACCCAGAAAGAGACGTTGAGACCGGAACCATACTGGCGTTCCAGATTGGCCTTGATGGCCTCGACCTGAGCCGGAGTGGTCTCAACCGCGTTTTCAACACGGGCCGTGCGGCGGTCGATGTCGAGCTTCACGAGCCGCTGAAACTGCTTGAGCGTGCCGACGTATCCGCGCGGTTTCTGGGCGATGACCTGGGTGACGGCCGTGCGGACGCGGGTTTCATCCAGCAGGCCGTTGACGCGGCAGGCG
Source organism: Verrucomicrobiales bacterium (assembly GCA_040375265.1). Lineage (GTDB taxonomy): Bacteria > Verrucomicrobiota > Verrucomicrobiia > Limisphaerales > UBA9464 > CAIWAH01. The sequence goes on from JBEISV010000004.1 coordinate 20,948, forward strand.
CTGATTAGCGTCTTGGCGTCGCGGCGGGATTGCTTGGAGATCTTCATCGGGGCTCGGCGTCAGGAAATCAGTTGTTGGCGAGCTGCTTGTTCGCGTCTTCGGCGAGGCGCTGCTTCTGTTCGACGGAAAGGATTCCACCGGTGACGGAAGCGCTGACATCGACCACGAGGCGGGTGACTTCCTTGCGGAGCTCGGCCTTCATGCGGACCAGCTCGGCGTCGTTCGCCTGCTTGGCTTTGGCGATGATGTCGGTGGTGGCGGCCACGGCGCGCTGGCCTTCCTGCTCAGAAATCTTGGCGGCGGCGGCGCGGGCTTCCTCGATGATCTTGTTCGCCTGAAGGGACGCCTGCGAAACAATTTCGCGGCTCCTGACCTCAGCATTTGCCAGCTCCGTCTTGATTCGCTCAGCGTTGGCAAGACTTTCGGAGATCGTCTCCCGACGCTCATCCAGCATCTTGGAGATCGGCTTGATCGCCCACTTGTTCAGCGCCCAAGCCAAAATGGCGAAGCCAATGATCTGGGAGACGAAGAGCTGGAGATTAAAGCCAAACTTCTCACCAATCTCATGGGCGGTCTTGGTCAGACCTTCTGTCACACCTTCCGCAGCGAATAGGAGTCCAAACATAAAAGGGGTTTCTTGGAGACTGGCAGAGGACCCGGGGCTGCGTCACCGCAGCCCCGGGCCATCGAATTACTTGCCCATCAGAATCGTGATGATGAGCGCACCTTCCGCGAGCGCTGCGCTCAGGAGCGCTTGCACGAGGATTTTGCCGGAAGCACCGGGGTTGCGGCCGACGGCTTCAGCGGCCTTGAAGCCGATGAGTCCGAGAGCAATGGTGCCACCCAGCGCGGCGCCGGCGATGGCGATATTTCCGTTCATTGTCTGTTCTTTTTGTGTTTCTACCAGCGACCCCCGCAGAACTTTGCCACGGTCCGGTCGCCAGAAATTCTTGCTCAGTCGTGCGTAGCCTCGGCCGTTTCCGCATGCTCCTCGTCGTGACGGCACATGAGCGCCGTGAACACCGCGGTCAGCAGCGTGAAGACCAATGCCTGAATGGCACCCACCATCAGTTCCAAACCGTAGAAAGGCAGCGCCGCCAACCAGCCAAAATTCCCACCAAGGTGAAGCATGGTTTCCAGCAATGTCTCACCGGCGAACACATTGCCAAATAGTCGGAAATTCAGGGTGACCGGCCGAATCATGATCGAGATAACTTCCAAGAAACCCACGAGGAAAAACATCACCATGAGGAGCAAGCGCAAAGGTCCGGTAGCGTCGCCGTGATAGACAAAGATGTGCGAAAAAAATCCACCGACCCGTTGGCCTTGATCGACCAGAATATCCAGCAAGCGAAGAACGTGATCGCCAAGGCCAAGGTCATGTTCAGGTCCGCGTTGGCTCCGCGCAAAATCGGGGAAGATATGTGATGCAAATGCCCGGTGGCATCAGGAGTTCCCCAACCGATCGTGCCCACGCCCGGCAACAGCCCAAACCAGTTGGCCGTAATGATGAACAGGAAAACCGTGAAAAAGAACCAGAAGGTCTGGCGAACCAGCTTTTCCCCCATGATCCCTGCCAAGAACCCGGAGAGCGATTCAACAATCCACTCCGCAAAATTCTGCAACCCCTGAGGAACTCGCTGAATGTTCCGGGTGGCCATCTGAACGAAAACAATCAACGAAAGCGCCACGACTGCCATCACGAGCATCGAGTTGGTCACCTTGAACCATCCCAGGTCGAAAATGACCGGAGCCGCCAGCGGCAGCCCCACCGACTCACCACCTTCAGCCGCCCATCCGGCAACCGGAGCAGCCAGCAAAGCGGCGAGAACCAAAAGCTGTTTGATCAAACGCATGACGCAGAAACCGCGGAAAACGGACGGTTGGAGACAACCCAAGCCGATGTGTTCCCAAAAACGGAGGCAGGATGCTGGGTGGTCGTGAAATATTTCACAAGCTGTTTTTCGAAACTCAATTGGGACTCAAACAACACTCGAAACCTTCGGCCCATCCCGACGGCCAACAAGACGGTTTACCGGGACTTTACATACCCGTTTTGCTCAAACCACGTCACCGCGTCGCCCAAGGCTTGCACCGGATTGGTTTGGGGCAGTCCAAGCTCCCGGATGGCCTTGGCCGGATTAAACCACATCTTGTAGGCGGCCATCCTCACCCCCGCCAACGGCGCCTTTGGAGGTTTTCCCGTCAGCTTCGCAAGCAGTTCGTCAACATGTGCCGCTGCCAACGCGACGCCATACGGCACCTGAAACCGAGGGGCCGGCCGGCCGGTGATTCGGCTGAGGTGTTCGAAGGCCTGTTTCATCGTGAGGTTGCCGTCGGCCGCTCCCAAGATATAGCGCTCCCCAATTCTGCCCTTTTCCGCAGCCAATATGTGCCCGGCGGCGACGTCACGGACGTGAACGAAGTTGAGGCCAGTGTCGAGGTAGGCCGGCATCGCACCGTTTCGGAAATCGAGGATCATCCGGCCCGTCGGCGTCGGTTTCACATCCCGCGGCCCCACCGGCGCGCTGGGATTGACGATGATGACAGGCGCCCCCCGCTCTACCAGCTCCCGGGCCGCGACCTCCGCCTGCCATTTGGACAGTTTGTAGGGGTTCGTCATTTGCGTCTCCGAAACCGGGGTGGATTCGTCGGTCGGGACGATTTTGCCTTCGGGCGTCGGCTTGGGCAGTCCGATGCACCCCACCGTGCTCGTGTAGATGATTCGTGTGCAACCTGCCTTGCACGCGGCCCGGATTACTTTTTGCGTGCCCAGGACATTAGCGGCGAACATCGGCCGGTAGTCCGGCAGCCACAGCGCGTAGCTTGCCGCGACGTGGAAACACCAGTCACAGCCCCGCATTTTTTCGGCGAGTTGTTCCGATTTGTCGGTGATGTCGCCTTCCACTCGCTCCACCTCGACGCCATGGAGACCGCGCATATCCGCTCCCGGGCGGAGCAGGACCCGGACGCGATGGCCTCGCCGGGCCAACTCATGCACCAAATTACCGCCCACGAACCCGGAGGCTCCCGTGACAAAACACTTCACGGACCGGTTGTAACCGTCGGAACAGCGGGTTGAAACCAATTCCCGACGCGCACCGGGAAATCCAAACTGCTTCGCCCTCAGTGGATTTGGGCAAACGAGGCGTCATTTGCGCAGCCATGCACCCCAACTTGACGCCGTCTGGAGCATGCGCTAACCGTCCCAGGTCTCTGCGATGAATTTCGCCCGCACAATGGTAAGCACCGGCCTGAAGCGCTCCTCCCAGCGCATGCAGCCGATTTGCCTCTGGCACCAGACCGCGGCGGCGGGCGACGTGGAGGTCACCATCTAGGACAAAGACGGCGACCAAAGTTTCTGAAAAACCCCACGATTGCCCGCCAATCGTGGGGTTTTTCTTTTCCGAGGATTACCCGTCGCAGCCCAGCCAACACCCAACTTCAAGACAACAGACCGATGACACACGAAATCAACACTCTGCTCCGACTCGGCCGACTTCCCCAGGAAGGCGCCTCGGACTACCCATGGACGATCGAAACGGAACTGGAGCGGCTCAAGAGCCGACTCCTACGTCAGATGCTCGGCGCCGTCGCGACGCCGGGTCTCATCCCGTCGTTCCGACGGGCGGCCAATGAGGCCGCAGCGCTGGCATGGCTGGAACCTTATCCGCTGCTGACATTCCCGACGCTGTTTCAGGAGTTCGCCCTCACCGCCCAGCGCCGTTTTCACAAGCAGTTGATCGTGAAATCGCGCTCGGCGGAGCTGTTGGCCTTCGCTGCCTGAACGCCGGGCGACGAGCCAGCCGGCACACCCGCGGACAGGCGAGAAATCGCCGAATTTTCGCGAGTTTTACTCACAACTGAGAACACGCGTCGGAACAATTTTGATCAGCCATCATTTGACGGCGGCGTGACAATTTTTCCGTTGAAGGCTGGTCCGCCGCGGCTAGAAATTGCGACGTTGGTTCACGGGCCGGACACCGCGGTTGCAACGACTGAAGGACCGGCCCCTGCTGGCATCGACGCCAGCAAAGGAGGTTTAGTTTGGTTGTTTGGGTTAGGCGGGCACCGCAAGGTGCCCGCTTTTTGTTCGGACGCGGACAACACGGACGGAACGGGGTTCAAAGTTGGCTTCCGTAGACATCGGATTCGCCTACCACCGTCATCCCAAACTGCCAGTCCGCCCGATTCACGGGGGCCAAATCATTCCCGCGCCCCAAACTTCGCAGTTGCTCCCGGGCGGGCGGTTTGCCAGTTTCCGCCTCCCTTTACCGCGGTGGTATGGGGAAACGGCCTTAATAATTGCCAGATGCGTGGGCACCCGGCGGCCACAGCCACATCGGAAACAATCCGGTTCTTCCGCCGGATGGCGTCGGGCACAGTCCCGGGTAACGTCGAAACCATCGGAAGTTTGCAGACAGCATGAGCAGCATCGGAATTAAGGAACTCCTCGAAGCAGGCGTCCACTTCGGCCACCAAACCCGTCGGTGGAATCCGAAGATGAAGCAATACATCTTCGAGGCCCGCAACGGCATCCACGTCATCGACCTCAGCAAGACGCTGCCCCAGTTGGACGCGGCGTGCCAATTCCTCAGCCAGACGGCGGCCAAGGGTGGGAACATCCTCTTCGTCGGGACCAAGAAGCAGGCGCAGGAAGCCGTCAAGGAGGCCGCCCTTTCCTGCGGCCAGCCCTTCGTCAATTCCCGTTGGCTCGGCGGCACGCTGACCAACCTCAAGACGATGCAGCGGTCGTTGAAGCGGATGAAAGACATTGAGCGGATGGAGCAGGACGGCTCGATCAACCAATACGTCAAGCAGGAGCAGTCGATGATCCGCCGCGAACACGGCCGGATGCTCAAGAATTTGGATGGGCTCCGCACCATCAACACCCAGCCCGACGTGATGTTCATCATCGACATCAAGCGCGAACACAACGCGATCGCGGAAGCCCGTCGTCTCAATATTCCGGTCGTCGCCATCGTCGACACGAACTGCGATCCCGACTTGGTGAATTATCCAATCGTCGGCAACGACGACGCAATCCGCTCGGTCAAGCTCCTGCTTCAGGTCGTCACCACGGCGATCTCGCAGGGCAAGGCCGAGGCCGACGCCAAGAAGGCCCGACGCGTGAACGCACAGACCGAGGCCCCGGCCGCCGTCGAGGCAGCCCCGGTCGCGGAAGCCGCTCCGGCTCCCGCCCCGGCAGCCTGAACTGCATCGGTGTGGCCTCGGTCGCACTGGTCCAATCCATCTACTGATTCCCAATTCCATGGCTGAAATCACTCCCGCATTGGTGGGCCAGCTCCGCGCCATGACCGGCGCCGGGCTGATGGCCTGCAAAAAGGCCCTTGATGAAACCAAGGGCGATCTCAACGCCGCCATCGACCTCCTGCGGAAGCAGGGCGCCGCGGCCGCCGTCAAGAAGGCGGACCGCGCGGCCAACGAAGGTCTCATTGGCCAGGCCGTCGTCAGCGGTGGCAAGGTGGGTTCACTGATCGAAGTGAACTGCGAAACCGACTTCGTCGCCCGCAATGACGGCTTCAAGGCGTTCGTCAGTGAACTCGCCGCGAAAGTCGCCAGTTCGCCCGGCGTGGATCTCGAGGCGGACCGCGTCGCGGCCGTCGCCAAGATCGGCGAAAACATCCAGGTCCGCCGGGCCCAGCGGCTCGAAGTCGCCGGTGTCGGCGCCGTCGCCGCCTACATCCACACGGGCGGCAAAGTCGGCGTGCTCGTCGAGGTCGGGGCCATGAATGAGGCCACCGTCGCCCACGAGGACTTCCGCCAATTGCTTCGCGACGTGACCCTGCAAATCGCCGCGGCAAGCCCGGTTTCCGTCAGCCGTTCGGAAGTTCCGCAGGCCATCATCGACAAGGAACGCGAAATCGCCGCCCAGTCGGACGCCCTCAAGGGCAAGCCGGCCGCCGCTATGGAAGGCATCCTTAAGGGCAAGCTGAACAAGTATTTCGAGACGAACTGCCTGCTCGAACAGGGCTTCGTCAAGAATCCGGACCTGAAGGTCGAGGCGCACGTGGCCTCGGTCGGCAAGTCGCTGGGCGACGCCATCACGGTGCGCCGCTTCCTTCGCTTCCAAGTCGGCGAAGCGATCTGATCGGATTCACATTTCCACGCTTCACCAAGGCGGCCTTCGGGCCGCCTTTTTCGTTTTCAGCCGGCCCTCGGATGGAACTGCCGGTGCACCTCCTGCAACCGCTGGCCGGCAACGTGGGTGTAAATCTCCGTGGTGTTGATGCTCGCATGCCCGAGCAGTTCCTGGATCACCCGCAGGTCAGCTCCGTGCTCCATCAGGTGGGTGGCAAAGCTGTGCCGCAGCATGTGCGGAGTGACGTGCTTTTCCACGCCCGCTTGGGCCACCCAATCAGTGATGCGTTTCCACATGGTGACATGGGCAAAGGCGGTCCCACGGCGGGTCAGGAAAACGTTGGAGGGCGAACGCGCCTTCACCAGGTCCGGCCGGCCGCTCGCGAGGTAGCGGGTCAGCGCGGCTTGCGCCTTTGATCCCATCGGCACCACGCGCTGTTTGTTGCCTTTGCCAATCACGCTGACGAAACCTGCTTCGAGATGCAGCTGCTCCAGCCGGAGCCCGCGCAATTCGGCCAACCGCAGGCCGCTGGCATACGCCAATTCCAGAATGGCGTGGGTGCAAAGGTCGGTCGGCGTCACCGTGGTCGGCGGGCGCAGCAGGCGGGCAATCTCATCCTCGCTCAGGGCCTTGGGCAGCGTCTTCCAGCGGCGAGGCAACGTCAGGTTTTCCGTCGGGTTCTGGGTCACGAGACCCTCCTGCTCGGCGAAGCGGAACAGCGAACGCAAGGCGGCGACGTGCAAGTAGAGGGTTGAAGCGCTCAGCTTGGCGCCCGTGTCCTTGTCCGGTTCCTCGTCCTTGCGGCGACGATTCCGCTGGTGCTCCAGATACGCCATCAGGTCCGCGAATTGGACGTCCCGCCACTGAGCCAACTTCCGCGCCTCAGCCCAGTCCACGAACTGTTGGAGCGCGTGCTGGTAGGTTCTCTGGGTAAGCTCCGCCTGACCGCGTTCATGCCGCAGATGGATCAGGAATTCCTCAAGGAGCGGAGCCAGCACGGCGGGAGTCAGCGAGGTTCGTCATCCAACAACTGGGCGAGCAAGTCCCCGTATTGCGTCTTCAACTGGATCCGGTCCCCCACGGCTGTGAGCGTCCGTTCGCGCACAACGGCGAATTGCTGCGCCAACGGTAACCACGGCCGCAGATCATCGGTGGCCAGGACCAGTGTCACCGCCCGGTTCTCCATGGCCGGGTGTCCGGCGTTCAGCTGGGACAGGAATCCGCGCCACCACCGGACCTGCCCCGGATCCAGGCCGGCCACCGGATTGTCGATCAGCAGCACTTCCGGTTGCAGCACCAATGCCCGCGCCAGGGTTACTCGCCGGCGTTGGGCTCGGTTTAGGTGCCGTGTCACCTGCCCCGAAACGGTTCCCAAACCGCAGGCCTCCAGGAAGGGCCGGACCCTTTCTTCGGCCTCCTCGATGTCGAGGTTGTGATGGTAGCGGACCGGCAGGGAGACGTTTTCCAATACGGTCGCGTGTTCGAACAAGTGCCCACCGCCCTCAAACAGCAGCCCGATGCCACGCCGCAACGAGGCCAGTTCGTCGCCCATCGTCGGGGAAATGGATTGGCCAAACAGGCGAAGTTCGCCGCCCGCCAACGGGTGCATGACGCCCATCGCCATCAGCAGGGAGCTCTTGCCGCAGTTGGGCGGTCCCGCCAGGACCCACCAGTCGCCGCGGCGGACGCTCCACGAGACGCCGCGGAGCGAAATTTCCCCTCCGGGCGTCGGAACCAAGTCGGCTTGGGTCAGTTGGATCAGCGGTTCGTCCACAACATCAGGCTCGGGATGAGGAAGGCGCCGTCCAGCAGGCCGAACGCGACCACGCATTGCGCGACCGTGCGGGTCGTGGCGGCGGACACGTCCTCGATGCGGACCGGCTGGGCCAGCCCGTGATAACAGACCACCATGGCGCTCACCGCGCCAAAGCTCGCGGTCTTGGCCCCGATCAGCACGAAATCATACCACTCCAAGGCGCCAGCGATGTAGCCGAAGTAGACCGCCAGCGGATACGGTAGGTTGGCGAGCAAGGCGAACACCCAACCGCTGAACAGCGTGATCAGCGTCAGGTAAACCGTCAGCGCCATCACCGAACAGGTCAGCCCAATCACGCGCGGCACGACGAGGAAATGAATCGGGTCGATGCCGAGCGCTTCGAGGGTTTCGACCTCACCCATGGCCCGCGCCGTTCCCAGTTCGACGACCGTGGCGGTGCCGACCCGCGCCAGCACCACCAGCGCCGCCACGAAGGGCGCCACCTCCCGCACCACCACCATTACCAGCAAGTCACCTGTTAGGCCCACCTGCCCCACCTGGGCCAGCAGGCTGAGCGTCTGCCCCACGATGACGAAACCGACCGCCGCGCCGATGAAACCGATGATCGGCAGCAGGCGCACGCCGGCCCGGGCCAGTTGCTGCTGGACCGCGGGGAAGATGACGCGCTGGGCGACGAAGAGCTTGGTCACCGCCACGCCGAGCGTGATCAGGGAGAACGCGCCGATGTGCTGGACCGTCGCGAAGAAACGCAGCAGCCCCAGACCGATCATTCCGGTCGTCCACTCCAAGACGGCGAGGCCGCGGCGCATGGGCCGACGCTAGGAACTCCCGCCGAAATGGCAATCGCGCGCGCAGTCCAAATGCGGCAGCACTGTCATAGCGCCTCCCGGAGGCGAACCAACTGCGCCAGCAACTTCGGCATGTCCGCCAGCGGAACCATGTTCGGCCCGTCGCTGAACGCCTCGTCCGGCCGCGGATGCGTCTCAATGAAGAGCCCATTGGCCCCCGCCACCACCGCGCACCGCGCCAAGACCGGCGCAAACTCCCGCTGGCCGGCCGACCGGTCGCCCGCGCCGCCCGGCAGTTGCACCGAATGGGTCGCGTCAAAAACCACCGGGAAACCCAACCCGCCGAGCAGCGGCAGCGCCCGCATGTCGGCCACCAAGTTGTTGTATCCGAACGTCGTCCCACGCTCCGTCAAAAGCAGCTTCGCCTTGCCCCGCGGAGCCGATTCGGCGGCCTTGGCGACGACGTTCCGCATGTCGAGCGGCGCGAGGAACTGCCCCTTCTTGATGTTGACGATCCGCCCCGTCGCTACCGCGGAGTGGATCAAGTCCGTCTGCCGGCAGAGAAACGCGGGGATCTGGAGAATATCGCAGACTTCGCCGGCCATCTCCGCCTGCTCCTCGGTGTGGACATCCGTCACCACCGGCAGGTCGAGGTCATCGCGCAGGCGCGCCAAGATACCCAGGCCATCCGTCAGCCCGGGACCGCGGAACGACTTGCCGGAGGAACGGTTCGCCTTGTCGAAGCTGGCCTTGAACACATAGGTGATCCCGAGCTTGGCGCAGGTCTGCTTCAGTTTCCGGGCAATGGTTCGGCACAATTCCTCGGACTCGATCACGCAGGGACCCGACAGTAGAAACAGGCGGCGCCGATCGTTCAGGGCGCGCCACAGTTGAGCGGAAGAAACAGGCACCGAGGGAGCTTGAAACGGGTCTGCCGCCGTGTCACCTGCGGTCTTTACGGCCGGCCGCCGGCAGCTGCGTTGACGCTTCGGACCATGAACCCTACGTTGGCGGCGTAATGATTGCCGGAAAGATTGGAGCCGCCACCAAAGTTGCCGCCGCCCAGCCGAGTTTTCGCGTGGGCGACGAACGGCTCATCAAGCTCACCGGGGCCGCGGGCCACAAGGTCTCGACGCTGCTCACCAAGCAGGGCCGGCCCAGCGGCGTGCTCCGGGTGGCGGTCGTGGGCGGCGGCTGCTCGGGCCTGCAATACAAGATGGACTTGCAGGACCAGCCGCAGAACCGCGACATTCTTGTCGAAAGCTGCGGCGTGCGGGTTGTGGTGGACCCCAAGAGCGCCCTCTACGTGACCGGCAGCGAACTGGACTATTCCGACGCCCTGACAGAAGGCGGCTTCAAGGTGAAGAACCCGAACGCGGCGACGAGCTGCTCCTGCGGCGAGAGCTTCAGCGCCTAGGAAATGGCAATACCGTCGGCCAACTTCTGGAAAGTCATGCTGTCGGTGGCGGCAATCGTTTTCATTGCTTACTCAGGATTGTCCTACTTGATCATGTCTGACGGTTCCGGCCTGGGCCAAGTGAATGACGGAATCACGCGTATCGGCGCCCCCTTGGTTTTCTGGAAGTCCGGCGGCTTCAATCAAACGGAGACATTCTCTTTGGGACGTTTGTTGGCGGATATGACGTTCGCTCTGGCATTTGGTTTGGTTGCCGCGCGAAAAATTGCAGTTCGCCGACCACGCGATTGAGCGAAGCCAGTCTCCTGCTGCAGGTTCATCCAATGACCGACGCCTTTGCCCTGCTCTCCGAATCCCGCCGTCCGTGGCTGGATGCCGACGCGCTCAAGTCGCGCTTCCTGCCGCTGTCCGCCGAGGTTCATCCTGACCGGGTTCATTCCGCCTCGGCAGCGGAGAAGGCCGCCGCCAACACCCGTTACGCCGAGCTGAACGCCGCCTACAACACGCTCCGCGAACCGCGCGACCGGTTGCTCCACTTGCTGGAGCTGGAGGCCGGCGGCAAACCCAAGGACGTGCAGCGCATTCCGCCCGGCACGATGGATCTGTTCGTTGAGGTCGGGCAGAGCTGCCGCGACGCCGACGAGTTCCTGAAGCGCAAATCCACCGCGGAATCGCCCATGCTCAAGCTTCGACTGATGCAGGAGGGCCTCGACTGGCTGGACCGGTTGCAAGGACTTCAAGGCCGGGTGAACTCCAAACGCGATGAGTTGGTGACCGAACTACGGCAACTCAACGCGGTCTGGGCCGCCGCGCCAGCGCCGGGTTCCCCAGAACGGGCCGGGGCGCTGCCGCTGGAGCGTTTGGAGCAGCTCTACCGGGCCATGAGTTATGTGGCACGCTGGACCGAGCAAGTGCAGGAACGGATCGTCCAGTTGGCGATGTAAGTCGGCACTTCGGGGACACTTCACTGGGCAAAACGCGACAGGTTGCCGCGTAATGGGCAGCCGGGCGGCCGGATTTCCATGAAAACGCCCTATAATTCGGGTTGGCATCCCTGATGCGTCCCACGGATTCGTGGAAAGAACACCTCAGCCGCAAAACGACTTCCGGTGTTACCCTCCGTCCCGGTCATCAGCATTGGGACAACAAGTCCAACCTTCCACCTCGACCGCGTCCGGCGAACAGGCAGGACGCGCCGCCTCATGACAACTGGCCCGGCGGCCGGGCTTCCCACTGGCCGCCGGGTTTTCTCTTTCAGTCCGTTTTCCCTAACCTGCCAACCCACCAACGACGAGCGGGCGGCAGGATGAGCGTGGGGGCTCATCCTGCTTCCTTCTTCAGGCACTGGTGACCGCTTCTCGGCGCCGCGCCACAGCCAAGATTCCTGCGGCGGTGAGCAGTCCGTTCAGCATCAATAACTCGAAGCCGAACTTGTAGCCGCCGAACCAGGCTTCTGAGTTCCGGTCGAGCAGCCAGCACAGCACCGGGGCGAGGAAACACAACCCCGGCACCCATCGATCCCGCACGGCAAAGCGCGTGGTCAGGCCGAGCACAAACAGCCCCAACAGCGGCCCGTAGGTGTAACCGGCCACCTTGAGCACCGTGGAAATGACCGAGGCGTCATTGAAGGCGCGGAAGCCGAGGATGACCGCCAGCAGCACGGCCGCGAACCCCACATGCACCCAATGCCGACGCTTGGCCCGGGTCGCTTCGTCGAGGTCGGTCCGATCATTGAGCCGCAGGAAGTCGATGCAGAACGAAGTGGTGAGCGTTGTAAGGACCGAGTCCGCGCTGTTGAAGGTCGCCGCCGTGAGTCCCAGCACGAAGACCACCGACGCGAACGTCCCCAGCGAGCCCAGCGCCAGCGTCGGGAACAGTTGGTCCGTCTTGGCGGGAATCGTCACTCCCTTGGCCTGCGCGTATTCGAACAGCAGCGTTCCAAGCGACAAGAACAGCAGGTTCACCAGCACCAACACCGGGATGAACGCATAGATGTTCTTCTTGGCGTCCCGCAGCGACCGGCAGCTCAGATTTTTCTGCATCATGTTCTGGTCGAGCCCGGTCATCACGATGGCGATGAACGCGCCGCTGAGGAACTGCTTCCAGAAGTAGTTCGGCGCCCGCCAATCCCAGAAGAACGTCTCCGACGTGGGACTGGCCCGGATGCGCTCCACCAAGCCGCCGGCCCCGATTCCCAGGCCCTGCGCGATCGCCACCATCGACAAGGTAACGCCGAGCAAAAGGAACGCGGACTGGAACAGATCGGTCCACACCAGCGTCTGGATACCGCCGCGGTAGGTGTAAACGAGCATCAGCACGAGGATCACGGCGGTCGTCAGCCAAAACGGCACCCCCAGCCGCTCGAAGACGAAGGTCTGGAAGACATTCACGGCGAGGAAGAGCCGGGCCGCCGCGCCAAGCGTGCGGGACAGGACGAAGAAGAACGCGCCCGTGCGTTGGGTCGCCGGACCGAAGCGTTGGCCGAGGTAGGTGTAAATGCTCGTGAGATTGAGCCGGTAGTAGAGCGGCAGCAGCACCTCCGCGATCACCACGTAACCGAGCACGTAACCCAACACGACCTGGAGGTAGGAAAAGTGCTTCGCGCCCACCTCGCCTGGCACGGAGATGAACGTCACCCCGCTCAGCGAGTCACCGATCAACCCGAAGGCGATGAGCCACCAAGGGGAATTCTTGTTCCCAAGAAAATAACCTGCCTCGCTCGCCCGTCGGCCGGTGACCCACGCGATGCCGAGCAGCATCGAGAAATACACCGCCACGCAGCCGAGGATGAGGACCGGACTCACGGCCAAAGGATTGGCCAAACGGATTCCGGAGGCGAACCCGGAGTTGACCCTCAGCAGACCGCGAACACCGCTCCGGGCAACGGCGGCAATGCGCCGGGCAGTTCCGCGGCCACGGAGTCCAACACCGCCGCGCATTCCTCAGCCGGCAACCGGTGTCGTTGCGCCACCGCGTCCACCATGCCGGCCACGGCGTGGGCGGCGTAGTTCACCAACCCTTGGCGCAGCGGCAGACTGAACACGGCCAGGGTCAACCCATAGACCAACGGATGCCACGCCCGTGCCTCACCGGCCTCGACCGCGGCGGCGTAACGCTGGACGACTCGTTCATGGCGCAACGGCCGCAGCTTGTTCAACTGCCGTTGACCCACGCGGAAGCTGGCCTCGGCAAACGCGGCATTTCGGTGCTGCGCGGTCCATTCCCGGTCCAGCGCGACCAATTCCCGCGCCTGCCCCGCGCGCGCCAATTCCCAGGCGCGCAGGATCACCGGCCATTCGCGTCGGGCCAGCGTGTCCGCGGTGTAGGCCCGGAGGAACGCGCGCAAAGCCGCCACGCTCGTCACTTCCGGCAACGTCGGCGCGATCAACGTCAGCGCGCCGGCCGCGACCCCGGCCTGCTCCGCCAAGGCGCGCACGTCGCCCAGCATGGCTTCGGATTCGACCGCCAAGTCACCGGCGATTGCTTGCGTTTCGCGCATCGCGGCGACGGTAGCGTCGGGACTGGCCGGCGCGAGCGGGATTTGGTTCGCTGGCCGCGTGGCATCGCAACTTTCGCACGTTTCGCCGACCGGCGAGGCTTCCATGGTCGACGTCTCGCACAAGCCGGCGCTGTTCCGGCTGGCCGTGGCCCGCGGCGAAATCCGGCTCGCCCCAGCCACGTTGGACCTCATCGAGACCAACCATAGTGCCAAGGGCAACGTGCTCGCGACCGCCCGCCTCGCCGGAATCATGGCCGCCAAGAAGACCGGCGACCTGATCCCGCTCTGCCATCCGCTGCCGATCACGCACTGCGAGGTGAACTTCGAGATCCCCGGCACCCGCGACCGCATCGTGATCACGGCCGCCGCCCGCATCACAGCGCCGACCGGTGTGGAAATGGAGGCGCTCACCGCGGTCAGCCTCGCGGCGCTGACGATCTACGACATGTGCAAGGCGGTGGACAAAGCCATGGTGATTGGCGAAGTCAGGCTGGTGTCGAAAACCAAGACGCCAGTGACCAGTGACCAATGACCCATGGTTGGCAGCTTTGGTCCTTGGCCATTGGTCCTTGGTGATTTTCCATCGGCAGCAGTTCGACCTCGTCTGAATGATTACCTTTCTCCACGGCAAACTTGTCGAGGCTCTTCCCGCCCACGTCACCGTCGATGTCCACGGCGTCGGTTACGAGGTGCTGGTGCCGCTCTCCTCGTTTGACCGCCTGCCGGCCGTCGGCAGCGATGTGCATTTGCTGACCCACCTGGCGATCCGCGAAGATGCCCACACGCTCTACGGCTTCGTCTCGGCTGCCGAACGCGACCTCTTCCGCCTGCTGATCAACACGGTTTCCGGAATTGGCCCCAAGCTCGCGCTCAACGTGCTCAGCGGAATGAGCGCCGCGGGTTTCGCCGCCGCCGTTGCGGCCGGGGACGTCAAGTCGCTCTCAGGCATCTCCGGGGTCGGCAAGAAAACGGCCGAACGCATCGTCGTCGAACTCCGCGACAAGCTCGGCTCGATCAGCTTCTCGCCTGGCGGGCCGGTGACGTCCGGCGCGGGCACCGTCACGCTGTCCACGACGGAAAAGACACTGGCCGACGCCACCTCGGCGCTAGTCGCGCTCGGCTTCAAGCAGAACGACGCCTCCACGGCCGCCCGCGCCGCGCTCTCGGTGCTGGGCGAATCCGCCTCGGTCGAACAACTCGTCCGAGCCTGCCTCAAACGCGGCGCCTAATGTCCACGCCCGCCCCCAAGGATCCGCTCGCCGCCGTCGAGGCCAACCCGGTTACCGCGGGCGGCCGGGTCGCGGCCCGGGCCGTGTGGCTGCTGGTCAACGCCTTCGCCGCCACCTTTCGCTGGAGCGCCGAAGACCCGTCGGGCCTGCTCAAGCCCGGCCAGTCGCAACGGGCCATTTTCGCGCTCTGGCACAACCGCAGTGCCCTCGCGCCGGTGCTTTACCGCCGCTTCGTGCGGCCGCTCGGCCCAGACCGCCGCCTGACCACGATGGCCAGCGCGAGCAAGGATGGCGCGATCGCTGCCCGGGTGGTCGAGTTGTTCGGGGTCCAGGCCGTGCGCGGCTCCAGCAGCCGGCGCGGACCACAGGCGATGGCCGAACTCATCGACGCCGCCCGCAGCGGCGCGGACTTGGCGATCACACCCGACGGACCACGCGGGCCGCGCTACCACGTGCAGGCCGGAGTCATAGCGTTGGCCCAATACGCGGCGCTGCCGCTGGTGCCGGTCAGCTATTTCCTCAGCGCCAAGAAAGTCCTGCGCAGCTGGGATGGCTATCAGGTGCCGTTGCCGTTCGGTCGCTGCGAAGTCCGCTTCGGTGAACCGTTGGTGGTCCCGCGGCGCCTCGATGAGGCCGGCCGTGAGGAACTGCGGGCCGAACTGGAACGTCGGCTGATGGCGATCACGCGGGATTGAACCAGCGGCCGGAGGGCCCGAGGCCGGCCGCTTGACGCCCCCCCCTTCCCGCCTACTTTCGGCCGCACTGTTCACATGGACTTCGAGCCTTCTGCGGCGGAAATCTCGTCGGCCGCTTCAACTGCCCTGCTCGCGTTGAAGGAGTTTCGGCCGGCGGGTCGCGGACCTTGGGCCGAGGTCCCGGAGCATGAGTGGAACGACTGGCGTTGGCAGCTCAAGCACCGCGTCACGACGCTGGAGCAACTGGAGCGTTACCTGCCCACGCTGACCAAGGAAGAACGTGCCGGCGCGATTCTCGCCCGCGCCAAGCTCGCAGTCGCGATCACGCCGCACTTCTTCAACCTCATTGATCCCAACGACCCGAACTGCCCGATCCGGCGGCAGGTGGTTCCGCGGATTGAGGAGGGAAACACCGCGTCCTGGGAAACGGATGATCCGGTGGGCGAAGATTCGCACTCGCCCGTGCCGGGCTTGGTCCATCGGTATCCCGACCGGGTGCTATTCCTGGTGACCGACCGCTGCGCCGCCTACTGCCGCTATTGCACTCGGTCACGGCTCGTCAGCAACGCCAGCGGCTACGATTTCCATCCCGAGTTCGACCGCCAGATCGCCTACATCGAGCAACACCCGGAAATCCGCGACGTGCTGCTCAGCGGCGGCGACGCCCTCCTGCTGAGCGACGACAAGCTCGATCACCTCCTCGCCCGGCTGCGCGCGATCCCGCATCTCGAATTCCTGCGGATCGGGACTCGCATCCCCATCTTCCTGCCGCAACGCATCACGCCGGAGCTTTGCGCGATGCTGAAGAAGTATCACCCGCTCTTCATGAGCGTGCACGTGAACCACCCGCGGGAACTGACCACCGAAGTCAGGACCGCCCTGGGCCGTCTGGCCGATGCCGGCATCCCGCTTGGCAACCAATCGGTGTTGCTGAAGCACGTGAACGACGACGTGGAGGTGATGAAGGCACTCACGCAGAAGCTGCTGATGTGCCGCGTCCGCCCCTACTACCTCTATCAGTGTGACCTGATCCAAGGCTCGGCCCACCTGCGCGCCAGCGTGCGGAAGGGCTTGGAGATTATCCAGGGTTTGCGCGGGCACACCACCGGCTACGCCGTCCCGCAATACGTGATCGATGCGCCCGGCGGCGGCGGCAAGGTTCCAGTGAACCCCGAATACGTCCTCAGCCGGAACCATGACCGGGTGGTGATCCGCAACTACGAGGGCAAGGTCTTCGAATATCCCGAGGCGGCCGACGGCACCCCCATCGTGCTGCCCCGCGAGGAGGTGCTGCCCAACCTCGGTTTTGCGCCGACGCCAGCCTCCCGGCAGTCGCGCTATTATCCGAAGTTCGCCTGAACCGGCGTCCATGAACAACCGCGGACGCCCGCCACGCCCGCAGACTTAGACCACCGCCAACGGTTGGTGGTGCTGGCGCTGGTGCGCGGCGGCAATGAACCCCTTGAACAGCGGGTGTGGCCGGTTGGGTTTGCTCAGGAATTCCGGATGGAACTGCGAGGCGATGTAGAACGGATGCGCCGGCAGCTCGACGATCTCAACCAAAGCGTTATCCGGCGTCGTGCCGCTGAAGACAAAGCCGGCCGCCTCGTAACGCTCGCGGTAGGCATTGTTGAATTCGTAGCGGTGACGGTGGCGTTCGCTGATGAAGAATGCGCCATAAAGTTTCTGCGCCAGGGAACCGTCCTTCAGTTGGCATTCCTGCGCGCCCAGGCGCATCGAGCCGCCCTTGCGCTTCACATGGCGTTGCGTTTCCTGGAGGTGGATGACTGGGTCCGGCGACTGCGAGTTGAACTCGGTGGAATGCGCCTCAGACAGGCCGAGGACATTCCGGGCAAACTCGATCGAGGCAATCTGCATGCCGAGGCAGAGGCCGAGATACGGCACCTTGTTTTCACGGGCGTATCGGGCGGCCTTGATCTTGCCCTCGACGCCCCGCTCGCCAAAGCCGCCGGGCACCAGGATGCCGCCGAGGTCCTTGAGCAGTCTTTCCCCGCCGGGTTTTTCCACCTCTTCGGACTCGAGTTGTTCGATCACCACGCCGCAGTCATTGGCCACGCCGGCATGTTTCAGGGCTTCGTAGACCGATTTGTAGGCGTCCTGTAGTTCGATGTATTTGCCGACCACGCCGATGCGGACCCGGTGCTGCGGCGCGACGAGGCGCCGGATGATGTCCTGCCAGTGCCCCATGTTGGCCGGCGGCACGTCGAGGTGCAGTTGCCGGCAGACGAGGTCGTCCATGCGTTCACGCTGGAGCATGAGCGGGACCTCGTAGATGGAGTGGTCCACGTCCTTTTCCTCGATGACAGCCTCGAAGGGCACGTTGCAGAACACGCTAAGCTTCTGGCGGATCTCCTTGTTCAGCGCGTGCTCGGTGCGGCACACGAGCAGGTGGGGCGCGAGACCGATTTCCCGGAGCTTGGCGACGCTCTGCTGGCTCGGCTTCGTCTTCAGTTCGCCGGCCGCCTTGATGAACGGAATGTAGGTGACGTGGATGAAGCAGACGTTGTGCGGCCCGACTTCGAGGGCGAACTCGCGGATCGCCTCGAGGAACGGCAACCCCTCGATGTCGCCCACCGTCCCGCCGATCTCGGTGATCAGCACGTCGGCCTTGGTGTCCTCGGACAGCAGGGTGATGCGACGCTGGATCTCGTCGGTGACGTGCGGGATGACCTGCACCGTCTTGCCGAGGTAGACGCCGTCGCGTTCGTTATCGAGCACCTGTTGGTAAACCTGCCCGCTGGTGGTGGCGTTCTTGCGGCTCAGCTTCGTGTTCGTGAACCGCTCATAATGCCCCAAGTCCAGGTCGGTCTCCGCGCCGTCGTCGAGCACGTAGACCTCCCCATGCTGGAAGGGCGACATGGTGCCCGGATCCACGTTCAGGTAGGGATCGAACTTCTGGAGCGCCACCTTCAGCCCCCGGTTCTCCAGCAAGGTTCCGAGCGCCGCCGCGGTGAGCCCCTTGCCGAGGGAACTCACGACCCCGCCCGTGACAAAGACATACTTCATGGGATTGCAGGCTCTCCGGCCGACAAGGGCCGACGCCAGCAGAATTTCTTCCCTTTGCGGCACTTTGCCATTGCCCTCGCAACTTCTTGCCGCCCTAGGGGCAACGGAATCTTGCCCCGACCAGGTAACCGGACCGCTTCCCCAACCGTCGAGTTTTCGGCCTAAAGTCCGGAATGTTGCCGCCGATTGAAACTCCGTCTGTCACCCCACAGGCAACCGCGCGGCCCGCAGCGTTCGGACTCCCGCTGGCCCTCACGCCAGGACCCGGACCGCAGTCGTCAGTGGGGCGGCAACCAACCATCCTATGCACCCGATCAAAGCAGCCTCCTACCTGAGCCTTGCCACGCTGGCCGGCCTGAACGTTCTCGCCTGGGAACTCCCCATTGGCGGGGAAAAAGTCGATCTCCACGGCTTCGGCAGCCAAGGATTCCTCTATTCGAGCGACTACAACTACCTTGGGAAGACCACCGACGGCTCGTTCGAATACAACGAGTTCGGCCTCAATGCCTCGATCTCGCCCTTCAAGCGCACCCGCATCACGGCCCAGGGCTTCATGTTCGACCTCGGGAACGTCGGGAACTACAAGCCCTTCCTCGATTACGCCGCGGTCGAATACACCTTCAACGACTACATCGGCGTGCGGGGCGGACGCGTTCGCCGGCCCGGTGGCATCTACAATCACATTCAGGACGTCGACCTGGCTCGCACCTCCGTGCTGTTGCCCCAAGGCGTCTATGACCCGCGCTGGCGCGACTTCTCGACCTCGGTGGACGGCGGCCTGCTGTTCGGCAACGTGCCCCTCGGCAAGGCCGGCAGCCTTTCCTATGAGGCCTTTGCCGGCTACATCCGGCTCTCCGACGAAGGCGGCGTCGCCCGCCTACTTCAGAACAGCTTGCCGCCGGCGCCGATCGGCGCCTTCAACGGTCTCGACTCGAGCCTGAACGTGGGCGCCCAACTTTGGTGGAACACCCCGTTGGAAGGACTGCGCATCGGCGGCCTCTACGGGAAGGTCTTCGACTTCACCTGGCACATTGCGGTGAACCCGCCGTTCGGTCCTGGCGGCATGCGGACCGAGGCGGACATTCCTTACGGCCAGCTCTCCCTCGAATACACCTACGACGGCTGGACCTTCCAGGCTGAGTATTACACCTACAACGTCTTCCAGAACGACTTCCTCGAGGTCGGCCCCCAGATCGGGAGCAGCCGCACCCGGACCGACGCCTGGTATGTCAGTGCTTCCAAGCGGGTCAATTCCTGGCTCGAACTCGGCACCTAC
>JBEISV010000417.1:0-4380 GCA_040375265.1 Verrucomicrobiales bacterium
CGCGGCGCCGACGGCCAGCGGTTCATGCCGCGCTACGATGCCCGGGCCGAACTTGCGCCGCGCGACATCGTGGCGCGCGCCATCGACTCCGAGATGAAACGCACCGGCGCCGACTGCGTGTTCCTCGACATCTCGCACCAGTCCGCCGAATTCATCCGCGGCCACTTCCCGAACATCCACGCCAAGTGCCTGGAGTTCGGCATCGACATGACGCGCCAGCCGATTCCGGTCGTGCCCGCGGCGCATTACCAATGCGGCGGCGTGGTCACCAATCTCGACGGCGAGACCGAGGTCGCCGGCCTCTACGCCATCGGCGAGGTCGCCTGCACCGGCCTGCACGGCGCCAATCGCCTCGCCAGCAATTCCCTCCTTGAGGCCCTCGTCTGCGCCCACCGCGCCGCTCTCCGCGCGCGGGATTACCGGCCCGTGGAACCCGCCCCGGAAATCACGCCGTGGCAGACCGGCCGCGCGACCGATCCCGACGAACTGGTCGTCGTCGCCCACAACTGGGACGAGCTCCGGCGCACCATGTGGGACTACGTCGGCATCGTGCGCACGAACAAGCGCCTGCGCCGGGCGGAAAAGCGGTTGGGCAATCTCCAGGAGGAAATCCGCGAGTTCTATTGGGGCTACACCCTGACGGCCGACCTACTGGAACTCCGCGACCTCTGCACGGTCGCCGAACTGATCGTTGCCTGCGCCCTGCAACGCCCGGAAAGCCGCGGCCTGCACTACAATCTCGACTATCCCCAGGCGGACCCAGCCTGGGCCCAGCGGGACTCCGTCGTGCGCCGGGCTGGCTGAGGGTTGCCCCGGCGGTTTCAGGGGGCCGGCGTGACCACTTCCGCCTTGGGCACCTTGATCACCTCGCCGGCGCGGGTCCGGAACAGAAGCGTCTCGCCGTCGCCGCCGGCCTCCCGGCCGAGGAACACCCGGCCATCCTTGAGCCGGACGACGTCGGGTTGGGCGTTGAACCAAGGATTGTCGGTGGGCTTCCACGTGGCCGGGATGATCGGGTCGCCCTGGCAGACATCGCATTTGACCAGGCCGGTTTCGGAACATTGGCGGCAAGCCACCCGGGTCTGGCCCTGGCAAGTCGGGCAGGCCCCCAGGGAGACGGCTTCGCCATTCTTCGCCACCCACACCTCACCGATGTGATTCATGGTGATGATGGCGGAGCGGCGGTTGCCCACGGACATCTTGAAACCCAGTTCCCCGGGCCGGCTGGGATTGGGCACCCACGTGCCCTTGCCGGGGCGCACGCACGGGCCGGGACACGGCAGGTAACCGTTCGTGCAGCCTTCCGCACGACAGGTCACGGTGCCTTTCGCCGCGCATTGGAAACACCATTGCTGGCCCGCCGACGGTTGCCGGACCGGCGTCGCGGCGACGGCGACCTTGGGTTTGGGACGTGGCTTCGGACCGGAGCGCCGCCGTTCGGCGAGCTGGGCCTCAAGGGCGTCGCCAATTTCGTCCACGGTGTTCGTGTCGGCGGCGTCGGCGACGATTTCCGCCGGCGGCCGGGCCGGTTGCTCCCGGCAGCCGGATACGAGCAGGAGCAACAGCATCGCCAGGACGGTGGGCAGGGATTTCATCGGGTTCATGGTCGTGTCCTTCAATCGAGGATGGTTACGCCTTGGTTCACGAGTCGCCAGCCGAGGATCGGGTCGAGCCCGAATTCGAACCAGCACGGACCAATGCTGGCAACCAGGCGGGCACCCGCCGGCTGGACCAACTTTACCACGTGATTGATCGGGCAACCGAAGCCGCAATGACCGTCCGCCCATTGCGCCCGCAAACCCAA
Source organism: Verrucomicrobiales bacterium (assembly GCA_040375265.1). Taxonomy (GTDB): domain Bacteria; phylum Verrucomicrobiota; class Verrucomicrobiia; order Limisphaerales; family UBA9464; genus CAIWAH01. The sequence continues at coordinate 1,805 of JBEISV010000417.1, forward strand.
CTGCTGCTGCACGATTCGCAGGTCAACCGGGGTCACGCCTCCCGCCAACGTCACGCGGGGCGAGAGGGGCATCACTGAATCCGCACGAAGGCTCGGCACCGGCGGTGCGGTCTGCCGGGCAGGAGCGGTGGCGCAACCGGCGAATGCCAGCAGGACGATCACCCTGGGATTCCAAGTCATGCCTGCCTCACGGCCGGTCACGGTTCTCGAATTGCTCCACGAACTTCAGCATGCCTCGCTCGTCGTGGTAGTTGGCTTTCCAGTTGTGCGCGAGGCCCGCGGACTTCGGGGCGCCGTCGGCTGTGACGGTGTCGAGCCAGATGCCGGACTTGGGGTCGGTCTGCCGCGTGTTGCACCAGAGGATCAGCTTGCCGAGCGCGTCGGCGTAGGCGGCGTCGGCCGGCTGATGCCGCAGTCCGTCGGTCAGCGCGGCCAGCATTTCAGCCTGGGCCCACCAGACTTTCTGGGTGTCGTGGGCCGGGTCGTCGCGGACGCCGCGATTGTAGATGCCGCCGCGGACGGGATCCGTCCCGTGGCGCAACGTGTGCCGGACGTGCGCGTGAAAATGTTCCCAGGAAGGCCGGCGTCCCAGAGTTTCCTCAGCCCGCACCATGAGCCAGGCGAACTCGACATTGTGGCCATAGCTCAGGCCGGCGCTGCCGGCTTCGGTGACCGGTCGCCAGTCCGGCTGGAAATGAAACGCCGACCGCGCGGCGTCCGCCGGGTAGAAATGGCGACGGTTCAAATCCAGTGCTTCCTCCAGGGCCTGTTTCACTTCGCGGTCCTTGGTCTCCGCGTAGAGATCGGTGAGCGCCTCCATCAAGTGTAGGTGGGTGTTGGCGCTCTTGTAGCCGGCGACCTCGACGATGGCGGCGGGTGACTTCGCCGGCAGGGGCTGCCAGTTCCGTTCAAAGTGTTCGTGCCAACCGCCCGCCTTGCCGTCGTGTGCATGGCGTTGGATCTCGCGGAATAGTTGGAGCGCGTCGGCGAGCGCGTCGGTTCCGCCGCCCGCCCGGTGAAACTCGACAAGGCCGTAGATCACGAAGGCCTCGCCGTAGAGCCGTTTGCGCGGGTCGCGCCCCGTGCCGTCCGGGCCGACGCTCCAGAAATAGCCACCGTGCTCGCGGTCCCGCAGGTGTTCGCGGAGAAACTTCACCCCGTGCGTGGCGGCCTTGAGATAATCGCGTGCGGGTGTGCTGAAACCTTTGCGGTGGGCGAGCGAGAAGCCCCAGACCATCCGCGCCTGCGTCACGATCTGCTTTTCGTCCGGCGTGCCGCGACCCCGGACGGCGTCGTCGGCCAGCGAGTAGCCGCCGCGAGTCCAATCGATGGCGGTGTCGAACCAATACGGCAGCACCCGTTCGCCGAGTTGTTGGCGCCAGAGCCGCGCCTCGGCCGAGAAATCGGGTCCGGCGGCGGAAGCGAACCCCAGTTGGGCGACAAAAACCCACGCACAGAGCCAAGAACGCGGTGACATGGGCCCAGCGTGGCGTGGGGTGCCGTCCCACGGAAGGGCGAACTGGCCGGCGCAACGCGGATCTTGCGGGTAAAAACGGTCTTTTACCCCGGCTTAACAAATTAGCCGGGGCCCACTCATACGGGCTTAACCCAGCGGGTATCTCTTGGATACGTAAGGCGGCACTGACAGAGGCCGCGAACATCAAAACCAAAGTTCAAAGGAATCACATGAAGACCATCAGCCAATCCCTCCTCGCGCTCGTGCTCGGCGCCGCCACGTTCACCGCCATTGCCCAGGATGCTCCGCCCCAGGGCGAAGGTCGTCCCGGCCGCGGACCCGGTGGTGGCGGACCCGGCCGTTCGCCGGTGATCGCCGCGCTCGACGCCAACGGTGACGGGGTCATCGATGCCGCCGAGATCAACGGCGCCGCCAAAGCCCTGCTCACACTCGACAAGAACGGCGACGGCCAGCTCACTGCCGAGGAAATCCGTCCCGCTCGTCCCGACGGCCAACGTGGTCCCGGCGGCCCCGGCGGCCCCGGCGGCCAGGAAGGCGGTCGCGGCGAAGGCAAGCGCCCGCAGCGCAAGGCCGAGGCCCAGTAAGGTCGTCGGTTGGGTAGTCGTTGTGGGTTGTTAACCGCCGTGGCTGGGAGGCCGCGGCGGTTTTCTGTTTCCGATTCCGCCGCCAACCGGTGTCTGATGGTCGGGCAATGCGGCCGAACCATGCCAACCGACCCGGCGCCCTACCGGGTGGCGGCGGGACCGTGCCGGGATGGCTGGTGTGGTTCTGCCTCACGCTCGGCCTGCTGCTCGCCGGCTGCCGCGAACGAACGTCGCCACCCGTAGCCGAATCCTTGCCGCCCGCGGCCTACGCCGGTTCGGCCGCCTGTGCGGAATGCCATCGGGATGCCTTCGAACTGTGGCGAAGTTCGCATCACAGACTGGCGGAACGCGCCTTCAGCCCAGCCCACGACGGCGCGGCCTTCCAGCCGGCGCGGGAATTCGCGGACGGTTCCGGGACGACCCGGGCGGCCCTGCTGGGCACCAATGCCATGGTCACCACCCGAGGCCGTTCCAATGAGCCGGTGACGGTTCCGACTACGCGGGTGATCGGTGAG
>JBEISV010000657.1:0-2093 GCA_040375265.1 Verrucomicrobiales bacterium
CGCAGGCGGCCGAGTCCGGGGCCTTCGGATCCCAGAGGAAGGCTTCCATGTGGGTGACTTCGCTCACGTAGTCGCGGCCGGCCATGCCGCCCCAGGCGCGGGCTTGGGCGAGGGCTTCCTCGACGGTGATTCCCGCCGTCGAGATGCAGCCGGTCAGCGCACCACGCACGCGGAGCTTCTTGGTCAACGCCCGGGTGTCGATGCCCTGGATGCCCGGGATGCCATGCTTCACGAGGTATTCGTGCAGCGTGTGGTCGGCGCGCCAATTGGAGACAATGGGCGAAAGCTCGCGGATCACGAAGCCGGCGACGTGCGGCGCCCACGACTCGACGTCCTGCGAATTGACGCCGTAGTTCCCGATGAGCGGATACGTCATGGTGACGATCTGCCCCTTGTAGGAGGGATCGGTAAGGATCTCCTGGTAGCCGGTCATCGACGTGTTGAAACACACTTCGCCGGGAACCGTGGCGGAGGCGCCAAAGCCCTGACCGTGGAAAACCGAGCCGTCTTCGAGAACGAGAATTGCCGTCATCGTGGAATGCCCGGCGAACCTGTTTCTACCGGAGCGCGCGGAGTGTGCGAACCGGCCGGCCCGGCGCAACAGGAATGACGGGCTTTCCGGCGGTCTGTCCACCCATCGATGGTCAGCCAAGTTGGAAAGGCAGCGACTGGACCGTCGCGGGCGCCGGCTGGCCGGCGCTTTCAAACGTCACTTCGGACCCGGGCTGGTTGCATTCCTTGCGGACGTAAGCCAGGGCGAGGTTAGCCCCCAGTGCCGGCGACCAGAGTGCGTTCACGATCTGGCCCACTTCCCGGCCGTCGCGGAACAGTTTGGTGCCTTTCCGGGGGAGTTCGGCGATTCCCGCCGGTAAACGCAACCCGCGCAGGGCCTTGGTGACGGACCCGTAGGTGCGCACTCGGGCGATGGTTTCCTGGCCGGTGTAGCAGCCCTTGGAATAGCTGATTGCGTCGCGGTCCAGGCCGGCCTCGGGCGGCAGATTGGTTTCGTCCATTTCCACGCCGAACCGCGGCACACCGGCCTCGAACCGTGCCCATTCCAGCGCCGTGAACCCGGCCACCTGCCCCCCGCAATCCCGGGCGGCGGCCACCAGCTTGTCGAACACCGCGCCCAGCGCGTCGGTCGGCACAAAGAGGTCCACCCCGGGGAATCCTGCGCGGGCAAGGTTCATCGCATAAAGGTCGCCGAGCGTCGGGTCACTAGCGGAGACGAAGGCAAGGGCATCCGCCGGCAATGGCGCGAACAGCTCCAGCCGGGCCAAAACCTCAGCCGCCCGGGGTCCTTGCACGCTGAACAGGCCGTAGTGGGGCGCCACATCGACCACCTGCACGTCCTCGGCGACGATGTGGTGTTCCAGGCGCTGGGTCAGCACGGTGGTCAGGCCCGGTTCGAAATCCAGCAGGAGTTCCTGTGCCAACGAATAGACATAGGCGTCGGCCACCAACCTTCCCTTCGGCGAACAGAACGCGGCGTGGCAACCCCGCCCGGCGACCAGCGCCTTCACGTCGTTGGTCACTTGCCCGTTCAGCAGGCGCACCCGGTCCGCGCCGAGCAGGCAAAGCCGGCCGCGAAAGCTCAGGTCAACCACGGCCGCCGCCTGCCGCAGGGCCGCGTGTTCCGCGAAGGCGTCCCCGTAGTCGGCGACCACTTCGCAGCCGCGTTCCTCGGCAAATCGCGCTCCCAGCGCCTCGTGGACTTCATGCAACGCCAGCGTCGTCATAAGACCGGCAACCTAGCCGCAAAGCGGTCCCCGGGCAAAGCGCCGGCTCAGAGGCCGCTGGGATGGTCCACGAACACCCACGGAATGCCGAACTTGGCCCCGAGTTCCGCCGCGAGCGCCTTCACGCCCCAGGTTTCCGTCGCGTAATGCCCGCCGTAGAACGTGTTCAGGCCGGCTTCCTCGGCCAGGGCAAACGTCCAGTGCGGGCCCTCGCCCGTGATGAACGTATCCACGCCTTCGCGCCGTGCCTGGAGCAGTTCACTTCCCGCCCCGCCGGTGCAGATGCCGATTCGCCGGCAGGTCGGCCCACCACCGGGCAGCAGGCGGACCGGTCCGCCCAGCACCGTTTCCAGC
>JBEISV010000677.1:0-1763 GCA_040375265.1 Verrucomicrobiales bacterium
AATGCGGCATATGCTTCCGACGGAGCTTAGGTCCGGTCCATTAGGTCGTGGCCGGTTTCACCTGCGGCCGCCGGATTAGGTTACTTCTCGGCCGGCAGATCCGGGCTCCCATCCCTTCACCCGCGGAGCATCTTCAGCACATGCCCGATTTCTTCCTCGATGTCGCGGAGGTCGCTGACTTGGCTGGCGATCTCGACGCGGAAGAGGTCGCGATACCGTTGGCGGAAACGGACGAGGGCCATCTTGAAGGCGCCTTCGGTGATCCGGAGCTGCGCGGCCAGCCGGGGGTAGCCGGCCTCGGCCTGGGGACCGTCGGCCAGCACGAGCTTGAAGAGGTCGAAACGTTCCGCCTGGCCGGCGGCGGCACATTCGGCCTTAAGGCGGTCCAGCACGCGGTTCACGACGGCCTTGGCCCATTTGCGCTCAAATTCGCGCTCGGGCGATTCGTCGTGGCGCAAGGAGTCCAATTCCTCGTCGGACAGCTCTTCCAGCGGGACTAAACCGTCGCTCGGCGTGCGTTTGAGGCGCTGGGCGTGTTTGTGCTGGTTGGCGAGGTGATTGCGGAGGCTGGTGAGCAGGAAGGTGCGGAACCGGCCGCGTTCCCGTTGGGCGGCGGCCAGGGCGCGGTTCGTGAGCAGGTGGGCGAAGAAACTTTGGGTGAGGTCCTCGGCCCGGTCCGGCGAGCCGGTGAGCGTCGCGACGTAGGCGTGGACGGGCGTCCAGTAGGCCCGGCACAGGGACTCCAAGGCGACCGCCTGGCCGGGCGAGCGGGTGTCCGCCGCATCGCCCAGGACGGTCCAATGGGTCGTCGGAAATGTGCCGCCGTTGCTCACGTCAGTCCGGCGAGCGTGGGGCACTCCCGGGGGCCGCAGCAATGCCCAGTTGAACCGGCCTGCCGGATTTACAAGTCCATGAACCGCAACGCCGGTTCGCCGGTGCCGAGTTCGAGGAGAGCGACTGAGCGGGGCAGGTTGAACCGGGGTTTGCCGGCGTAGCCCGGGTTGATGAACCAACGGGATCCGCGCCGTTCCGAGAACGCCTGGTGGGTGTGGCCGAAGATCACCACGTCGGGTTGGGCCCGTTCGAGGCGTTCGCGCAGGAGCGAGCCGGGGTGATCCGGCGAGACGATGTGGTGGACGAGGAATTTCCGGCCGCCGAGTTCGATGACCTCGGTTTCGCGGCCCGTGAGGTCGGGGTCGTTGTTGCCCAGCACGGCGGTGACCGGGGCGATCTGTTCCAGTTCCGGCACGATATGCCAGCCGCCGATGTCGCCCGCATGCAGGATGTGGGTCACGCCGGCGAAGAGGCGGGCGACCTTGGGATCGAGGAAACCGTGGGTGTCGCTGATGAGACCGATCGTCACGGGCGAAGGAGACGACGAACCCGGGGCGGACGCCAAGTCAGGCTTTGGCTTCTTCCGGCTCCGGTTCGCCCTCCGCTTCCGGGGCGGACTCGCCCTTTTCCTGCGGTGATTCGGCGGCGGTCGCCTGCCAGGCCGCCCCGAACAGGGCCGTGAACAGGCCGCCGCTCAGCAGGGTGTTGCGGAAGAATTCCCACGTTTCCGGATAGCCGCCGACGCCCTTGGTCAGCGCAATGATCCAGCCCGCCAGCGTCTTGGTGTATTCGGGGTTGTGGAACGGGTTCAGCAGCCAGGCGGCGGTGTTGGTGATCAGGTAGAAGAGCAGGGCACCCAGCAACCCACCCCCGAGCAGGCCCAGCAGCGGTGATTGGGGGCGGAAGCGGCGTCCCAGCCAGAAGAGGCC
>JBEISV010000163.1:0-8950 GCA_040375265.1 Verrucomicrobiales bacterium
AAACCCGGTCGGGCATGAAGCTCTCCCCTCTACTTTTCGCTTCACTCGCGCATTCCCCCCGACCCAACCGGTGCGTCTCCCCTGCGTATGAGCTCCCCGTGAGGTGGCTGCCTCGCTGAGGCGCGCGGCCCCGCGCCCCCCCCCCCCCGGCCTCCCCGCCCCCCCCCCCCCCCCCCCCCACCGGGTTCAGGCCCGCCATCCGGCCTTCGCAAATCGACAATCGAAATTCCGATGAACCTCCGCACGCTCGCGCGGCGCTCGCTGCGCCACTACTTCCGCTCGCAACTGGGCGTGCTCGCCGGCGTCACGCTCGCCGCCGCCGTGCTCATCGGCGCGCTGGCCGTGGGGGATTCGGTGAAGGGGAGCTTGAAAGCGAAGGCTCTAGAGCGTCTACCGAGGAACGCCGCTTACGCAGTCGCCACCAGCGATCGTTTCTTCACCCAAGCGCTGGTCAGCGAGTTGGTGCCTGACCAACCGACTCATATCCAGCGCGGTGATTGGAATGTCGGAAAGCTGGTTCTGTTCCGTTATGGAGGGATGGCAGGAATCGGAAACGGTCTGATTTTGCGAGGCACCATTGCCAAGCAAGATGCCTCTGTCCGGGCGAACGGCATAAACGTCATCGGGGTAAATCCCGGCGAACTCATCGGCTCCTCGACTAACGCGCGTTCCGGCAGCTTCCCCAGCTTCTCAAGCAATCAGGTTTGGCTGAATGAAACGCTTGCCGCACACCTGTCAGCGAAGCCCGGCGATCAGGTCGTGGTGCGAATTCACAAGCCAAGCGCCCTATCCAGAGACTCCGTCATCACTCCTCGCGACGACGTCTCCGTTGCGCTGCGAATGTCTGTTGGAGGCATTGTTTCAGCTTCGCAGGGAGGCAACTTGAGCACCGTGGCCAACCAAGCCTCACCGTTGAATGCTTTTGTGTCCCTCGGACATCTATCGCAATCAGCGGGTCTAACAGGACGGGCAAACCTAGTCCTCACACATTCACCACGAATGGTTTTGGACGGTAGTTCATGGCGGTTCAGACTGGCCGATTGGTCGCGGCAAAAAGGTTTTCCATGGCCCTCCTCGTTTCTGCTGCCACGAAACTTGGATCGGCCTTCGGGAGAGACCGTTGAATTCTTATCAAATTTGCTTCGTGCAAACTGGGCCTTAGCCGATGCCGAACTCGAGATCCGAACGGCAGCGTCGGGTGGTCCCACTTCTGGCATACCGCAATCGACACCCTTCGCCGAACTCACCACCCGTCGCATCTTCCTCGAACCCGCCGTCGTCGGCGCCGCGCTGACCAACCAATCGGAAATCGGAAATCGGAAATCGGAAATTCCCGCGCCCACGCCACTCCTCACCTACCTCGTCAACGGCCTCGCGCACGGTGACAAGCTGGCACCCTACTCGATGGTCACCGCCGCGGGCGCGCCCTACACGCCGGCCGACCTGAAGGACGACGAGATCGTGGTGAACCAGTGGCTCGCCGATGACCTGGGCGTGAAGCCGGGCGATTCGCTGTCGCTGACCTATTACCGCGTGGATGCCGGCACGCAGTTGCAGGAGCACACCAACGCCTTCCGCGTCCACAGCATCGTGCCGCTCGCCGGCCTGCACGCGGACCGCACGCTGATGCCGGAGTTCCCCGGTCTCTCGAAGGCCGAGAGCACGCACGACTGGGACGCCGGCTTTGACCTCGTCCACACGATCCGCGACCAAGACGAAGCCTATTGGAAGCAGCATCGCGGCACGCCCAAGGCCTTCATCACCCTCGCGGCCGGCCAGAAGCTGTGGGCGAACCGATTTGGCGAACTGACGGCGATCCGGTGGTTTGTCGGCCCGCCTTCACCCCGGCCCTCTCCCCCGGGGAGAGGGGGAAACGCTCCGGGCACCGACAACTCCACCGCCCAGACTCCGCCCGCCGTTGGGGCGACTTCTGCCAACGCCGCACTGTCCTCAGCCACCTCACCTGTGGAGTCCGCTGCGGCCCAGCCGGCGTCCCCCTCTCCTGGGGGAGAGGGCCGGGGTGAGGGCGGGCAACCCTCCAATCTCTCCGTCACCGAACTCCGCGACGCCATCACCGCCCGTATCCGCGCCAACCTCAATCCCGCGGACGTCGGCCTCGTTTGGCGGCCCGTGCGGGAGGAGGCGTTACGCGCGGCCGAAAGCGGCACCGGCAAGGACTTCGGCGGGCTGATGATCGGCTTCAGTTTCTTCCTCATCACGTCCGCGCTGCTGCTCACGGCGATGCTGTTCCGGTTCGCCTTGGAGCAACGCACTGGCGAGGTCGGCATCCTGCTGGCGCTCGGCTGGCCGCCGGCGCGGGTGCGCGGCCTGCTCTTCCGCGAGGGACTTGCCCTCGCGACGCTGGGCTCGGTGCTCGGGGCGGTGCTCGGCTGCTACTACGCAAAGGGAGTGCTCTGGGGCCTCACGACGATCTGGCGCGACGCGATCGCGGGCGCGGGCCTCGAGTTTCACCTGACACCCGTGACGCTGTTTACGGGAATTACCCTGAGCATCGCCGTGGCGGCGGGAACGATGTTTGTCGCCCTGCGCCAACAGGCGAAGCGACCCGCGCGAGAGTTGCTCAACGAAGGCGCCAACGAGACCGCCCTGATCGTCCCCGCCGGCGAATTGCGCCAGCCGCGACGACTGGCCCTGGCCGCCAGCGTGGCCGCGCTGGGCCTGTCAGTGGGCGCGTGGTTCACCCGGGAGTCGAATCCCCAGGTATTCTTCGGCGCAGGCGCGTTGTTGCTGATCGCGGGACTGCTGTGGGTGCGCGTGTGGATTCGCGGTTTGGGTCAGGCTGCCAGCCGGCCCACCTTGGAAAATACTGCCCTCAAATCACTCGCCCTCCGAGCGCTGGCCCGACGGCCGTCCCGATCGCTGGGCACGGTGGCGTTGCTGGCCAGCGCGGCCTTCCTGATCGTGGCCATCGCCGCGATGAAGCTCGACGCCACGCGGAACGCGGACCAGCGGGAATCCGGCACGGGCGGCTTCGCGCTTTGGGGTGAAAGCAGCCTGCCGGTCATCCAGGACCTCAACACGGCGAAGGGTCAGGAATTCTACGGCCTGAACCCCGGCGACCTGAAGGGCGTGTCCTTCGTCCAGCTCAGGGTGCGCGACGGCGATGACGCGAGCTGCCTGAACCTGAACGGCGCCCAACGTCCCCGCCTGCTCGGCGTTAAGCCCGGGCAGCTCGCGGAACGCGGCGCGTTCACCTTCACCAAGGTGCTCAAGGGGTTGGATGTCACGAATGGATGGCAAGCCCTCTCCACGTCCCGTAGCAGCCGAGGTAACGAGGCTCCATCTTCCAATTCCGCAATCCGCAGTCCGCAATCCGCAGTTGATCAGAGCCTCCTTACGTCGGCTGCTACAGCGGTGTTGGAAATTCCCGCCATCGGCGACACGGCCTCCATCCAGTGGGCGCTGAAGAGTTCTGTCGGCGGCACGCTCGACTTCACCGATGAACGGGGCCAGCCCTTCAAGGTGCGGATCGTCGGCGCGGTGGCCAACTCGATCCTCCAGGGCAACCTGCTCATCGCCGAAGCGGACTTCGTGCGCCTGTTCCCCAGCGAGAGCGGCTACCGCGGTTTCCTCGTGGACGCGCCGGCCGTGGCCAGCGCAACGGTGTCCGCCGCCTTGTCCCGCGCGTTGCAGGATGTCGGCCTCGAACTGACGCCCACGACGCGCCGGCTCGCGCAGTTCAACGCGGTGCAAAACACCTACCTGAACACGTTCCAGATCCTCGGCGGGCTCGGGCTGTTGCTGGGCAGCGTCGGGCTGGGCGTGGTGGTGCTCCGCAACGTGCAGGAACGCCGCGGCGAACTCGGCCTGATGCTCGCGCTCGGCTTCGAGCCCCGGGCCCTGCGCCGGCTGGTGCTGACCGAGCACGTCGCGCTGCTGCTGCTCGGGCTGGGCGTGGGCCTGGTGGCCGCGCTGGTCGCCGTGTTGCCGTCGCTTGGGACGCCGGGCTCGGATTTCCCGTGGCGTTCGCTTTCGGTCACGTTGGGCATCGTCTTGGCCAACGGGCTGGTCTGGACCGTCTGGGCCACCGCCCGTTCGCTGCGGGGACGGTTGGTGGATTCGCTCCGCCACCTGTAGACCGTCCGCTTCGGGCCGCCAAAATCCACCGGGCGCCGTCGCGATGGTTGCGGTTATGCTCATTCTCACCGGTTGGACAATGAAGCGGCCTCATGAATCCAATTGCCACCGCCGAAGCGCGGCTGGCAGGTTCCGCGCCGCACTTTCCCCACCCGATGAAGAAAATCGAAGCCATCATCAAGCCGTTCCGCCTCGAAGACGTTAAGGACGCCCTGCACGAAGCCGGCGTGGTCGGCATGACCGTCAGCGAGGTGAAAGGGTTCGGCCGGCAGAAAGGGCATACGGAGATTTACCGGGGCGCCGAATACACCGTCGATTTCCTCCCGAAGCTGAAGCTGGAGCTGGTCGTCGCCGACTCCCAAGTATTCGGGGCCATCGCGGCCATCATCAAGGGGGCGAAGACCGGCAAGATCGGCGACGGCAAGATCTTCGTCTCTGCCGTGGAGGAGGCGATTCGCATCCGCACCGAGGAACGGGGCGAGGCCGCCGTCTGAGTTCCCGAAACCCAAGCTGCGCCGGAACCCCAACCACTACGCCAATGCAACGATTCCTCAAGCCTTTGCTCCTGTTCCTGGGCCTGGCCACCGCGGCGACGCTGTTCGCCGTCGAGCCGTCGGTGGACCAGCGCCTCGCCGATCTGGAGGCCTATTTCAAGAACAGCGCGCCGGCGACTTCCCTTGTGGGCGCGCCCGGACCAGGCCACAACGGTTGGATGATGGTCAGCGCGGGGCTGGTGCTGTTCATGACCCTCCCGGGCTTGGCCCTGTTCTACGGCGGCCTCGTTCGCCGCAAGAATGTCCTGTCAGTGCTCGCCCAATGCCTCGGCCTCGCCGGCATCGTTACCGTGCTTTGGTGGCTATGCGGCTATTCCCTGAGCTTCAGCAAGGGTTCGCCGTTCCTGGGCGGAATGGGTTGGTCGCTGCTGCGGGGCGTCACCGCGGCACCCAATGCGGACTACAGCCCGTGGGTTTCCCACAACATATTCGCGATGTATCAGCTCATGTTCGCGATCATCACGCCGGGGCTGATCGTAGGCGCCATCGCGGAGCGCATGCGCTACAAGGCGCTGATGGTCTTCTGCGTCGCATGGATGTTCATCGTCTATTTCCCGTCCGCCCACATGCTCTGGGGTGCCGACGGCTGGATGAACGGGCTCTGGAACGATTCGGCGAAGATCAAGGCGATTGATTTTGCCGGCGGCATCGTAGTGCACATGACCTCCGGTTGGAGCGCGCTGGTGCTCTGCCTCCTCCTGGGACCGCGCAAGGGCTATGGGCGCGAACCCATCGTGCCGCACAGCATGGTGCTCTGCATGGTGGGCACTGGCATGCTCTGGTTCGGCTGGTATGGCTTCAACGCCGGGTCCGCGGTGGCGGCCGACACCGTATCCTCGAACGCCTTCGTGGCCACCACGCTGAGCGCCGGAGTCGGGCTGTGCGTGTGGGCCGTCATCGAGCTCGTCCATCGGGGCCGGCCTTCGATCCTGGGCATGTGTTCGGGAGCGGTCGCCGGCCTCGCCACCATCACGCCGGCCTCGGGGTTCGTGTCACCGACCGGGGCCGTCATCATCGGACTGCTGGCAGGTGTCGCCACCTACCTGGCATGCGCCAAACTGAAGCTCGCCTTCGGCTATGACGACTCGTTGGACACCTTCGGCGTCCATGCGGTCGGGGGAACCCTCGGAACGCTCCTTGCCGGATTCCTCGCCACCCCCGAGGTCAATCCGAACCTCGCGGCCGAACGTATCCGGGGCCTGGTTGGAAACACGCTGTGGCTTGAGCAGATCAAGGCGGGCGGCCTAGTTCTCGCACTGTCGGTCGGGGCCACGGTGGTCCTTTACTTCATCATCGACCGGACGCTCGGTTGCCGTGTCACCGAGGAGATCGAGCACCAGGGTCTGGACCTCGCCGAGCATGGTGAGGAAGGCTACACTCATTGATCCATCGGCCGCCGCCGCGACTACAGCCGCCAATTTTCCCACAGGCCCTCGCCCTGAATGGACCATCCCGCTACACTCCCGGAATGTCGCTCCGCATTCTCCTCGGTAGCCTTGCCTGCGCCGGACTTCTGATTGTCGGGCCAGGCTGCCAGTCAGGCTCCGCAATCCTCTCCTCGGCCGAAACCCAAAGCGTCAAGCCGGGCATCAATGACGAGTTCCTCAAGCCCGACCTGAATCCCCGCCAATGGGTCGAGCGCTTCGAGAAGGAGGGCCGCGAGGTCTTCGACCACCGGCGCGAGATTGTCGCCGCGGCGCAGTTGAAGCCGGGGGCCCGAATCGCCGATGTGGGCGCCGGCACCGGCCTGTTCACGTTCCTGTTCGCCGACGCCGTCGGGGCGCAGGGCAAGGTGTATGCCGTGGACATTTCGACGCCGCTGCTGGCGCACCTGAAGGGCCGCACCACGGAGGGCGGCTACGGGCAGGTGGTCACCGTGCTGGGCGCCGACAAGGCGGCCCGGCTCGCGCCGAACTCGGTGGACACCGTGTTCCTGTGCGACACCTACCATCACTTTGAGTTCCCGCAGCATATGCTGGCCTCGCTTCATGAGGCCCTGACCCGGGATGGCGAGCTGCTCATGGTCGAGTTCAAGCGGATTCCCGGCGTCAGCTCCGACTGGATGCTCAGCCACGTCCGGGCCGGGCAGGACGTGTTCGAGGCGGAAATTGCGGCCGCCGGCTTCCGGAAGGTTGGAGAACCGGTGATGCTGAAGGACAACTACGTTTCGCGCTTCCGCAAGGCCCGACGCTGACCGCTGGAATTTCCCGTCGCGGATTCCCGCAACTTGGCTCGGTGGCCGCGGGTCGTTAGCGTCGTGAACATGGACGCCGCCGAAATCGTGGGACTCGTGCTGACCCTGCTGCTGATGCTGATCGGGTTGGCCGGCGCAGTCCTGCCGGCGCTGCCGGGCACGCCGGTGGTCTTCGTGGCGGCGCTAGGCCATAAGATCTACTTCGGCGACCACGGCGCCTCGTGGCTCGTGATCATCCTGCTGGGCCTGCTGGCGGCCTTCTCGATGCTGATGGATTTCCTCGCGACGACCTACGGCGCGAAGAAGCTGGGCGCCACCTGGCGCGGCATGGTCGGCGCGGGCGTCGGCGCGGTTCTGGGAATCCTGTGGCCACCGCTCGGGTTGCTGCTGTTCCCGCTGGTGGGCGCGATGCTCGCGGAGATGCTCGGCGGGCGCGAATGGCGCGAGGCGGGCAAGGCCGGGATCGGGGCGGCGGTCGGCGTGGTGGCCGGCACATTGGGCAAGGTGGCGTGCTGCCTCGGGATGATCGGGATGTTTGTGCTGAGCGTGCTCTGGGGCAGGCTGGTGTCGCCGGCGTGAACGGAGGAGCCCGTTTCCCGCGCTTTACGGCCGGCGGCGATTCGGGCTCAATCCGCGGCCCATGGAACGCACGTTGATTCTTTGCAAACCGGACTGCATGGAGAAGAACCTCGCCGGTGAGGTCCTCCGCCGCTTCGAGGCCGCCGGGCTTCAGTTGGTCGCAGCCAAGAGCATGCGGCTCACGCCGGCCCTCCTCGCCGAGCATTACGCCCATCTCGCCGACAAGCCCTTCTTCCCGGAAATCGTCACCTTCATGAGCTCCCAGCCGGTGCTCGCCCTGATCCTGAAGGCCGATGGCGCCGTCGCCCGGGTCCGCGACCTGCTCGGACCCACCGACAGCCGCAAGGCGCCCAAGGGCTCCATCCGCGGCGATCTCGGCACCGACAACATGCGAAACATCGCCCATGCCTCGGACTCGGTGGAAAACGCCGAGCTGGAGGTGAAGCGCTTCTTCAAGGCCGACGAGATTCCGGCCTGAACGAAGATTTCATCGCGACGCCACGGCCGGGGACACACCCCGGCCGTTTGCTTGCCGGCGTCATTCCGCCGCGGCCGGCTTGAAGCGCTCGACGTTGCGGGCGCGGGACACCGCGGTGTCGTAGCTGATCCGGCACTTCGCGTAGAGGTCGAGCAGGCAGTTGTCCATGAGCATCATGCCGTCGCGCGTGCCGAGCTGCATGGTGTTGTGCAGTTGGTGGAGCTGGTTTTCCCGGATGATGGACCGCACCGCGCCGCTGACCATCAGCAGCTCGTAGGCGAGCACCCGGTGGGAGCGGTCGAGGCTCGGGAGCAGTTCCTGCGCGAGGATGCCCTGGAGCGAGCTGGCAAGCTGGAGGATGACCTGCCGCTGCGCGTTGCCCTCGAAGATGCCGACGATGCGTTCCAGCGCGTGTCCGACGCTGGGCGCATGCAGGGTGGCCAGCACGAGATGCCCGGTTTCCGCCGCGGTCAGCGCGGTCTGGATCGCCTCGTGGTCACGCATCTCGCCCACACAGATCACGTCGGGATCCTGCCGCAGCGCGTGGATGAGCGCGCGATTGAACGAGCGCACGTCGGTCAGCACCTCCTGCTGGACCACGATGGCCCGGCGGTTTTCGTGCACGAACTCGATCGGGTCCTCGATGGTCAGGATCTTGCAACGGCGCTCGGCGTTGATGAGGTCCACCATGTAGTTCAGCGTGGTGGTCTTCCCCGCACCAGTCGGGCCGGTGATGAGCACCAGCCCGTTGGGTTTGCGGGCCAGTTCGTCCACCCGCGCCGGCAGGCCCAGTTCCTCGCGCGCCGGAATCCGGCCGCCGCAGAACCGGCAGCTCATTTCCGCCGCACCGTTGCGCTTGTAAAAAGTCATCCGCACCCGGCCGGCCAACTCGTGGCGCACGGAGATGCACAGTTCCCAGTCGCGGTCGAACTTGTGCTGCTGCGCCTCCGACAGCAGCGACGAGGCCATGGCGTCACAAACCTCCGGCGACAGCACATCGGCGTCCGCCAGGATGATTTCCCCGGTCACCCGGAAGGCCGCCGGCAC
>JBEISV010000188.1:0-8330 GCA_040375265.1 Verrucomicrobiales bacterium
CCGCGGGTAGGCGTGTTGGCGATGCGCAGGAGCGAGACGTCGTCGTGCGGGTTGATGAGCGTGCGGAGGTAGGCGAGGAAGT
Source organism: Verrucomicrobiales bacterium (assembly GCA_040375265.1). Lineage (GTDB taxonomy): Bacteria > Verrucomicrobiota > Verrucomicrobiia > Limisphaerales > UBA9464 > CAIWAH01. The sequence continues at coordinate 83 of JBEISV010000188.1, forward strand.
CGCGGATTTCGCGGCGGTCGAAGTAGCTCTGGCCGCCCACGAGGTGGTAGCGGATCTTGGCCTGACGCAGCGCCGTCTCGATCGGCCGGGCCTGGAGGTTGGTGCGGTAGAGGATGGCCTGGTCGCCCCACGGGATGCCGAGCAGCAGGGCCTGCGCGATGTTTTCGGCGACCGTGCGGGCCTCGTCCTCGTCGGTGTCAAAGCACTGGAGCAGGACCTTGTCGCCCTCGCCCTTGGCGGACCAAAGCTTCTTGCCGCGCCGTTGGGTGTTGTTGCCGATCACGCCGTTGGCGGCGTTCAGGATCATGTTGGTCGAGCGGTAATTTTGCTCGAGCTTGATGACCTTCACCTCGGGGAAGTGCTGCTCCAGGTTCAGCAGGTTCGCCACCTCGGCGCCGCGCCAGCCGTAGATGGACTGGTCGTCGTCGCCCACGACGCAGAGGTTGCGCGATTCGACGGTGAGCGAATGGACGAGCTCGAACTGCGCGGCGTTGGTGTCCTGGTATTCGTCCACCATCACGTAGCGGAAACGCTCGCGGCAGGCGTTCAGCGCCTCGGGAAATTCCCGGAACAGCCGGAGCGTGAGCAGGATCAGGTCGTCGAAGTCCACCGCGTTGCAGGCGTGCAGGGCGGTCTCGTAACGCTTGGCGACGTGCTCGGCGAGTGCCCGGACGTTCGGGTCCTCGAAGCCCTTCGCCGACGTGCCGCCGTTCTTGAACTTGCTCAGCATCGTCAGCACGGCGCGCGGATCGGTCTTGGTGCCGCCCTCGGAGATCGCGGACAGGATCTTCCTCATCGCCGAGAGCTGGTCGCCCTCGTCGTAGATCACGAAGTTGCGCTTGTAGCCCAGGTGATGGATGTGCTCGCGGAGGATACGGACACAGAGCGAATGGAAGGTGCAGATCGTCGGCCGGGCCGGCTTTTCGCCATCCTCGGACCGCGGCTGCTTGGGGACCAGTTCGTTGACGCGTTCCAACATTTCCCGCGCGGCCTTGTTGGTGAAGGTCACCGCCAGGATATTCCCCGGATTGACGCCCTTTTGGACCATGTGGGCGATCCGATGCGTGATGACGCGAGTCTTGCCCGTGCCGGCGCCGGCAAGGATCAGGACCGGGCCGCGATGCGTGACCGCGGCCAGGCGTTGTTCCGGATTGAGCGAGTCCAGATTCAGCACAGGGCCGCGGAGGGTGGGGCGCGAACCGGCCTTGGCAATCGGCAAGTGGCTACCCCGAACAAAGCGAATTCCACCTGAGTGCCGTATCGTTCGCCGCGGAGGGATGACAACGAGCGGGCACAAGGCGCCACGGCCGACACCAAGCCCGCTTTGCCGTTTGCGGCCAGCACCCCTTGGCGAGGCGTTTCAATGCGGACATCACGCGGGCTGCGGTGCCCTGAGGCGACAGGCCATAAGCCCCCCCAGCCACGCCATCGGCAGGTAGGCGAACAACAGGTCCACGGCAACGAACCACTTCGGCGCCGGGATCATGAAGCAGGCGGCGATGCCCCCGAGCAGGAAGAACCCGCCGATGCCGAGGGCGAACGCCTGCCGGCGGCCGGTCGCAATCAGGCCGGCGACCGCGGCGCCTACCAGCGTGCCGACGGCATGCGCGAGGAACGGAAACAGGAAGTGCTTCGGCTCGAAGAGGTGGATCGAGGCCCGCATGCTTTCGACGTTGTTGACGTCCACGCCCGCGGGCGGCGGGATGACGTGGGGCGAGACCAGCACCAGCGCCATGTTGACGACGCTGCCGAGGATGACGCCGAGCAGCACGGCCAAGAGGCTTCGCAGGAAGGTTTTCATGGGTATCAGTCGCGCCGGTAGTCTTACCCAGCCGAATCCCGGCTGACCAGCGTCGCGCGAGGTTCCGCCGCTCGACGACCGACGGCTCAGGAGCGCCGCCGATACAGTTCCAACCGGCAGCGGAAGCCGCCCATGTCCACCGACCGTGCGTATTCTAGTTCCAGCGCACGCGGAATGGCTTCGGCCGCGAGGCGCACGGGATTCGGGAAGACGATCCGCCCGTCGGGCTGGAGGACCTCGGCGGCAACCTTCAGCAGGTCGTGCAGCAGGCCGCGGAGGTCGGCGAGCTGGATACGCATGCCCATGGGGGGATTGGTCAGGATCAGTGAGGCGGACCCGGGGCCGAGTTCCGGACTTCGGGCCACTTCACGGAAATCGCCCGCGAGGAAACGGGCCGGCGTCCCGGGAAGGTCGGCCGCGGCGAAGTTGCGTTCCGCCACTTCGAGGGCCGCCTCGCTCAGGTCCGAGCCGATGACCCGGTCGACGCCTCCCAGCAGGGCCCGCTCGACGAGTTCCAGGCCCGAACCGCAAAAGGGATCCCAAACGACCTCGTGTTCGCCCTGCCCGGCCAGCCACGCAAGGCACGCGGCGAGCGGAGGATGGGACGCCGCGGGCACGTCGCCTTGGCGGTAGCGGAGGCGCGGATCGGGCTTCAGCGCGGGCACGAGTTCCACGCGGGCGCCTCGGTCCAGGGCGTGGATCTCGATGGTCCACGGCGCGGCGTTCGGGTCATTGAGCAGGTCTGGGCACAGGGCGAAGACGCGGTCAGCCAACTGATGCACGGCAGCGCGCTGATGTCCTTTGCCGACGAAGTCCAGCCGGTAGCGAATCGGCCCGCGGGTAAGGGTCCGCAGCAGCCGCAGGGTGCGGGGGGACGCCAGCAGCGCAGCGAGGCGTTCGAGGATTTCCTCATCGTGGGCGCCGCTCACGCTCCCGAGTGCCAGCCCGACGGTATCAAAGCACCGGAGGCGGAACAGGTCGGCGAGGGAGAACGGCGCGGTAGGCACGAGTTCCACCACCCCGGGACGGAGCGCACCCCGGCGGAACTGCCCTTGCCGTTGTATGAATTCGTCAGCCTCGCCCGCGACGATTTCCTCCAACCCAAGCCGGCCGCGCAGGTGGATCCGCGGCGCCTCGGGTCCGCCAAGCCGCCCTTCCAGGTCGAGTTCGCTCGCGCCCTCATCCCGGGCGAGGCGAGCCCGGATTTTCTGTTCGGCCTGGCGCAGGGAGCCGGCCGGCGCCACCGGCAGCTGGGCCAGCGTGGCCGTCCCGCCAATCTTGGCGAGCGCGTCGCCCAGCGCCTGCTGTTCGCGAGGCGTGGCGGCCGCACCCAGACGAGCGAGCAGTTCCGTTTCCTCGGCGGCCCCGGCGCCCAGCTTGGGCAGGGCGTTCACCGCGTAGCGACGGACTTTTTCGGCGGGATCCTGCACCAGGCCGCGCAGCCAAGTGCGCGCGGCGTCGCGCTGGGCAGGCGTGCCGGCTTCGGCAAAAACGACCCCGACCGCCCGGATCAGCCCGACCCGATCCAAGCGCTCCCGGGCTCCGGCCCGGTCATATCGCGGCACTTCCACGTCCCAGAGTTGGGCGCAGGAGAGCGTCCGCAGTTCCCGGTAGAGGTCCTTGGCGGGCGGGCGGGCGGGGGAGGATGAATCGGCAGGCATCGGCATGAAAGTGAGACGCGGACGCCGGGAATGTGCCCGGAAGCCCGCCGCCGGGCCACCGTGAACTGAGTCCACGGTCCGGGGCGGGCGCATCTTTTCACCGTGGTTGAAAATTGCCCACGGCCACTCAACGGGCCGGTGCGGGTGCCTACGGGTGCGGGAAGATCTGAAGTTGCTGCGGGCCGCCGTCCGCAGCGGTCCCCCCCGGCGCCTCGTTGCCGGGGCGGCCGCCGCCGGCAGCCCGCGGGCGGGGCGACGACTTTTTGGCTGCACCCGTTTCGTTGGCCGGTGGCGATCCGTTCAAGGCGGCGAACAACTGGTCGGCGAGCTGCGGCGCGGTGAAGGGTTTGTCCAGGCGCAGGTGGACGCCAAGCTGCTGAAAGGCTTCCGCTACCGAATCATCAAGCCGCCCGCTGGCGACCAAGATCGGCACCGTGGCGTGGATGGCCCGCGCGGCGCGGGCGAATTCGAGCCCGTCCATGCCCGGCATCTGGAGGTCGGTGATGATCGCCGCAATCTCGCCGCCACGCTCCCGAAGGTGTTGCAACCCGTCGGCGGCGCGGTTGGCAACGAGCGGACGGTAACCCAGCCGGGCCAGCAGTCGGGCGGCGAGCTGGGAAACGGGCTTCTCGTCATCGACAAACAGGACGGTCTGCCCGGCACCGGCAGGCAGGCGGCCGAATGGCGCCGGATCTTCCGGACTGGCCGCCGGGGTTTCAGCGACCGGCAGGTAGACCTCGAAGGTCGCGCCCAAGCCCGGCTGCGAACGGACGTGGATGAATCCGTGGTGGCCCCGGAGGATGCCCATGGCATTGGACAAACCGAGGCCGGTGCCCTGCTCCGCGCTCTTGGTGGTAAAGAAGGGGTCGAAGATCCGTTCCATGTGGGCCGGGTCGATCCCGGTCCCGGTGTCGGTAACCCGCAGCAGGACGAAGCGGCCGGTCCGTGCGCCCAGCATCCGCGCGGCCGCGGCGACATCCACCTGGGCCACCGACGCGGCGAGGGTGAGCGAGCCCCCGGCCGGCATGGCGTCGCGGGCATTCACGCACAGGTTGAGCAGCACTTGGTGCAACTGGGTGGGGTCGCCGATGACGCTGGGCAGGTCGTCGGGGACGTCCAGCCGCAGCTCGATGTTCTTCGGGAAGGTGCTGCCGACAATCAGGCGGACCTCTTGCACCAGTTGCCGGAGATCCAGCGCGAGCCGGCGGCCGCCGACTCCCTTCGCGAAGGTGAGGAGCTGCCGGACCATGCTGGCGGCCCGGAGGGCGCTCTGCTCGATGGCGTCCGCGAGCTCGGAATGCCCGGGATTCTCATGCCGGAACATCTGGATGCCCATGGTGATGGGCGTGAGCGTGTTGTTCAGGTCGTGGGCGATGCCGCCGGCAAGGGTGCCGATGGATTCGAGGCGCTGCGACCGCCGCGCCAGGAGCTCCTGACGGACCCGGTCAGTGATGTCGGAGACGTAGCCGTGGACGCGCCCTTGCTCGCCGATCGGGAAGAAGGACCAGCTCAGCGTGTGCTCGCCGAACACGGTCTCCAGCCGCAGCCGGGGCTGACCGGTGGCCAGGCAATCGCGCACGATGTCCACCGTGGCCGGCGGCAGCAGCCGCGCAAATTCCCCGGCCCCCAGCGCGCCGGCGAGGGCGTCGCTCGCCTGGTTCCGGTAGCGCAGCGAACCGTCGGCCGCGAACTCCAGCACGGGTTCCGGATTGAGGCCCGGGAACGCGGCCAGGCGGCGGATTTCGGCCTCGGCCTCGCGCCGTTCCCGGAGGTCGAAGCCGACGCCAACCAGCACCGGCTCCCCGTCGAGTTCCACGGCGCGGGTGACCACGTAGAACGGGTCCGGCCGGCCCTCCCGCCCAACGAGCTGCAATTCCACCTGGGCATGCCCTTCGTCAAAGGTCCGCCGGATTCCCTGTTCGGCGACGGACCGATCGGCCGGCACGACGAAGTCGAGCGGATGGCTGGCCCGCAACTGCTCACCGGAGACGCCCAACTCCACCTCCAACGCATGGTTCCAGCGCAGGATCCTTCCTTCCCGGTTGAACACGAAAAAAATGGCGGCGAGATTTTCCAACAGGGTGCGGTTGATGACCTGTTCGTCCCGGATTGCCTGTTCCGCCTGCTTGCGGGCGGTGATGTCGCGCCCGACGGACACGAAGTGGGTGATCTCCCCGGCGGGACCGCGCAGCGGTTGGATGATCTGGTCAGCATAGAAGAGCTCGCCCGACCGGCGACTGTTGATGAATTCCGCGCTGAACGATCGCCCTTCCCGGATCGTCGACCAGAGGCGGGCGAAGAAGTCCGGCGGCAGCTTGCCAGAATTCAGGATGCTCGGCGTGCGGCCCAGCACGTCCGCCGAGGCGAAGCCCGTCGTCCGCTCGAAGGCACGGTTCACATACTGGATCACTCCATGGCGGTCCGTGATCAGGATGTTCTCGGTGCTCTGCTCAACGACCGCCGAGAGCTGTTGCAGCCGTTGTTCGGCCAGTTTGCGTTCGGTGATGTCATTGATTGAGAAAACCAGGCTCGTGATCTCGCCCCGGTCGTTCTTGATCGGCGCGCCGTTGATCGACAACTGGTGACGCCGGCCGTCGGGCCAGTCGATCGCGTGCTCCACGTCGAAGACCGGGGCGCCGGAAGCCAGCACCCGCCGGAAGGGCTGCTGCTCTTCCGGCAGCGGGCCGTCGTCCGGCGCGGTCGAGTGCCACTCCGGGGAATTATACTCCCGCCGCAGCAGCGCATCCCGGGTCAGCCCGAGCACACGTTCCGCCTGCGGGTTCGCATAGATGATCCGGCCCGCGAGATCGACGCCGGTGATGGCCGCGACGCTGGTTTCCATGATCGCCTGGATGAGCGCGGACTTGTCGTTGAGCTCGGCTTCCCGCACCCGCCGCCGCTCTGAAATGTCCTCGTGCGCCACCACCACCCGCACCCGCGGATCGCCTCCGAGGCGGGTCGCCTGCGCCAGGAACCAGCGCTGCTCGGTCGGCGAATGACAGGGATACTCGGCCGCGAAGGCCGGCTGCGCTCCCCGGATGACCGACCGGATCCCCTCGGCAAACTGGGCCGCCCCTTCGGAGTGCGCCCCGGTTGCCTGCGCACAGACCTCGAGGTAGTTGCCGCCCACCAGCGAGTTGAGCGGGGCTTCGGGGGCCGAATTCAGCCGGGCAAAGTGCTCCCACGACGCGTTGGTCGCCAAGATGGTGCCGTGTTCATCCAGCACGCAAATGTTAGCCCGGAGCGCATCCAATGTCGCCCCGGCGAACCGGGCCGCGGATTCCAGTTTCCGGTTCGTTCGCCCGAGGGCCAGCAACTGCGCGGCCTGACGCGCCAGCCGGGCCAGGCCGGACTGTTGCCCGGGACTCAGGTCGCGCGGCTGGGGGTCGGCCACGCACAGCATTCCCCGGTCCGAACCGCCTAACCCGGCCAGCGGAATCCCTACGAGGAATGCGATCCCCGCCTGCGGTCCAAATTCCCGCTCAATCAGGCCCGTTGCTCCGCCCAAACCACGTTCGACCCACGCCGCCAGACCCGGTAGCTCCGCCGGAAATTCGTGGCGGCCCAGGAACCGCAGGCCGTCCGCCTCCGCGAGCACCAACGCTGCGCTCCGCGTGCCGGCCAGCTGCGCCGCCAGCGCCGTCAGATCCGCGAAGTCCGGCTCCGGGGTGGACACCTCGCCAGTGAAGTCCGGCCCGAATACCGGTTGGAAGCTTTCCTCTGGGTCCGGCGCGGAGTGGGGCGCTGTCATCGGCGGAGTCGGTTTGGTTTGGTTTCCTGCGATCGCGGTTCCGACCGCGATCCTCCACACCAATGGGCGGAGCCGGGGAAAATCTCAAGCCTTGACCCACGACGATGCGCAAGTGCCGCCTCCGGTGTCGCCCGCCGGCCAGATCGGCATGGTCAAAGTTGCCTGATGCGCCGGCTCGACCCGGAGCGCCGGCTTCGGCTAGGCTGTCCGGCCTGTGAGTTCCGAAACGCTGTTGGCCGCCCGTGACCTTGAATTGCACCACAATGACCGGGTGCTGCTGGACCGTGCCTCCCTGGGCTTGGCCGCGGGCGACCGCATCGGCCTCGTCGGCCGCAATGGCGCCGGAAAATCCACGTTGCTGCGCATCCTGTGCGGCGAGCTGCAACCCGATTCCGGCGAAGTCGTCCGCCGCCGCGAGGTGGTGGTGGGTTACCTGCCGCAGACGTTTGAGCTGGATCCGGCCAAGACTGTTTACGAAAGCGTCCGCAGCGGCGCCGACCACGTCCTGAAGCTCATCCACGAATACGAGACGCTGCCCGGCCACACGCGGCGGCACGAGGAGCTCGAGGAACATATCGAGCGGCTCGGCGGCTGGACGCTGGACGCGCGGATCCGTTCCGCGCTGAACCAGCTCGGCTGCCCGCCGGACGAGCGCCTGATCGAGGGCCTTTCCGGCGGTGAACACCGGCGCGTCGCGCTGGCCCGGGCCCTGGTGAGCCAACCCGACGTTCTGATGCTCGACGAGCCGACCAACCACCTCGACATCGAGTCGGTCACGTGGATCACGGAGTTCCTCGCCGATTACCCGGGCGCACTGCTGGTGGTGACGCATGACCGGCACTTCCTCGACGAGGTGGCCAATAGCATCGTCGAACTGCGGAACGGCGCCTTTGAGCGTTACCAGGGCAACTACACTGACTACCTCGCCGGCCGGGCCGAAAAGCTGGCCACCGAGGAGTTGCAAGAGCACAAACGCCAGATGTTCCTGCGCAAGGAACTCGAATGGGTTCGGCGCCGCCCGAAGGCGCAGACCAG
>JBEISV010000668.1:0-1969 GCA_040375265.1 Verrucomicrobiales bacterium
GACCCTGTTCCGGGTCGTGCAGGAATGCCTCTCGAACATCCACCGCTCCTCCGGCAGCAAGACCGCCAGCGTGAAGCTAGTCCGGGAAAAACGCTCGGTCCGGTTGGAAGTATCGGACGAGGGCAAAGGCATCCCGGCCGAAGTCCTGAGCGAATTCCAGCGTTCCGGCGTGTCCACCGGCGTGGGCCTGTCCGGCATGCGCGAACGCGTCCGCCAACTGCGCGGCACCTTCCAGATCGAGCCCGGCTCCCCAGGCACCCGCGTGTGGGTGATGCTGCCGGTTTCACCGCATGAGATATGAGCAAGGTCCGCATCCTGATCGCCGACGACCATGAGCTCGTCCGGCGCGGTCTCCGGGCCACCTTGGAGGAGCGTCCCGGCTGGGAAGTCGTGGGTGAAGCCGGCGACGGCGAGGAGGCGATCAAGTTGTCACTCAAGCTGCGGCCCGATCTCCTGGTGCTCGACGTCAACATGCCCAAGCAGAACGGGCTGGAAGTCGCCCGCACGCTCCAGGAACGGGCCCCGAAAATCCGCGTGCTGGTGCTCACCGTGCATGACTCCGCCCAAATCGTGCGCGAGATCATGCAGGCCGGCGCCAAGGGTTACCTGCTGAAATCCGAGGCCGGCAAGGATCTGCCCACGGCCGTCGAAACCGTGATGCAGGACCAACCGTTCCTGACGCCGTCCGTCACCAACATCGTGTTGGAAACCTTCCTGAAGTCGGCGCCGAAACCCGTCGCCACGGAGACTCCCGCCGTGCCGCTGTCCGCCCATGAGAGTGAGGTTATCAAATTGCTCGCGCAGGGCCACAGCAACAAGGACGTCGCCCGTCAGCTCGGCATCAGCGTTAAGACGGTGGACACCCACCGGACCAACCTCATGCGCAAGATCGGGCTCCATTCGATCACCGAACTGGTGCGCTACGCCATCCGCAACGGCCTCGTCGAACCGTAGCGCCCGATCAGGGTGCCGGCCGGAGCACTTCGAAATACCACGCCCCGAGCGGCGGCAATTCCGCCAAGGCCAGCCCTTCTTCCCGGAGCGCCGCCCCCGTCGTGCGCACGCGCAGCGCGAGCCGGCTGGCCAACCGGTCGCGGAACTCAATCGGACCGTTCGCCGGCATGGAACCCAGCGCAGCCAACGCCGCGGGCGAGAACCGGATCCGGACGTCCCGCAGGGCGGAGGTTCCGTGCAGGTTCGCCACCACCAGGAACACCTGTCCGCTCGCCGGGTCGTGCCGGAGGAAGGCATACAGCCAATGGCCGCTAGCCGTTTCGCCGGGCAGGCGGCCAAAGCGCGGATTGTCCCGGTTCGCGCCGTTCAGCTGCAGGAATTCCCCGGCCGCGAACGCCGGCTCCCGCGAGAGCTTCAGCAGGCGCCCGTAGAACGTCCGCAGGCTGCGCTGCTCCGCGGAAAGGCCACCGCCGTCGTAACGATGCCCGTTCACCCACTTCACCAGCTCCGGCATCGACCAGTAGTCGAAGATGCTCGTGCGCCCGTCATCGCCACCAAAACCTTCCGCCCCGAGCGCGGGCTCGCCGACCTCTTGGCCGTTGTAAACGAGCAGCGGTCCCTGGCCGAACCCGAACAGCAATGCGCTCACGGGCCGGCCGACCGCGGCGCCTAGGCCGCCCCAGTGCCGCGGATTCGCCAGCCGGACCTCGTCGTGGTTCTCCGCGTAACGCAATGACCGGTGCAACGGGGCGACCGCGCCCAGCACCCCGTCGAGGTCGTTCGCCCACTTGGGACCGTCATGCAGGTCCTTGAGCACGTCGTAGCTCTGGTCGTCGTAGACCGCGTCGAAACCCGCGTCGACCAGCGCCGACAGGACGTTGCCGTCGGTCAGCTTGTTGGGGTCATTGTCGTAGGCCTCGGCCACGAACAGCGCGCTGGGCCGACGTTCCCGCGCCCGCTTGAGGGCCCAGCGCCAGAACTCGAGCGGCACCCAGTGCGCCATGTCGCAGCGGAA
>JBEISV010000245.1:0-6870 GCA_040375265.1 Verrucomicrobiales bacterium
GCCAAGGCCCGGGCGGCAGTCCGTTCGGCGACCTCGGTGAGGCCCACGGCCTCGTAGGCGACGGCGAGATTGGCGCTGCGGACGGCGCGGTCCTGGTCGAGCAACTGGCGCGCCCGGAACACGCTGCGGCGGTCGTTTAACGCGACCGACTGTTCGAGGTCGCGGACGGCTTCGTTGAAGCGGTTGAACTGGGCGTAATGCAGTCCCTCGTAAAGCCACGGCGTCGGGTCGCCGCCGTCGAGGCTCTTCGCCAGCCGGAAGTCCTTCTCGGCCCGCAACGCATCGCCGGATTCGCTCCAGCCCTTGGCGAGCTGGCTGCGGAAAGTGGAGCGTTGCGGTTCCATGGCGGCGGCCAGTTGCAGCGCCTGCCGGGCTTCTTCGGTCCGACCGAGTTCGCCCAACGTGAGCGCGCGGCCGAGCCAGGCGTCGCCCAGCGCGCCGTCGAGCGCGAGCGCCTTGTCAAAGTCGGCGCGGGCGCCGGCGAAATCGCGTTGCCGTAGGTGGAGGAAGCCGCGGACCGAATGGGCGGCCGGATACCGCGGTGCCGTCGCGATCGCCCGGTCAACGGCGAGCTGGGCGGACCGGCGGTCATCAAAGGCAAGGTCGAGTTCCGCGACTCGGGTCCAGGCGAAGCCGGATTCACCCGCGCGCCTGGCGGCGACCCGGGCGCCGGGCAAGTCGGAGCGTGATTGGAGATAGTAGGAACGGGCCAGCCAACCGGAGCGGGAAACAGGTTCCGGCAGTTCGGCGACGACTTGGAATTTCACCGCGGCGATGACTTCGCGGAATGCCCGGGCCATTGCGGAATCCGAGGCCAAGGCGCCAAGCAGCGTCTCGGCGGCCTCGACGTCGCCGCTGGCCAGCAGCACGGCGAGGCGAAACTCGCGGACGGCTGCGGAATCGGTCGCGACCGGGGCCGGGAGCGCGGCCAACGCGGCGTTTATGTCGCCGTTCCGATACGCGGCGACCGCCGCGGCCAACGCCCCCTGTTCGGTGGCGGCAAGGCGGAGGTCCGCCGGGTCGAGCACGGCCGGGTAACTGAGGCACCACTGGACCAGGTTGGCGGCGAGCACGGAACGCGATTTCGTGAGCCGGCGGTCCGCCGTGACGGCAGCCTGCTCGCCGGGGACGAGTTCGGCGGTGCCCTGGGCGGTGGTGAGGGCCACGGCGCCGTCGAGCAGCGCGAGTTCGGTGGGACCGCTTTCGCCCTCGGCGCGCAGGACAAACTCGGTTCCCCGGATGGCGCCCGTGGCGAGCGGCGTCTCGAACTCGATGTCGGACGGCCGTTCGCGGTTGAGGAAGAACAGGCGGCCCGAATTCAGCCGGAACTTCTTCTGCGCCGGCGCCTGGCTGGGCAGCTGGAGCTGGAGCAGCGAGGACTTGTCGATGCGGAGGACGCTTCGGTCGGAGAGCTGCAATGTGGCCCGGGCCGCCACGCCAGTGCGCAGCCGGTCGCCGGCGTTCAGCACGAGGTTGGTCTGCGCCGGCTGCCATTGTTCGCTGCCGGCGCGCAGGATTTCCACCGGCCCGCTGAACTCGACGATCCGGCTGAGGAACGCTTCCGCGGCCCGGCCCGGCGCGAGGAGCCAAAGGGTGCCGAGGAGACAGGCCCCGAAGCGTCGGAGGAAGAGGCGGCGTGCGTTCACGGTGTGGAAACGAAACTACCGGACAGGCGGTCCCAAGGGAATCCGCATGTCCGGCGGGTTAGGCGGAGATCAGTTGCCGGTTTCGCGGACGAAGGAGCCGGAGTCCGTGTCAGTCACCACGTCGTCCCGGACTTCCCGGCGCACGAAGGTGCCGGTGCCGTCGGTGTTGAACGTGAGGTCATACTCGTCGCGTTTGCCGGGCTTGAAGGTCACGACGAGCGTGGCGACGGAGCCTTCTTTCACGGTGTAAACGTAGGTGAAGGCGTTCGCATCGTCCTCGGGCTTGGTGCTTTGTTCAGTGCCGGTCGTCGCGCTCGTGAAGGTCAGCCGGTCGGGCGTGGCGCCGCTACGGAAGATGTAGCGCGTGCCGGTCAGTTCGGTGACGGGCGTGCCGTTGCCATCGGGGGGCGTGCCGCCGCCACCGCCATTGGTGCCGCCCGAGGTGGCGTTGCCGGCCGGGCTGAAGGCGCCAGTGTCGGTGTCGGTCAGCAGGTCACCGCGGAACTCGCGGCGGACGAAGGTGCCTTGGGCGCCCTGGGTGAACGTGAGGTCGTATTCGTCGCGGCGATTGTCCGGCAGGCTCACGACGAGCGTGGCGTTGGTGGGCGTGGTGAAGGCGTAAATATAGCCGAACGGCTTGTTGGGCTCGTCCTCGTCGGGCCGCGGCTTGTCCTCGATTTCGATCCCGGCGGTATCGCTCAGGAACTCCAGCCGCTCCGGCGTGGCGCCGCTGAGGAACGAATAGGCGAGCCCCTTCAACGAGGCGGGCGGCGCCACGGGCACGGAGTTCGTGTCGCCCGGATTGCCGCCGGTGCCGCCGCCGGGAGGCTGCGTGCCGTCGAGCACGGTGAAGGTGCCGAGGTCGCGGTCCTTCAGGCGGGTGCCGCGGAATTCCTCGCGGACGAACGCGCCGAGCTTCGCAGCGGTGAAGGTGAACGTGTAGAGGTCACGGCGGGCCTTGTCACCGGCCGAGCTGCCCTTCACGAGATTGACCTGGGCCTCGTTGTCGCCGGTGCGCGTGAAGGTGTAGGTGAACGGATCCGTGCCCGTGGGCGAGACCTTCACGCCGTTGGTTTCAGAGAGGAAATCGTAGTGCTCGTGCGCGCCGTCGTCGCCGAGCCCGAGGGACAGTCCCTGGAACGACCACGGGGCAAGCCCGGGCACCGTGATCTCGGTGATGTCGAGGCGGTAGTTGCCGAAGGTGACCGTGCCGCCGCCCTTGGCGGAGAAGATCTGGTTCACAGTGTTGCCGTTGCCGAAGACGGGATCGCCGATGTTGTTCCAGGCGGCGAGGTCGGCCGAGCCCTGGAGCTGGTAGGACTTGCCGCGTTCGGTCGCGAACTCGACCTCGATGGCAGTGAAGATCTTGAGGTCGCCCTGGGCGTGGACCAGCGAGCTGGCGAGGAAGGCGCCAGCGAAGGCGCCGAGACGGAAGTGTTGCAGGAGACGGTTCATGTTTTGCAAATGATGCGGACGGTTTCCGGCCTGATCCGGCGCGGTGTTCCTCACCGTGCCAGTCGGGCCTCTGCGGCTCCTTGTGCAACGGCCATGCCAACGTGGGTTGCGGGCCGAAGTCCGGTGAAAAGTCGGCGAAACGGACCGTTTGGGCGGTGAATTGCAGGCCCGGGAAGCGGCCGCGGACCAGTGGCGGACCGGAAGCGGACCGCGGAGACGACCTGACGAAACTCGCTACCGCAGCTTCGGGGCGGCCACGGTGAACTCCGCGCGCAGAGGGACGAGGCAGATGACTTCGACCGTGATGGACTCGCCGACCAGGTCGGCCGGCAATTGGTAGCGGCGCAGCTCGTCCCGCCGGAAACCCACCCCGTTGGGCAGTTGTGCGAGCACGGAATCTTCCCCGGCAGGCGACCGCAGCGGCTTCAGCTCCACCGGCCGGCCATCCGCCCGGCGCACCCGGGGTTGCCAGAAGCGGGGCGAATCGTCCGTCTCGTCGGCGACTGTAACCTGGCTGCGCCACCATAGTTGCGGCTCCTGGGCAGCGTAACGCACGACGCCCCGGCTCCAGGGATCCAGTCGCTCCTGGATCGGGCCTGCCGAAGCCGTGGCCGAGACATTGGCGCCGGCGCGGAACTCGAAGCAGCCCGGGCCGGTCAGCCACACCGCATCCAAACCCGTCTCGACCGCACCGGAAGATGCCGGCAGACGGAGGAACTCACCCGGACCTGGCACTGGGCCGGCGTGGCGCACCGAAATGGCCGTGGCCGGAAATGGGAAGTCCAAGGTGGGAACGGCCGTGACGTGGACCCCCCACACGGGTTCGTTGGCGGCGAGACGCTCGTCACTACGATTGCCCGTGGGATCCACGAACACGTGGCTCAGCCCGAACCAGCCGGTGACGTCGGTGCCCCCGCGCCGGATGCGCAGTTCCGGCGTCCAGGCCGGCCGGTCGGGTATCCTTGGATTTTCGACCGGCTTGAGCGAGGCCAAAGTGAACTCAAACCCGTCCACCGATCGCGCCTGCGGGAGGGGTTCAGGTGTCCACTGCGGGAACACTTCACCGTGCCGCGGATTGGGCAGGCTGAAATCGAGGTTATTGGTGCCGTCCCGCAGGTGAAACCGCAGCCGTTCGTCGCGCCAACTGACCTGGGGCAAGAACGTCGCCGAGGTAACGCGGCCCCACGAGGTGTTCCAGGCACCGGTGGCCGGATAACTCGTTCCATCAGCGCCCACGTGGGTGACGTCCGAAGTGACGGACCGCAGGTAGGAATTGCTGGCCGGCTGATACCAGGACAACGCCAACGTCAGCCCGTCTCTGCCGACGTGCGTGAAGTGCCCGACTGGCATGCCGAACAACGGTGGCCAACTCGCGGGCAGGGCTAACTTGGCCGAAGTCATCCAACCGGGTTCCAACTGGACGAGCGGCCGGCCGCTCCAGGCGAGACCCTCCACCCGCAGCACCGAACCATCCGCCAAAGTGAGCACGGGCAGCGGCTCCGGCCGGTGCCGGAACAGCCACCCGCCCAGAGTGATCAGGAACAGGGCCGCACCGAAGAGGGCGGTGCAGAGAGGAAAGCGGCGCATGGGTAGGGCGGCTGTCGAGGGAGAGGAACGAATGGGCGCGCGGAAGCCAAGCATTCAAATCCTGCGGGGCAGTGCCGCGATGCATCCTGCCCTTGGGAGCACAAATCCCCGGCCGACTTCGCGCGGCGCATCGCCCGGCTATCCCCGCAGGAGCGACGCGTGAGGGAGTTGCTGGCCGAGGGGCGGATCAACAAGGAGAACGCCGCCGCCCTGAACCTTGGCAAGGGCACCGTGCGCAACTACGTCAGCGCCATCTTCACCAAGCTCGAGGTCGCCAACCGCACCGAGTCCGTCGTCCTGTGGCTCTAGCATCGGGGGACGTCCGGTTGAATTCGTCATTCCGGCGAGCCGCGACCGGCTACCCGACGGTTGCCGGGGGCAACCGCAAGGTCGCGTCCAGCGGCTCGACTTCGGCCAGTTGCCGGTTGTCCGGCGTGCCGCCGAGCTTGGCCAGCTTGTCGCCTTGCGGACGCACCCGGCTGTCGTAGCTGGCGAGGGCCCGGTTGTAGGCGTCGCCGGCCTTCTGGAGCCCGTCGCGGATGGACTCGAAATGTTCCGTGAACTTGGCCACCCGCTCGAACAGCTCACGGGCGGCCTCGGCGATGGCGCGGGCATTCACCGACTGGTCGTGCTGCTGCCAGCTCACCGCCACGCTGCGCAGCAAGGCGATGAGCGACGCCGGCGTCGCGAGCAGGATGCGCCGTTCGGCGGCCCACACGATCAGGTCGCGATCGCCTTCCAATGCGGCGCTGAAGAGCGATTCGGCCGGCAGGAAGAGGACGACGTAGTCGAGCGCCTCGGTGAACTGCCGCGGGTAATCGCGGTCGGCCAGCGCCTTGATCGTGGCGCGGAGCTTGGCGGCGTGGTCCCGCAACGCCTCGGCCCGGCGCACCTCGTCGGCGCCCTGCAAGGCGTTGAGGAAATCGAGATCCGGCACCTTCGAATCGACCAGGATCACGCGGTTGCCCGGCAGACGCACGAGCAGGTCGGGCTTCTTGTCGGCCTCCTGGACCTGCACGTCGAAGTCGCAATGGATGCTGAGTCCGGCGGCTTCGACCACACGGCGGAGGGTCTCCTCGCCCCACCGGCCCCGGGCCTGGCTGGAACCCAGCACGACGCGCAGGCGCTGCGTCTCGCTCGACAGGGATTGGCTCTGGGCGGCGAGCGATTCGAGGTGCTGCTTCACCTGGCCGAGGGCGGATTGCTGCTGGGATTCGGCCTGCAGCAGGCGCTCCTGGTAGGCCTTGAGCTGGTCTTCCAATGGTTTGACGAGGCCGGCGATCCTTTCCTGGCGCTGGCTGAGGTCGCCTTCGGAGGTCGCCTTGAAGCGGGCAAACAGCTCGTTGGCCAATTCGAGGAACTTGGGGTTGTTTGTCGCGAGGGCTTCGGCGGCGGTCGCCTTGAATTGGTCGCGCAGCGCGAGCAGGGCGCGGTCGTTGGTGGCGCGCAATTCCGTGAGCGCGGAGTCGTGCTTCTCGCGCAGTTCCCGCAACTGGTCGTCGTGGAAGCTGCGCTGCTCGGCCAGCATGGCGTTGGCCATGTCGGCCTCGGCGCGGGCGGTCGCCAAGTCGGCGTCGCGGGCCGCCAGTTGGTCCCGGGAAACCCGGGCACGGACTTCGGCCTCGTCCGCGGCCCGGGTTCGTTCCGCCGCCTGTTGCTCGGCGGCGGTGCGGGTGGCCTCGGCGGCGGCTCGGGCGGAGCCGGCCTCCGCCAACGTGGCGCGGAGCTGGCCCAACTCGCCTTCGCGGGCGGCCAGTTGCGAACGCAGCTCCGCCTCGACACGGGCATCCGGCGCGGTGCGGCGTTGGGCCCGGATCAGCCATCCAAGGGCGAGCCCAACGCCGAGGCCCAGCGTTCCGGCGACAAGATATTCCACGAGCGGCATGGGCGCAGTGTGTGCGGACCCGGCGGACAAGGACAGTCCGGGCTGCCGGGGCTGCAGGGCCGCCGAAAAGTCACGCGCGGCCGGCAGTTGCCACGCAAGGTGGTGGCCATACCCTAGGCCCCGTGAACAAGGTCATCCTGATCCTCCTCGCCATCGTCCTCCCCCCGCTCGCGGTTTACCTGAAGACCAAGTCCGGAAAGGACACGATCATCAGCCTGGTCCTGAGCCTGGTGTTCTGGTTTCCCGGAGTGCTTTTCGCCCTCTGGAAGGTGCTGGCTTAGGGCGCCGCCGACGGGA
>JBEISV010000595.1:0-2676 GCA_040375265.1 Verrucomicrobiales bacterium
CGTCCCCAACCTTCGTTGGCCCGCAAGCCGGTGGAAAGCCGCCGCGAGCCGGCCAAGGTCATCGAAGTTACTCCGGAGGAATTCATGGCGCGCGAGGTGGACCCCATCCTGGAAAAGATCGCCGCGCACGGCATTCACAGCCTGACCGGCCGGGAGAAAGAGACGCTCGAACGCGCCCGGTCTAAGATGACGAAACGCTGAACCGCGGCCGCACGGCGGAAGGCTAGGCTTGGGACGATTCCGTGCGGTGCCGGATTATTCCAACAATCAGCGCCCCACCACAGAGCAGGGCCATTCCGCCGGCCAACCACCGCAGCGCGCCTTCGCCGGCCGGATGATAGGCGAGCCGGACCGTTCCTTGGGCCGCCGGGAGTTGGACCCGGGAAAAGAGGCGCTCAAACTGAACTAGTTCGGCGGGGCTGCCGTTGACCGTGGCTCGCCAACCCGGCGCATACGTGTCGGTCCAGATCAGTTCCGCCGATCCCTCTTGGCCGGGTGCAGCGAAGTCGATTTCGAGCGCGTTCCACGACTCACGCACAGCGGTGACCGCGTGGGGCACCGGCACACTGTCGCGCCGCACGATCCAGCGGGAGGTGAATTCGGCGGGCAGGCGGCGGACCGTGTTTGAACCGGTCAATTGGCAGTCGGTCAGCGGCCGGTCACCGAGCAGGGCGGGACCATTCGTGGTTCTCAGGAGGTGCGGGGGGCGCAAGGCGGCATAGCCATGCAGCGTTTGGACTCCGTAAAGCTGGGAGAAGCAGTTGGGAAACACCTGTTGGTGCAATCCGGCCAACGTGTCCTCGAAGCGAATGGCGCCGAGGCGGGATTCGCCGCGAAGCTCGTTCTGAAGCGGTCCGCCAGCGAGCAGTCGGTCCCACATCACCCGCGGATGCGACGGCGCGAACCGGAACTGGAAAGCGAGCAGCGGCAACAGCCCGACGCACACGATCGCGGCGAAGTGCCCGGGCGCGCGGTGGGAGGGGGATCGCTGCAAACACCAACCCAAGGCGAGCACGCTGAGCAGGCCGAGGAGCAGTTCGGGGTTCGCCGGGGAGAGTTCTTCCGCCAATCGCCGCGCTTGGGCGCGACGAAGTTCGGGCGCTTCGTCCATTGAGGTGCCTTCCGCGCCGCGCCGGAGAAGGGCGGCTTCGAGCTTGGGTTCCAACTTCGGCAAGATCAGCAACCCAGCCAACGTCGTCGCCGCGAGCAACGCCCAGCCGCCGCGCCACAGCCATTGACCCAGCCGCGGGAAAGACTCGCTTTGCAGGCGGGGCAGAAATTCGGCCGCCAGGACCACCAGCGCCAACGTCATGAGCGGGGCGATGCGGGTGTAGAGGAACAAGACGGCGGGCGTGGCGAGGATCAGGACGTAGCCCAACAGCAAGAGGCCGGCGACCCGACGGTTCGCGGGGCGGACGGCTGGATTCCCCGGCTCAGCGGTCCTGCGAAGCAACAAGGCGCCGAAGGCGGCCAAGCCGGCGGGGAGGCCGACGAACAATTGGAAGCCGAGCGTGGATTGGCCGAAGAGCTTGCTGGCGTCCACGGTCTTGAACGTGCCGAGTGACCACGGAAACAGGAAGGAGAGCGACGCCGGGGCGGCGCCGGCATGGATGAGCTTGAAGGTCAGGGCGGGCAGCCGCTGGGTCTGCCGGTAGAGGTCCAGTTCCGGGGCGAGCGCGGGCGCAGCGATCAGGGCGCCGAGCAGTCCACTTGCCGCCACCCAAGGCAGCAGGCGCAGCCACGCTTTGGGTTCCGTCCAGCAGGTGCCCGCCAGCCAGGCCAGGGCGAACAGCGGCAGGTAGGCATGGGATTGCAGATTGCCGCCGAGCAACGCCCAGGCCGTTGCCAACGCGGCCGCACCGAGCGCCGCGGCGCTGGCGCCTTGGGCCAGGCGATTCCAGGCCAGCCAGAGGAACGGATACGCGATGAACGCGGATTGAATCCACGGGTGCCCGAAATACAGCGTCATCGGCCCCGAGAACTGCCAGGTCAGCGCGAGCACGCCGGCGAGGAAGGGGCGGCTACCGAGACTTCGGAGCAGACAGAACGCACCGAGTCCGGCGAGCAGCGAATGGAGCAGCAGGTTCCAGTTGTAGGCCGCCTCGAAGGGCAGGCACCGGTAAAGCAGCAGCCGGAGTGGGTCTGTGCCGTTGATGTGCGCATCGGCCAGCAGCGGGCGGCCGCCAAGATCCAGCGGGGTCCACCACGGCAGTTGGCCCTGCCGGACCGCGGCGTGGATCTGCCGTTGCAGCGGCAGGTCGTAGGTGAGTTGGTCGATGATGTAGTGGTTGGCCGGGACGCCGCTGTGTCCGGGATCGACCCACGCGTAGTGCTGGAAGAGCGCCGGCGCGAGGTCGAGCGGAGCCAGCAGGTGCGCCCCGGTCATCGCCCGGAAAAATAGAGCCGCCAGGAGGCCGAACGATACGGTCAGGAACAGCAGGACCGGGCGGAGGCGCATGGCTCAGGGCTTGGCGAAGGCCATCAGGCTCTGGCCGATGGGCGGGGCCGTCACGTTCGATTCCAGCCAGTGGCCGACCGGGAAAATCCAGCGGTCGAAGAGCTTCACGGACCCGGTCTTGAATTGCCGGCTCCCCAGCGCCCGGAAGACGAGCCACCAACTGAAGTAGCCGATCAGGTTGAAGTAGCGGACCCGCACGTCGGTGAAGCCGGCCGAGC
>JBEISV010000554.1:0-3015 GCA_040375265.1 Verrucomicrobiales bacterium
CCTCGCGATGTATGCCGGCGACTTCCAGGAGTCGTTTCCCGACAACCGGCAGGGACTCGGGCTGAGCTGGATGAGCACCAACCTCGCGAATTTCTGGCAGAATTACCTTATCAAGTCGGGCAAACCGAACTCGAAAACCGACAAGAA
Source organism: Verrucomicrobiales bacterium (assembly GCA_040375265.1). Classification (GTDB taxonomy): domain Bacteria; phylum Verrucomicrobiota; class Verrucomicrobiia; order Limisphaerales; family UBA9464; genus CAIWAH01. The sequence goes on from JBEISV010000554.1 coordinate 148, forward strand.
GGCCGCGAACAACGTCCTCTTCTGCCCAACGGATGAGTGGCATCGCCAGGCGGACACTTGGCGGGCGGGCGACGCCAACTCGGAACGGAACCCCATCCTCACCGGCTTCTTCTACCTGCCGGGGCGAACGGTCGGGGCCGGCGAAGATTGGCCCCATAACTCAGAGGGACTGGGGCCTTGGGCGGCCCGGAAAAAGATGGGCGGCGAGTTTTCCCGCGCGCCGGTGCTCATTGACCGGTTGCAGGGCCTGGGACCGCGGACGACTAACATCTATGACATCCGCCTCAAGTGGGTGATCATGGACGCCGGCCGCAACTGGAAGACGCCCAATCACTACGGCGGCGGCGGAGCGCCCACCGGCGGAAACTTCCTCTTCGAGGACGGCCACGTGGAGTGGTTCGCCGGGAAGAGAGTTTCCCTCGGGTCCGCGGCGGGTGATTGGAAGTGCTTCTACAAGATCCCGATCAACTGAGCAGGGCAGCCGTCGGTTTCCATCCCTACCGGGCCAGCACGATAACGGCGGCCCCGGCGGCCATGACGCTGGCGGCGGTGAGGCGGCGGCGAAAGTCGGTTTCCCCGAACCATGCCCAGCCCAGCAGCACTGTGATCACCGAGGAAGTCTGGAACAACGCCAGGGCGTAACCCACCTGCAGCTCCGCCAGTGCGACCACGGTGCAGAATTGCATGATGCCCGTGGTTAGGATCAGGCCGGCGACCGCAGACGGGTTTTTCCTGACCTGCGCGAACTGCGGGTTGGCATCCCGGAGACCGCGACTGGCGACTACCGCGATTCCCGCGGCAACCAGTCCTAGGACCGACCAGCACACGAAGACTTCCGCTGCCGTGGCCTGCGCCAGGGCCCGTTTAAGGAACACCGCCTCGATTGCGGAAGGAATCAGGGCCGCGACGCGCAGTTGCACGCCCCGGTCCGCAAAGAGTCCCCGAAAGGAAGGCCGTCCGACGCCGCGGGGCTGAAGCAGGCAACTCCCCGCCACCACGAGGGCGATTCCGGCCAAGCCAGCCAAGGTCGGCCGTTCCCCGAGCAACAGCCAGCCCGGGAGCAGGCTCACGACTGGCTTGAACGAATTCACCGGCCCGACCAGCGAAAGGTCCGCCCGCTGCACCGCGTAGACGATCAAGGTGTTGGCCAGCGTGGCTAGGGCGGCGCTGGCACCAAGGTTCCACCAAAACCCCGGCGTAGACGGCAACCGATGCCCGAGTAGCCAAGGAATCGTTAAGACGGTCAAACCCAGGTGGGCGAATCCGATGACCCACAGGGGCCTCATGCCCCGGCCGGCGAGAATCTTCTGCAGGGCGTTGGAGCAGGGGTTCGCCAACACTCTGAGGACGACCACCAGCCAGAGCATCTTCAGTCGGGGGAAAGACGGTGGCTCGAAGGACGGCCGCTTACGCCTTGTGGGCTTCGAACCACGCCTGGCTGGCGAGATGCGGGCTAAGCGATTCGATGGGTGACGCGGAGATGCGGTCGAGGACGAATCGTTTGGCGATGCGATCCCGGAGGTTCATCCAGTTGAAACCCTTGTGGCAGTGGGAAACCCCGCCATTGCCCATCAGGTGGCGAACGCGCGGGATGTGCTGTTCGGCGCCGGCGAAAACACTCTTGGCCAGCTCGCCCAATGTATAGGGCAGGGTCGTGGCGTAATCGCCGATCTTCCGCCAGCCGGCGATGCGCCGGATCGCCTGCTTGAAGACAACGGGCAATCCCGTCTCGACCGGCACGCTCAGCAGGAGCTTGCCGCCCGGGCGCAGCAACTTTTGCAGCAAGTCCAGGTAATGGTCGGGATCCGTCATGTGCTCGAAACACTCCATGCACACGACCACGTCGAACGTGCCGAACTGGGCGGCGTTCTCCAGGTCGGATTGCAGCACGAATCCGAGGTTGGGATTTGCCCCGAACCGCTCCCGGTTCTGTTCCACCACCTTCGACTCCAATTCGGCCCCGACCGCCTCACGCGGGGCATTCTTGGACTCCAGCAACATTGCCAGGTAGGTGCCGTCGCCGCAGCCGAAGTCGAGCACCCGTAACCCGGCGAAGGCGGACGATTTGGCCACCGCCACCTCAAAGCGCCGGCGATGGCTCCAGCGGATGATGCCGCTCTTCGAGAAGAGCTGCTTCTTGGCAAAGTGCCCCTGCTTCAGATTGGGATCCATGCGCGCCGAATCTGCGTAGGAACCGGCCCGCTGGCCAGTGCTACCTTATTTTCCGTGGCCGGCCTTCAGGTGTTCGGCGAGCAGGTCCCGGCCGAAGTCACCCTTGAGTTCGCGCCAGACGGCATGGACGTGGTTGCCGTCGTTCTGGGTGTTGTCGTATTCGAGCAGGAAGGTCGGACCGTGCAGGCGGTAGTAATGCTTGTCGCCCTTGGCGGTGCCGCCGGCCCAGGCGAACACGATCTTGTCCCAGCCAGCCAGCTCAATCTCCTTGAGGTCAGCGGCGGCCAGTTCGCCGCGCAGGCGGCCGGCGTATTCGTTGAGCAATTGCTTGGCCGTCGCCTTCTGCGCCTTGGTCAGCTTGGCCAACGGCAGACCCTTCGGCGCGCCGAGGTCGGCCACCCGCTTGTTCCCCGTGAGAATGTCATCTGGTGCCTTGGTTTCGACCACGGCCACGGCGCGTTGCTTCTCGTCCAGCGACTGAACGAGCTGCCGGCCTAGGTCTTCCTCAGCACCCAGCACGCGCAGGCCAGCGCGGGCGCCAGTGCGGACTTCCGCCGGGTTCGTCCCGAAGAAGGTCGGGCTGCCGGAAACGAGTTCGCCCTGCACGATGGTCAGGTTGACCGACAGGTGATGCCCCTCGAAACGCCAACCCCACGTGCCCTTGGGATCGGGCGTGCCGAAGATGCTGACGTGATA
>JBEISV010000435.1:0-4200 GCA_040375265.1 Verrucomicrobiales bacterium
CCCATGCCCATCACGACCATGAGCAGCAGGCCCAGGCCGATGGACGTCAGCGCAAAGCGGCCGAAATTGTGCCGGATGTCGCGGACGGCGAGGTTCATGGCGGGCTGACGCGTCGGCCTTCGGCGAGCGGCTTTTCCTGGCCGGGCAGGGGACGGACGACCTGGTCGCCGGCCGCGAGCCCGGCCTGAACGGCCACCGAATCGGCGCCGCGCAGGCCCAGGGTGAGCTGGCGCCAGCGGGCGCGTCCGTGGTCATTGACGAACACGCCGGGGTTGCCTTCCAGCCAGCGAACAAAAGTGGCGGGCAAAACCGGCACGTCGGCTTGGCGGCCGGTCTCGATGAAGACTTCCGCGCGCTGGCCGATCGTCCAGTTGGCCGGCAGCGTGGCCACCCGGACGTCCACGAGGAACTCACGGGTCTCGCGGTCGGCTTCGCGCCCGAGCCGGGCCACTTCGCCGGCCAGTTCCCGGGCAGGTTCGGACCGGAAGCGGACACGGGCGGGCTGGCCCACCCGCAGTCCGGCCAGGGCGGTTTCATCCACCCACGCGGATACCCAGATCTCGTTGGTGGCGACCAGTTGCAGGAGCGATGACCCGGGGACGACCAGGCCGCCGGGATCGCGGTCGCGGCGGGTAATCAGCCCGGCGTAGGGGCTGCGAAGCTCGGTGAAGGCGAGTTGTTCCCGGCGTTGCAGCAGCAGCTTCTCGGCGGTGAACGTCTGGCTTTGGGCCTCCGTGATCGCGGCCTGGGCGCGCTTCAAGTCGGCCTCGGCCACGCGCAGGTTCTCGGCGGTTTTGTCGAAGTCGGCGGCGGACGCAACCTTGTTGGCCAAGAGTTCGGTGGAGCGCCGGTGTTCCTGCTGGGCCTGCTGGAGCACGGCCTGGGCGCGGGCCTCGTTGGCCCGCACCCGCTCCACGGTCGCGAGGGCGGCGGCGAGGGCGGCCTCGGTGCCGGCCACCTGTTGGCGGAGCTCGGCGTCATCGAGGCGGCCGAGCAACTGCCCGGCCTGCACGGTGTCGCCCTGGTCCACGAGCACTTCGGCCAACCGTTCCTGGATCCGCGGGCTGATGGTCGTTCGGACCCGGGCTTCCAACGTGCCGGTGCCCATGACTTCGCCGCGCACTTCACCGCGGATGACGGAATGGGCGAGCACCGGCTGAGCCCGGAACTTTAGGCGCCAGCCGACCAGCAGCGCCACCGCGACGACGGGCAACGCGAGCAGCAAGGAGCGGGGCAGGGACGGTTTCATGGGGTGACGGCGCAGCCTTGGCCGGCCAACCGGGCGAGCGCGTCGGGGCCGGTGGGTTCCTCGGGTTGCCACGGCAGCCAAGCGGTGCGGGTGGCGTGCCGGGTGACGACTTCGGTCAGGTAACGGTGCTCGGCCTGTTCGCGGCGCTGGAGCAGGGGATCGCAGGAACCGCAACCCAGCAGGCTCTGGTTGATGACCCAGGCAAACGGCTCGATCCGGGCCCGGCGCAGGTCCGCCTGCAAGGCGGCCGCCTCGTGGACCGGCGTTGCCTCGGGCAGCGTGACGAGCAGGATGCGGGTGAACGCGGGATCGCGCAGCCGCTCCAGCAGGCGCATCACGGACTCGGGCTGGGCGTCGCTGCGGGACTGCCGTTGCAGCTCGCGGTTGTAGGCCTCGCTGGCGTCAAGCAGCAGCAGCGTGTGGCCGGTCGGCGCGGTGTCGAGCACCACGAAGCCGTCGGTGCCGCGGCCAACTTCGCGGGCGAAGGCGCGGAACACGGCGATCTCCTCCGTGCATGGCGAGCGCAGGTCCTCCGCCAGCAGGTCGCGGCTGGCGGCGTCCATCTGGGCCCCTTGGTCGGCGAGGACCTCGGCGGTGTAGGCGGCGGTTTCGGCCGCGGGATCAATCCGGCTCACGGTCAGGCCGGCGACCTGTCCCGCGAGCGTCGCCGCGACGTGGGCCGCGGGATCGGTCGTGCTGAGGTGGACGGCATGGCCGCGACGGGCGAGCAGGACCGCGAGGGCTGCCGCCACGGTCGTCTTGCCCACGCCGCCCTTGCCCATCGCCATCACCACGCCGTGTCCCGACTGCTCGATGGCGGTGATGAGTTCCGAGAGGCTTTCCAGCGGTGGCGGCGTCCACGCGGCCGGGGGCGCCGCGTCGGCGACGGGTGCTTCCGCCGGGCCAAGCAACCGCCGCAGCCCGGCCAAGCCGAGAATGTTGATCGGCCGCAGGGGCACGGTGGAGGTCGGCAGGCCCGCCAGGAAGTCCGCGGCCGCGGCCAGGGCCGCTTCGCCGCGCCGTTGCAGGGCCTGGGCGGTGACGTCCCCGGGGCACGCCGTGGCGAACGTGCCATTGAGCACGAGGCGCTGGTTGCCGACGCCAAGCGCGCGCAATTCCCGCGACGTCCGTTCCGCCTCGCGCAGGGCTGCGAGCTGCGGCCGGCTCACCAGCACGAGCGTGGTGGCATTGGCGTCGGCGAGGGCGTTGACCGTCGCCTCGTAGATCGCGCGCTGCTTGGCCAGGCCGGCCAGCGGTCCGAGGCAGGATGTTCCGCTCGTGTTGCCGGCGAGGAAGTGGTCCCACGCCTTGGCCAGGCTCATCAGGCGCAGCGTGTGGCCGGTCGGCGCGGTGTCGAACACGACGTGGTCGTAGCCCGCCGCGGCCTCCGGATTGCCGATCAGGCCGGAGAACTCGTCGAACGCGGCGATCTCGACCGTGCAGGAACCCGAGAGCTGTTCCTCCATGCTGCGCAACGCCGCGGCGGGCAGGAGGCCGCGCATCGGCCCGATCAGGCGCTCGCGGTAGGCCGCGGCGGCGGCGACGGGATTGAGGTTCAACGCGTCGAGACCGGGCGCACCGGCGATCGGGGTAGGCTGGTTCGTCAGCGTGGTTTCCAGCACTTCGTCGAGGTTCGAGGCCGGGTCCGTGCTGACCAGCAGCACGCGTTTGCCGGCCGCGGCCAGCGCGAGGGCCGTGGCGCAGGAGAGCGACGTCTTGCCCACCCCGCCCTTTCCGGTGAAGAAGAGGAAGCGGGTCGCGGTGGCGGCGTCCGGCTGGTAAACGGGCAGGTTCATGCGGCCGGCGCTCCGTCCGCGAGGCCGGCGGCCCGGGCCCATTCCGCGCGCTCGGCGGCCGACGGATACCGGCCCCGGGAATGTTCCGCGCCCTCCCAGAAGATCAACGGCAACACCTCGACGCCGCCCGTGTCGAGCGCGGTCTTCACCGCGGCATTTTGCACGAAGGCGAGTGGCTGCTGCCCGAGGTTGAAACGCTCGACCGAGACGCCGGCCTGGCCCAGCTGGCGGAGCAGGGCGGCGAAACTCACCAGCTCCGGATCCACGCTCGGACCGCAAAGCCCGGTGGAACAGCACATCGGCGGATCGTAAACCTGGATGGATTTCATGCGGGGAAACTAGTTGGCGAAACGGCCAAGTAAAGCCTGCGCTCGGTTCGCTTGACGGTTCGTCTCGTCGGTCGGACGCGAACCGGGGCTGCGAGGTTTCCTCTGCCCGGTGGCAGTCCCGCGGCGCGGTCCTGCTGGATTTACCCCTGCAACCTTCCATTGGCGGAAGCCGCTTCGCCCGCTAGCGTCGCCGGCCATGGATTGGCTGACCAACCCTGACGTCTGGATCAGTTTAGCGACGCTCACGGCCCTTGAGGTCGTGCTCGGCATCGACAACCTGATCTTCATTTCCATCCTCAGCGGCAAATTGCCGGCGGAACAGCAATCCCGTGCCCGGAAGCTGGGCCTGGCCTTGGCGCTGATCACCCGCATCCTTCTGCTCGCCAGCCTCGCGTGGGTGGTGAAGATGGATCAGCCCTTCCTCCGGCACACGCTGGCACTGGGCGGCAAGAGCGTGGAACTGGCGGTGTCCGGCAAGGACCTGGTCCTGATCGTCGGCGGCCTGTTCCTGCTGTGGAAGAGCGTCCGCGAGATCCATCACAAGCTGGAGGGCGAGGACGGGGAAAAGTCCAACGCCGTCGTCCCGACCTTCGCCAGCGTCATTGTCCAGATCCTGCTGCTCGACATCGTGTTCTCGCTCGATTCCGTCATCACCGCCGTCGGCATGGTGAAACAATTGGGCGTGATGATCGCCGCGGTTATCCTCGCGATGATCGTCATGCTGCTGTTCGTGAACCAAATCAGCGCCTTCGTGGACCGGCATCCGACCATCAAGATGCTGGCGCTGTCGTTCCTCATCCTGATCGGCACGATGCTGGTCGCCGAG
>JBEISV010000096.1:0-12360 GCA_040375265.1 Verrucomicrobiales bacterium
AGCCGCCCGGCAAGGGCACCGGCATGGGCCTCGCCTCCGTGTTCGGCATCATCCGCCAGCATCGCGGCTGGATCGAGGTGGAGTCCGAGGTCGGCAAGGGCACGACATTCCGCGTCTTCCTGCCGGTCAGCGAACGGAAGGCTGAGACCGCGAAGACGGTCGCCAAAAACGGCCCAGCCAACGCCGCCGGGGCGACCATTCTGCTGGTTGAGGACGAGGAGGAACTACGGACGCTCGCCCGCCGTTTGCTCAGCCGAAATGGCTTCACGGTGTTGGAGGCCCACGACGGTCCCGGCGCGCTCAATATGTGCCGGGAAAGGCACGGCAAGATCGACGTGGTGCTCACCGACGTCGTGATGCCGGGTGGTCTTTCCGGCATCGAATTGGCCGAGCAACTGCGCGCCGAACAGCCCGCGCTGCGCGTCGTGTTCACCAGCGGCCACAGCGAGGACCTGCTGAATTCCCAGGGCACTTTCGCCGAGGGCGTGAACTTCATCCAGAAGCCCTTTACCCTCAGCTCGCTGCTGCACACCCTGCACCGGGTGCTGGCGACGAAGACCTAGGCGGCCGGCCTAGCGGTCAGCCCGGAACCGGGCTGACACCGCGGTGATGGGCGACGGCCGCGCGGACCCGGCGGCTCCACGCCAGGAACAGCTCGCGGGCGGTTTCGGCGGCGGCCTCCTCCGGCACCCGCTCCTCAATCACCACCGCGGCTGGCAGCCAGTCCACGGCCAGGTGGCGTTCCGGTTCCGCAAGGCGGACCGGCCGGAGAAACGCATCCATTTCCACATGCATGCGGCCGGGCGTCTCCACGTAGGCGCCCTCGGCGGCGGCGACCACCTCGAAGGGGCCGAAGGCGGTGGGAATCTCATCCAGAGTCTGGCGGAACGATGTGCGATGGGTCATGGCGGGTGTTTCCTTTGCGCGGTTCCGGGAGTCAGTGCCGGACTACCGAAGCAATCCAAGTGGCCGCGCGAGAATCCGGCTCCGGGTCCAGCCTCACGGCCTCGACGCCCCGAAGATGCCGGTGACAGTTCACGCAGCTCACGGTCAGCCGAAAATACGCGACCGAGGCTGCGTCGGCGCTGCCCTTTTGGGCGGCCTTGTCCAAGGCCTCGGCGGACCGGATGAAATCTGTGGTGAACCGCTCGTATTGCGGGGTTGATCGGACCTTCCATTCGCCGCCCCGGGCCAGCTGGATCAGCCGGTTGGCATTCGTCGCCACCAGCGGGAAATTCTCCGTGGCGATCCCCTCCAGCACGCCCTGGGCATAGTGCAGCTTGAACCTCATCATGTCTGTTAGCGCCGGCTCCGCTGCGGTCGCACCGGTGGCAAGGAGCATTCCCAGTCCGATTCCCAGTGGCCAACAACGACCGTTTGCGGGGTTCTTTCTCATGGCTTGGCCCGGAGTGTCGGGCCGCGTGAACGGTTGTGCTTCCCACCGGTTGTGGAGTTCCGACCGGGGCTTGGTGGGGTTGAGCGCTTTGGAAGCAGCGGACAGGATGGGAGCACGCCTCCCGCAAGGACCGGATTTCCGGTTCCCTTTGGCGTTTCAAACCCAATAGTGGCCGCCGGGGAACATCCAGTTGACCGACCTTTCACCAACTGTATTCTCCGCGCCACACAGTTACCTCCCATCGATGCGTCAATTCGTCGCCATTGCCGTGAACGCGTTCATGGAGCTGGTCCGTCAGCCGATCTACCTGATCCTGATGACCGTCTCCGCGGGCTTCTGCGTGTTCCTGGCAGCCGTTCCCTACTTCGGCTTCGGGGATGATCCCAAGCTGGTGAAGGACATGACGCTGGCGACCACCCTCCTGTCGGGCTTGCTGACGGCGGTGCTATGTGCTTCGGCCTCGGTGGCGCAGGAAATCCGGACCGGCACCGCGCTGACTGTGCTATCGAAGCCGGTTGGCCGGGTCAGTTTCCTGCTGGCGAAGTTCGTCGGCTTGGCCGGAACCCTGACGCTGATCACCTACACGAACATGGTGGCGACGCTCCTGGCCAGCCGGATGGCGTTCGATGCCTACGGGGAAACGGACACCCAGTCGCTGCTGATCTACTTCGGGCTCGGGCTGCTGGCCTTCCTCATCGGCGGCTTCACCAATTTCTTCCTCCGCCGGACATTCACCTCGGACGCCGTGGGGGCGTTCGTGGTCTGCACCACTGCCGCGCTGTTCATCGTCGCGAAGTTTACCCACCTCGAAAAGGCGTTCGACGGTGAGGCGGTCGTGGATTGGCGGCTGCTGCCGGCCGGGGTGCTGATCTTGTTCGCGCTTTTTGTCCTCGCGGCGCTGGCGCTGGCCTGCTCCACCCGGCTGGACACCATTCCGACCCTGGCGATCTGTTCCGCGCTGTTCCTGCTCGGCCTGATGGCCGACTACCTGTTCAAGGGCGCGGCGGACGCCGGTTCCTGGTGGGCGAAGATCGCCTACGCGGTCACGCCCAACTGGCAGCAATTCTGGCTCGCCGACGCCCTAGAAGACAAAAAGACCATCCCGTGGAGCTATGTTGGCAAGGCAACGGCTTACGTGGCGGCCTATGTCGGGGCGGCCTTGGCGGTCGCGCTGGCGCTCTTCGAGGATCGCGAGCTAAACTAGCCCTTCGGTTTCACTTTCAACTGCATGGAGAAGAATCTTTCCAAGAGCGGCGCGACCAACTGGATCGTCCTGCTGGTGGCTGGCATCACGCTGGAATGGCTGTCGTTGCAGTCCAAGTCGGTCACGGCGGCGGCGGGCGCCGCGCTGTTCCTGGTCGGCTTTCTCGTGTCGCTGGTGAGCTGGTTCCAGATGCGGCTGGAGGCCCGCGAGGAAGCCGAGCGGCTGGAAATCGAGGCTTTGGGCCGTTCGCGGAATGACTCGGCGCTCTTCTCCGAATCCGCGGCGGAGACATTTCCCGCGCGCCGGGCCCGCGAGCAGTTTGAAAAGTGGCTCGTGCCGGTCTTCACCTTCCTGCTCTTCGTGGTCCAAGCGGTGGGGGCAGCCTACTTTTACCGGGAGCTGAAGGCCGATACCGGCACAGTGGGCAGCGAAGCGGCCACCCCGCTGACCCTCGCGGTCGCGGCAGCGCTGGGCTTCTTCCTCTTCCTCTTCGGCCGTTATGCCGCCCGGCTGGCCCAGTTGGAGAATTCCCGGCTGCTCCGCCCGAGCGCTTCCGCGGTGATGTTGGGTGCGCTGCTGGCGGCCCTTTCGGCGGTGGCGGCGGGTTTGGATTGGGCGGGGTTCACCCGCTGGGATGCCTACCTTGGTTGGGTCCTGACCGGCCTGCTCGCGCTGGTGGCGGCCGAGACGCTCTTCTCACTGGTCTTTGAAATCTACCGTCCGCGCTCCAAGGGCCAGGCGCAGCGAGTGCTCTACGAGAGCCGCATCCTGGGCCTGCTGGGGCAGAGCGGCGGCCTGTTCAACACGGCGGCGCAGGCGCTCGACTACCAGTTCGGCTTCAAGGTCAGCGACACGTGGTTCTACCACTACCTCGAGCAGACCGTGGCCGGCTTCGCGCTCTTCTGGCTGGGCATACTTTGGCTGTCGTCCTGCCTGGTGGTGATCGAGCCGCAGGAACAAGGACTGCGGGAACGCTTCGGGCAGCCGACCGCGAATCCCGTCATGGAACCCGGCCTGCATTTCAAGGCGCCGTGGCCGATTGATGCGATTCTGACCTTCAAGGCCCGGGAACTGCAGAGTTTCGTCGTAGGCGTGGTGCCGGACGAAAAGCTGGAAGCCGAACGGGTGTTGGTCTGGACTCGGGCGCATTATCGCGAGGAAATGCCGATGCTGGTTGCCAGCCGCGAGCAGGAAACTGGCGGCGCAGGCGGTGAGCAGGCGGTGCCGGTCAACTTCATCACCGCAAGCATCCCGGTCCAATTCGTGGTCCGCGACGTCAAGGCTTGGGCCTACAACCACGCCGAACCGGTCAAGTTGCTGGAACGCATCGCGACCCGCGAGGTCGTCCGGCATTTTGCCAGCGTGGACATGGACAAGGTGATGAGCTACGGCCGGCTAGAGGCCGCGTCGGGACTCCAGAAGGCCATCCAAGCCCAAGCCGATGCCCTGAAGCTGGGCGCGGAAATCGTCTTCGTTGGCCTGCAGGACATTCATCCGCCGATGGGAACCAAGGAAAACCAGGTGGCCTCGGCCTACGAACAGGTCATCGGCGCCATCGCCCAGAAGGAAGCCAAGATCCTGGAAGCGGAAGGCTACCGGGCGGAGACGTTGCCGAACGCGGCGGCCAATGCGACCCGGAAGCTGAACGACGCCCAGGCCCGGGCCGCGAAGTTGACCGGCGAGGCGTCCGGCCGTTCGGCGCAGTTTGCCCACCAGCTCGCGGCCTACCAAGCTTCGCCCAAGGTTTTCATGCAGCGGACCTACCTCGACACGCTGACGAAGTCGCTGGGACCCACTCGCAAGCTGGTCCTCGGCCCGACCAACACCACCGACGTTATCCAGTTCAACCTGGAGGACAAACTTCGGCAGGATATGACCGACCTCTACCTCGAGGACCCGACCAAGAAGAAATGAACCCGGCCGCGTTGGCCGCTTTCCAACACCCTTTTCAAAATCTGATTTTTGCCCCGTTCGTCCCGTGAAAAAGACCCGTCTCTCCCTCGTCATCGGTGGTTTGTTGCTGGTGATCTTCCTCGCCGTGCTGTTCGCCTTCCAGGTCCGCAGCACCGAGGTCGCCGTGGTGACCACCTTCGGCAAATACTCGACCAGCCACACTGAGCCCGGCCTGAAGTTCCGCCTGCCGTGGCCGATCCAGAACATCTACCGGTTCGACAACCGCCTGCAGAATTTCGAGCGGAAGTTCGAGCAGACCACCACGCGCGACGCCAAAAACATCCTCGTGAGCCTCTTTGTCGGCTGGAAGATCAGCGACCCGAAGATCTTTCTCGAACGTTTCAACGGCGATCCGCTCAAGGCCGAGCAGCAGTTGGAGGGCCTGGTCCGCAACGCCAAGAACGCCGTCATCGGCCGTTACAACTTCAGCGATTTCGTCTCGCCCGATCCGAAGCTCGTGAAGTTCGAGCAGTTTGAGGCCGAGGTGCTCAAGGAAATCCAGGGTTCCGCCAAGGACACCTACGGCCTGAGCGTCGAGGTCGTCGGCATCAAGCAGCTCGGCCTACCCGAGGCGATCACGGGCAAGGTCTTCGAGCGGATGCGTTCCGAGCGCGAACGCCTCGTGAAGCAGTTCACCGGCGAGGGTGAGGCCAAGGCCATCGAGATCCGCAGCGAGGCTAACCGGAAACGCGACGAACTCCTCGCGAAGGCCGACGCCGACGCGCTCCGGATCATCGGCGAGGCCGAATCGCAGGCGTCGAAGGACTACGCGGTGTTCGAGCAGAAGCCGGACCTCGCGATCTACCTGCTCCAGATCAAGGCCCTCAAGGAATCGCTCAAGGATCGTGCGACCATCATCCTCGACCAGCGGACCACGCCTTTCAATTTGCTGACCGGCGACAAGGCTCCGGCCGGCACCTCCAAGTAACCGGCCATGAGCGACCAACCGAAAAAGTCCGGCCAGCTCAAGCTGACGCCCACGCCGGTGACGAGTGCCGACGACGCGTCGAGCCAGGCGCTGAACGAGGCGTTGGGCAGCAGCTTCCTGCTGGTGCGGGTCCTGGCTGTGGCGTTGGTGGCGGCCTTCGTTGCCTCCTGCGTCTTCACGGTGAACCCGAACGAGGTCGCGGTGGTCCTGCGTTTCGGCAAACCGCTGGGCACCGGCGCGGAGATGCTCAAGCGGCAGGGACTCCACTGGGCCCTGCCCTTTCCGATCGACGAAATCGTCCGGCTTCGCGTTGGCGAGACCAAGACAGTCCGCGCCAGCCACGCCTGGTATGCGGTCAGCCCGGAGGAGGAGGCGACCGGTGCGTTGCCCATGGGCAATCCGACGATTTCGCCCGCGTTCGAGGGCCACACGCTGACCGGTGACGGCAACATCCTGCACGTCCGCGCGACGATGAAGTATCGCATCGCCGACCCCGTCACCTACGCCTTCAAGTTCTCCAACGCGACCAACCTGCTGGTCAACGCGTTGAACAACGCAGTCTACCACGCCAGCGCACGGTTCTCCGCCGAGGGCGCGCTCTACAAGGACGTGTCCGCGTTCAACGACGCGGTGCGGCAGCGGATGGAACAGTGGATCGTGAAGGAGAACCTCGGCGTGACGCTCGACACGCTGGAAGTCGAACGGTCGGCACCGCTCTACGTGAAGAGCGCCTTCGACGCCGTGATTGCCGCGGAACAGGACCGTTCCAAGAAGATCAGCGAGGCCCAGGGCTACGCCGACGAAACCGTCCGCAAGGCCGATGGCGAGGCCGCCGCCATCCGCGCCGGCGGCATGGTCGCCAGCAACCTGCTCGTGCAGGCGGTTTCCGCCGAGGCGAAGTTCTTCAGCGACCAGCTGGTTTCCTACAACCGCGCCCCCGACCTGTTCCGCCAGCGGCTCCTGACCGCGGCCACCGCGGAGGTGCTGACCAACGCGACCGACAAGTTCTTCCTGCCCGAACGCAGCGATTCCAAGCCGCGCGAAATCCGCATCCAGCTCAACCGTGAGCCGCTCACGCCGAAAGCGCCCGGCGCCACGGGACCCGGCGGCCAGCCCGCCCGCTGACGTCGCCTGAACTTCCGAACCTGAATTCCGAGATCCCCTGAGGCCATGCAAGTCACCTCGCTTCTCTCCCAGCAAGAGCATCCCGCCGACTGCGACTGCGGCCACGACCACGGCGGTCTGCAGCATTCGCACACCAACACGAAGCTCACGCAGACGCTCGTCGGCCTGATCCTCGTGCTGAACGCCTTCGTGATCGAATGGGTGTTCCCCAACGGTAAGACGATCGCCGGCCTCAGCGCGCTGATCGGCGCGGTCATCCTCGGCTACCCAATCATCCTGGTCGCCGTCCGCGACCTGCGGAAGGGGTTGCTCAGCATCAACGAATTGGTCGCCTTGGGCGTGCTGGCCTCGGCGGCCACGGGTGATTTCAAGACGGCGGGCATCGTCGCCTTTTTCATGCTGCTCGGTGAAATCATCGAGACCCGCACCGCCGCCGGTGCCCGCGCCTCGATCGAATCGCTCATCAAGCTCACGCCTACCAAGGCCCGCCGGCTCGTGAACGGCAAGGAAGAGGAAGTCCCAGCAAGCGAACTCAAGGTCGGCGACACCATCCGCATCCGGCCCGGCGACAACATCGCCGCCGACGGCGTGATCGCGACCGGCCAGGGCTCCGTCAACCAGGCGAACATCACCGGTGAATCGCTTCCGGTGGACAAGGGGCCGGGTGAACAGGTCTTCGCCGGCACCATCAACCTGAACGGTGCCCTTGAGGTGAAGGTCACCAAGGCCGGCGAGAACACCACGCTAGGCCGGGTGCGCGAACTGATCCTCGCGGCGGAGAAGACCAAGCTGCCGTTCATGCGGATCGTGGACCAATACATCGGCTACTACACGCCGCTGGTGCTGGTCATGGCCGCGCTGGTCTGGGCCTTCACCAAGGATTTGGACCGCGTCATCAGCGTGCTGATCGGTGCCTGTCCCTGCGCCTTCATCCTCGCCACGCCGACCGCGATGGTGGCCGCGCTCAGCGCCGCGGCCCGGCTCGGTATCCTGGTGAAGAACATCGCCGACCTTGAGGCCGCCGCCCGCATAACGGCGTTCGTCTTCGACAAGACCGGCACGCTAACGACCGGCAAACTGGTGGTCAGCCGGCTCAATCCGGTCGGTGACCTCGCGCCCGCGGAACTGCTCCGCTTTGCGGCCAGCGCAGAACGTTTCTCCAACCACCCGACTGCCAAGGCACTCGTGCAACTCGCCGACGAAGCGGGTGTGCCTTACGCCGAGGTCACGGATTTCAAGGAAGTCGCCGGCAAGGGCGTCACCGCCAACGTGGAAGGCGCCAAGGTGATGGTGGGGCGCGCGGCGTTCCTGCGGGACCAGGGCATTCCCGGTGACTTGATGAAGACCGTCGATCTGGACGAGACCGCCGGCTTCAGCCTGCTCTTCATCGCCAAGGACGGCCAGTGCGTCGGCTGGGTGGGCTTGCAGGACCAGGTCCGGGGCGAGGCCGCTCAGGCGATCCGGCAATTGCAGGAAGCCGGCATCCGCCGCATCGCGATGGTGTCCGGCGACCGCAAGCCCGTCGCCGAACGGGTCGCCGCCGAGATCGGAGTTCAGGAGGTCGTGGCCGAGTGCCTGCCGCAGGACAAGGTCGAGTTCGTGAAGGCCAGCAAGGCCAAGGGCTACCGCGTCGCGGTCATCGGCGACGGCGTGAATGACGCCCCCGCGCTGGCCGCCGGCGACATCAGCATCGCGATGGGCGCCGCCGGTTCCGAGGTGGCGATCCATTCCGCGACCATCGCGCTGATGAACAACGATCTGCGGCGGCTGCCGTTCCTGATCACGCTGTCGCGCCTGACCCGGTCGGTCATCAACCAGAACTTCCTGTTTGGTGTCCTGTTCGTGGTGATCGTGCTCACGGCCGGCGCCATGGGTTACGTGCATCCGATCGTCGCCGCGCTGCTGCACAACGCCGGCGCGCTGATCGTGGTCTTCAACAGCGCCCGCCTGGTCCGCCAGGGCGAGGAACTGGAACCCTTCCTGGCCGAGGCGAAGCCCGCCGAGGCCGGCACCCCTGACGCCCCGGTTACGTTGACGCCGCAGATGGCTTAGGGGAATTTCCAATCGCCATGAACGCCGCTGGAATCATTCGGGAAATCGAACAGCTGGACGCAGCCGAGTTTGCGAAGGTGCAGGACTTCGTGCTGGGACGCCGCTCTTCGAGCGACGCTCCGGCGGCGATGCAGGATGCGCCCCGCCCCGTTTATCGCCGCAAGGAATTCCCGGCGGCCATGGATCGGGTTTTTCGCGAGAACCAAGAACTGCTCCGTCTGTTGGCCCAATGAGCGAGTTCGAGCCGCAGTTTCTAACCTTGGAACAAGTGATCCTACTGCACGAACGATCCTTGGCTGAACAGGGCGGCCTCGCCGGAATGCGCGAGCCCGGTTTGGTCGAATCGGCGTTGGCCTCCGCCCGGAACACCTGGCTTTACGGTCGCGGCGACGTCTTCGACATCGCGGCGAGCTACGCCTTTCATTTGGCAGAAGCGCAGGCGTTCAACGATGGCAACAAGCGGGCCGCCATTGCCGCAGCCTTGGCCTTTCTCGATATGAACGTCGAATGTCGCACGCCCGACCAGAGGGCATTTCATCAACACATGATCGCCATCGCGAAAAAGACGTTGGATAAGGCCGGCCTGGCCGAAAGATTCCGACAGCTCGCCGTCCTCCGCTGACGTCTACCATGACCACTTCCTCCAATCCGCAGTCCGCAACCAGCAGCCCGCAGGTGTCGGCCGAAGTCGTCATCAAGGCCACCGGCCTAACCAAGGTCTTCAAGGACTTCTGGGGCCGGCCCAAGGCGCGGGCCGTGGACAACGTGGACTTCGAGGTCCGTCGCGGCGAGGTGTTCGGCCTGCTTGGGCCCAACGGCTCCGGCAAGAGCACCACGATCAAGATGATCCTCGGCCTGCTGTATCCGACCAAGGGTCATCTGACGGTTTTCGGCGCGTCGCCGCGCGACGTCCGGACCAAGGCCAAGATCGGTTACCTGCCGGAAGAAAGTTACCTCTACCGCTACCTCAATCCGGGCGAGACGCTCGACTTCTTCGGCAGCCTTTTTGCCCTCGATGCTGGCGACCGGCACAAGCGCACCGAACAGCTCATCGAGATGGTCGGCCTGAACCAGGCCCGCACCCGCACGGTGGGCGAATTCTCGAAGGGCATGCAGCGCCGCATCGGCCTCGCCCAGGCGCTGATCAATGATCCCGACCTCGTCATTCTGGACGAACCGACCGCCGGGCTTGATCCCATCGGGTGCCGCGAGGTCAAGGACCTGATCCTGGCCCTGGCCAAGCGCGGCAAGACGGTGATCCTCAGCAGCCATCTGCTCTCGGACGTGGAAGATGTCTGTGACCGCGCTGTCATCTACTACGGCGGCAAAATCCAGGCGCAGGGCACCCTGCAGGAACTGCTCTCCGAACGGGACCAGGTCCGCATCACCACACCGGCCCTCAGCCGGGAGACGATGGACAAGGTCCTGGCAATTCTCCGCGCCGAAGCGGGGGATAACGTCCGGGTCGACCATCCGACGCAGAATCTCGAATCCTACTTCCTTGGCGTGGTCGAGCGCGCCCGGGCGCAGGCCGAGACGAGCGGGGCGACCAGCGGCAACCAGGTGGCCGAATTCATCCGGGCCGGCGGCAATGCCAACAACTCGCAGTCGGACCGCGTCCTTGAGCGCCTGACCAAGGCGGCTCCGAGCGTCCCGGCCGAGGTGGTCGCCCAGGCCCCGGAACCCGCCGTCGATACGGCCAAGCTTACCGCGCTGACCAAGTCGGAACCGCCACCTACCCCGGCCGGACCCGTCGTGACGACCGCGCCCAAGCCGGCCGATCTGAGCAAGGCGAACGAGAAGCTCTCCGGCCTGCTGGGCGGCAAGAAACCGTAAGCGCTTTCCCGCCATGTCCCGCAGGTTCGAAATCTACCAGAACGCCGACGGCGAACGGATCACCGTTCCGCGCGGCTTCTCGTTCACGGCGTTCCTGCTGGATTGGATCTGGGCACTTTGGCTGCGCCTCTGGCTGGAGGGCACGGTGTTGTTGCTGGTCAACGTCCTGACCTCGTTCCTGATGGCGATCAATCGGGCGGATTGGGTGGCCTACGCGGTCGTCCAGTTGATCCAGGGTATCGCGGTGGGTTTGGGGGCCCACAAGCTGCGGGCGATGTCCGCCGAGCTGCGGGGCTACGCGTATCTTTGCACGGTGGAAGGCTCGAACGGTGCCAACGCGTTGGCCAAGCTGGCCGCTGTCGGGAGCGTGCCGCCCGAATGGCGTCGCCGGCAGGGCTTCAGCCTGCCGGACTTGGCGCCGCGTTCGCTCCGGGGCGTGCTCGCGATCACGCAGATCACGCTCAAGGCGGCGGTGCGGTTCCGGCTGGTGATCGTGCTGCTGGGCCTGCTGATGACCGCGGTCGTCATCCTGCCGGTGATCATCAAGCACGACGGGTCGGCTCAGGGTTTCACCCAGATCCTGATTACCTACACGTTGACTGCGATCACCGCCTTGCTCGGCATAGCCACGCTGTGGCTTGCCTGTGGTTCGCTCGCCCGCGAGGTGGAGGATTTCTCGATGCAGTTGGTCTGCACCAAGCCGATTCCCCGGTGGCAGATCTGGCTCGGCAAGTGGCTAGGGCTCATGACCCTCAACATCGTGATGCTCGCCGTGTCGGGCGCGACCGTTTACGGCCTGCTGCTGTGGAAGTCCTCCGGCCTGAGCGACGGCCAGCAACGGGTCCTGCGGGAGGAAATCTTCGTCGCCCGGGCCGGCGCCCGGGAACAGGTCCTCGACATCGAGCCGCAGGTCGAATTGTTGTTCAAGGAACGCATGCGCGAGGCCGCCGTGGCGGCGATGGGCCAGGATTTTGTCCGCAAGCAGATCCGGGAACAGCTCCGGGCCGCCCAGCAGTTTGTGCCGCCGGGCAAGGGCCGCCGTTGGGTGGTGAACCTCGGCAGCGATGCGGCGACGCGGCTCAAGGACCTCCCGTTGCACCTGCGGGTGAAGTTCATCAGCCCCGACTACACCAGCGAGGGAACCACATTCCCGTTTGGCTGGGAAATCGGCCCGCCGGAAGGGCATCGCAGGCAGTCGCTGGAGAACAGCTTCGCGGCCGAGTCCTTCGCCACCTTCCCGATCGAGCCAAACCACATCGCGGCGGACGGCACGATCACGGTCGACGGCTACAATTTGTCCGAAAAGGCGGTCCTGTTCCCCGTGGACGACGGTTTTGAGGTCCTTTACCGCGAGGGCGGTTTCGCCACCAACTTCGCCCGGGGCTTCGGCATCATCTTCTGCTGGCTCGGCCTGCTCGGGGCGATTGGGCTCTTCGCCGCCGCCAAGCTGCAATTCTCCGTCGCTGCCTTCGTGTCCATGAGCATCCTGTTCGTCGGGCTTTCCAGCGGGACTCTCGGCCAGGTCGTGGAACAGGGCGGCGTCATGGGCATCGACCATGAGACGGGACTGGTGGCGGAAAAGACCTTCATCAACAACATCGCGGTCCGGATTTACGGCTCGCTCAAGCAGGCCCTCGACCTCGTCACCGGCTACAACCCGATTGATGCGCTCAGCACCGGCCGGAGCATAACCTGGGCGCAATTGGCCACCGCCTTCGGTCTGGTGGTGGTCGTCACCGGCGGCACCTTTGCCGGCCTGGGCATGTGGATCTTTACCCGCCGTGAACTGGCGGCCCCGCAATGAACGGTCGCAAGCTCATCTACGCGCTGGTGCTGGTCGTGTCGCTCGTCGCGAGCGGTCTGATG
>JBEISV010000077.1:0-14040 GCA_040375265.1 Verrucomicrobiales bacterium
AACGGATGGATGCGGCACCAGGGACATCGCCCGGCCGTGCGCCAGAAATTCACGGCAAATGGCGAAGAATTCCTCCCGGCTCACGGCCCGGCGAATGCGGAACAGAAATTCGGCGCCGACCGCGGCGGTGGTTCCCACTCCTTGGCCGATGAAGTTGAGGTAACGCTTCATCTGCTCGACCTGAAGCCGTTCCCGGGATTCCGGCGGCTCCGTGCTTACCCAAAGTTCTTCGATGTAGGCGAAAACTTCGTGGCCGGTTGGGAGTCGCACCGGCAGGCCAGCCAGATGGTCCCGGATCTGGGCGAACAGCCATGGGTTGCGGATGCAGCCCCGGCCGATCATCAGGCCATGCGCGCCGGTCCATGCCAGCACATCGGCCGCGCGTTCGGGCGAGAAGACGTTCCCGTTCGCGAGGACCGGACAGGGCATCGCCTCGACGGCACGCCGGATGTAGTCGTAGTGAACCTCGGTGCGATACATTTCGGCTACGGTCCGGCCGTGAACCGTCAGCAGGTCGAGCGAATGCCGGGCAAAGATCGGCAGGAATTCGTCAAACACCGCTGGGGCGTCGAACCCGATGCGGGTCTTGACGCTGAACTTCACGCCGGGAGTCGTCACGGCGTCGCGCAGGGCGCCGAGAATGGAGTCCACCCGTTTCGGCTCGCGCAGGAGGCCGCCACCGGCGCATTTCCGGTAAACCACCGGGGCGGGACAACCGAGGTTCAAATCAATGCCGGCGACCGGATACTGTTGCAGCTCCTTCGCCGCACGAACGAGTGCCGGAATATCGTTGCCGATCATTTGGGCGATGGCCGGCTTGCCGGTGTCGTTCTCCACGAGGCTGCGTAAGATCCATTTTTCTGGCCGCCACGTCGCGTGGACGCGGAAATATTCGGTCCAATAGACATCGGGCCCGCCGCGCTTCGCAAGCAGTCGCCAGAACGGCAGGTCCGTCACGTCCTGCATCGGGGCGAGGGTGAGTAGGGGCTCTGCCTTAGACGGGTGGAACCTCGTCATTTTTTCAAACTCCGGCCTTGCGGGCCACGATGCGAATGATCTCCGGGGCCAAGATCTCCGCGTCGCCCACTTTATGGCCCGAACAGGCAAACTGAGCGTAGCCAAACCGCCTAAGCAGTGCGAGAACTCCGGCCGGATCGACGCCCCTGTCACGCATCAACCGGTTGTGCATTTCCAAGAACAGGAGCGGGTTGCCTGACATCAGGGTATTTTCGCCGCCGGAGAGCACTTCTCCTTCGAAACTTTCGACATCAATCTTAATCAACTCTGGAATCCGCCCCGTCTTGGCAACCAATTCATCGATTGTATGCACAGGGACCCGAACCCGGTCACGTGCCGGCTGATCGGTCGGAAGCACAAAGTAACCCGCCGACATGACGCCGGCGTCGACCATTTCCAATTCGCCGACCCGGTCGCCAGCAGCGGCACACTGCACTTGGATGCGCGGAACCCATCCGTTTGCGGCGCTGATCCGCCGAACCATGGCGCAGGCTGAACCGGATGGATCGATGGCGATCGCTTGGGCCTCTGGGCCGCATCGATCCACAAGCGCGAAACTGAACAACCCATAGTGGCAGCCGATGTCGATGAAGAACGGATTTTTGAAGGCGCTAATCGCCTCCATGAATTCACTGAATTCCGCCACCTGCGGCGGGTCGTCTAGTTGGAGGTGAAAGGCACCTTCCACCGCCCTTGGCGGACACCGCAGCGACCAGCCGTGTCCCGGAGAAAACTGAACGTCCGACTGTCGATCCTGCCACCACCAACGCAAGGCCCGGCCGGGGGCCCGGAGCACGTTGCGAAGGCGACGCGGCAGCAGCCGGGCCAATTGTCTCAGTAGGTTGTTCATCGTTACTTGATTGATCCGCACCCGGCCGCAATTGCTGGACACAAATGCAGCCCGCCCAATCCCTTATCATAGTCTGGTGTTTGTGTCAGAATGGCTGCTCCTGCACGCTGCAGTCGCGAGAATCATTCGCCCCTGCGGTTACGGCAAGAGCGGTAAATGCCGGCCGGAGATTCCACTCGTCCAGCAACCCCCGCGGCACCTCCCCTAGGAACCGTGACGCCTGCTGGAGCGCATTGCCGCCACCCTGCATGAAGCGCAGGAGGGGATAACTGAGGTATAGTTCGTTCTTGGCTCGCGTCAGGGCGACGTAGAAGAGCCGGCGCTCCTCCTCCTCGGCGTCCGGCGAGTTCAGCGATCGGGAGCTGGGGAACATTCCGTCACAGAGCATGATGACGAAGACGGTCCCGAATTCGAGCCCCTTGGCCTGGTGGATGGTGGACAGGCGCAGCTTTTCTTCATCGTCCGAATTGCCGGCGCTGGATGTTTCCTCCGCTTCCAGGTTGGTCTGGAGGGCCAGTTGGATCAGGAAATCGGCCGTGCCAGTGAACTGTTGGGCGTAGTCCGCCAGCTGTTCGAGGTCATCCAGCCGATTGCGCGGATTGTCGTAGTTGGCCTTGAGGAAGTCCCCGTAGTCGGCCTCGACGACCCAGCGGATCATCCGGGCGGGGTTCTGGCGCAGTTCCTCGGTTTCGATCTGCGAAATGGTGGCGGTAAACTGGGCCCAGGCCGCGGCCGATTTTTTCGGGGCCAGGTTGCTGACCCCGCTCAGGATGGGCGCCAGCGGAATGACTGGGCCGGCCGCTGATGCTTCGGGGAGGCTCCCGTCGTTGTCGGAGAGCTCGGTAGGCGCCGGGAGCGTGACCGGCGTAATGCCCGCGGCGGCGAGTCGGAGGCGGAAGCCGTTCCAAAGTTTGTCCGCACCCTTGCCGCCCACGCCGGGAAGCATCTTGGCCAGTCGCTTGAAGGCTAGTTCGTCGGCCGGGTTTGTGACGAGCTTGAGGTAGGCGGCGACGTCCTTGATGTGTGCCTGTTCGAAGAACCGGATGCCGCTCGTAATGAGGAACGGGATGTTCCGCCGGGTAAGCTCCAACTGGAGTTCCAACGCGTGGAAGTGGGACCGGTAAAGCACACACATGTCCGACATCGACTGGCCTTCGTCGCGCAGTTCGAGCACCCGTTGGGCGACAAACGCGGCCTGTTCTGAGGCTTCGCCGCAGACGACGAGCACCGGCTTTTCGCCGGACCGCCGGGCGGGTTGCAGTGCCTTGGGAAACTGGCGGGTGTTGGCGGCGATCGCGGCGTTGGCCACCGCGAGGATTTCCGGTGTGCTGCGGTAGTTGGTCTCGATCTTGAAGATCTGCGCGTCCGGGAACCGTCGATTGAATTCGAGAATGTTGGCGAAGTTCGCCCCGCGCCACGAATAGATGCTCTGCGCGTCGTCGCCCACCGCCATGAGGTTCTGGTGCCGGCCGGCGAGGAGGTCGAGCAGTTGGCCCTGCAAGGTGTTCGTGTCCTGGTATTCGTCGACGAGCACGAACTGGAACCGTCGTTGGTAGTAGTCCCGCAGGTCGGTGTGCTGTTGCAGCAGTCGGTGCCAGAGCACGAGCAGGTCGTCGAAATCCATCAGTCCGGTGGTCCGTTTGCGATCCAGATACCGCTGCCGGACCTGCTCAATCGCCTCGGCGAGCGGGACGAACGAGTCGTAATCCCGTTCCAGCACCGAGTTGACCGAGCAGCCTAGATTGATCGCCATCGAGAAGATGTCGGCCAGGATCTCGGGCTTGGGAAAGCGGGTGGCCTTGGGATCAATGCCCGAATCGGACAGGCAGGCGGCCAGCAGGTCCTTGGCATCCTCGCGGTCGGCGATTGAGAAATCCTGCCGGTAGCCGAGGCGGTCGGCGTGGCGGCGCAGAATTCGCATGCCGATGGAGTGAAACGTGCCGCCCCAAAGTTGGTTGAGCTCGCCCCCGACCAAATCGGCGACCCGCTGCATCATCTCACGGGCGGCCTTGTTGGTGAAGGTGAGCAGGAGGATCCGGTCGGCCGGAATCCCATGCTCCAACAGCCATGCCACGCGGAACGTCAGGGTCCGGGTCTTGCCCGCGCCGGCGCCGGCCAACACCAACGCTGGACCGGGGGCCGCGGTCACCGCCGCGAATTGTTGCTCATTCAGTTCGCGGGCGTAGTCGATCCGCAATTCGGCCGGGGGCCGGAAGGGGTTCAGTTGGTATTCGCGCGCCACGCCGCCAGCATGGACGAGTCCTCGGCGCGCGACAGCGGAAATCCGCCCGCAACCGGCTCCGGACTATGCGGCCAGTGTCAAACGTCGCTTGAGCCGGGCGAGATTCGCCTCGATGGCCTCGAGGTAATCATTCTGGCCGTCGGGCCGGGTCAGGTAGCGGTAAAGGCCGCCGAAGTCGTTCTCGACCTTGGGGAACACGTAATTCTGCCAGAAGCCGGGGGTCTTTTGCATCAGGTCACCGGCGTTCTTGAAGGCAATGGGCGGACCGCCGCGGCCGGAGTTGAAGTCGGCGGATTCGAGGAACTCCTCGAACAGGACGGGCAGCTTCTCCACGTAGTCGTGGGCCGCCATCTGGCCCAGCAGATCGGCCGTGCCGAGCGCGAAACCGGCGATGCGTTCCTCGTCTGACTGGAAATTCAACCCGCCGAGGTTCACGCCGACACCGGTGCAGCGGATCATGCTCTGCACGCCTTGGACCTGCCGCACCGTGAAGCCTTTGCCGAGCAGCAGGCGCTCGGCGAAATCGCATGACCGGTTGACATGGGTGAGGGTGTATTTGGCGCCGGTTCCCTCGGCATCATCCGAGGTTTTCAGGTATCCGGTGTCGTGCAGGAGGATGGCCAGCAGGCCCAGTTGGAAGGTGTCTTCGCCGAGCACCGGCTCCGACTGGGCTTCCGCGCGACGACGGAGCATCGTGGAGAAACACAGCGTGCCTTGGAGCGTGTGCTCGAAGTCATGATAGCGGGCGTCGATGGGCCGGTAATCGGGCAGGCGCCCCTCAAAGCACTCGCTGGCCCAATCGAAGGTCCGATTGACGAACTGCTGGTCGCCGGCCGGGAACATGGCCCAGTAATCCTGAGCCACGCACCGCCGCACCGCGCCTGCGTCCCTTGTGTCCACGCGCAATGGCATGTCGGGAAGACTTACCGTGGGTTTTGCGCAATGCACGGCTGATTTCAGCCGCAATATGTGGGCCATCTGCCCGGACGCGAAAACGTTGCCGGGGCGAACCCTCCATCGCTCCGGTGAGGCCCAATTAGTAGCGGTGCGCGACGCGGCTTACTACAATGGCCATTCGACCTAGAACGTGCGGGCAGTCAACGCTGGCTGAGGTCCACCAGCTTTCGGGTGACCTTGCCGGAATCGATGGTCTCGGCGGCCAATTGCCAGCCATCCGCCAAGTTGCGGGCGGCGCCGGCCACGAAAAGGGCGGCGCCGGCGTTCAGCAGCACGGCATCCCGCTTGGGGCCGCGGTCGCTTCCGCCCACGACCCCGCGCACCAGGGCGGCATTGGCGACCGCATCTCCGCCGGCCAAGTCGGCCAAGGACGCGGACTGGACCGGGAAATCCTGCGGAAGCCAAACCACGTTGCCGAAACCCCGGTCATGGTAGAACTCGGAGGCGTGGTTGGCGCCCAGGGTGCTCAACTCATCGAGGAAAGCGGGCTCGCCGGAGGGTGAAACCGGAACTTCGCCGCAAACCACCATCGCGCGCCGCAGGCCCAAGGTCTGCAAAGTGCGGGCGACCGGTTCGCACCACTGGGGGCGGGGAACCCCCACCAACTGGGCGCTGGGCCGAGCCGGATTAAGCAAGGGGCCCAACAGGTTGAAGACGGTGCGTTGCCCCCGGTCGGCGCACAGTTTCCGGGCCGGAGCGATCGCCTTGAACGCGGGGTGGAACCGTGGGGCGAACAAAAAGGCGAACCCATGCTGCTCCAAGGCGATGGCCGCCTGGTCCGGTGTCTGGTCCACGGGGATGCCTAGCGCCTCCAGCACGTCGGCGCTGCCGGACTTCGAGGTAATCGCCCGGTTTCCATGCTTGGCCACGGTCACCCCGGCCGCGGCGCAGACCAGGGCCACGCTCGTTGAGATATTAAAGGTGTTGAGCCGGTCGCCGCCGGTTCCACACACATCGAGGATTTCCCGGTGCCGGAGCTTGGGATTCAGCGGGACAGGGAGGGACAACTCGCGAAGTTCCCGCGCAAAGCCGGCAATTTCTTCCACGGTTTCACCTTTGGTCGCCAATCCGGCAAGAAAGTCCGCCTTCGGCTCCGCGCCCGATTCCGGGTCGGTCAAACCCCGCACGGCGGCGGTGATTTGGGCAGCGGAGAGGTTTTGACCGGCCCGCACTTGGGCGGTGAGTTCGGCGAACATGGGGGTGATGCTACCGGGTGAAGAATTTTCAGGAAAGCCGCTCTTGCGTCACACACGGCACATCAGTAGCTGACACGCTAATCAGAAATGAAGACCGCACCCGCAGTTTTTTCCACTGCCGCCGCCGTGACCTTTGCCGCTGGTATCGCGCTGGCCGGCCCCGGCCTCCGCGTCCCGGCTGAAGTCCGGCTTCGCAAGGAGTCTGGTCCCGCCCGGGAAGCCGGCAAACCGGGCGCCCGCAAGGGGCGAGCGCCGCAGGATCCGACCTTGGCCAACCCGCTGTTTGCCCGCGCGCTGACGTCGATCCAGCCGGGTGTCTGAGTGGTTCAGGCGGCCTTGGGGGTGGTCGGCGCCGGGATGCGGGCGACCAATTCCTGCAACGACACCGTGGTGGCACGCGAGTCTTCCGCTGCCAAGACGGCCTCGAACTCCCCGCGCACGACCGCCCGGGCGTAATCGTCGTGAGTGGCCAAGTCGCTGCCGGACCCGGATCGAATCGCGCGGAGAATGTCCCGGACCGAAATCTGGACCAGCGGACGAGCCGGCGTGTAGGCGGTTTCGCCGCTGGTGGTCTCGACCAGCAACCGACCGTTGACCAAGAGCGTTAGGATGTCCTTGGTTAGTTTGGGTGGAACCCCGAACAGTTCGGCCGAAGCCGTGGCAGTGAGCGGTTTGGCCTCCGCCTGGAATCGCCGGCCAATTTCCGCCATGAACCGGAGTGCAACGAACTCGCGGGCCTGCTGGTTCACCCGGCCGGCCTGGCGTTCCTGCAAATAGGCCTTCCGGAACTGGAACACATAGGCCACCTGCGCGCCGAAAAGCAGGATCAGCCACGACAGATAGAGGCCGAGCAGGAACAGCGGCGGGATGCCCAGTGACCCGTAGATCGCGTTGTAGGTCAGCACCCGCGTGTTGTAGAGCGCAGCCATGCGGCCATTCAGCATCCAGAGCGAGGCGGCGACGAACCCTCCTACCAACGCTGCCGACCAGCGGACGCGAGTGTTGGGCATCCACAGGTAGAGCGCGCCGAACGCGAGGGAACTCACCGCCAACGCCGGCACCCAGGCTAACGACAGCACCACGTGCCCGGGAATCCACGACGGCAGCAGCTCCGGGGTCTTGGCAAGGGCCTGGAGGTAGCTGGCGCCTTTGACCATTACGATCACCACCGGACCTAGCGTAATCGCCGCCCAATAGACCACGATGCTCATCATCCAGCCGCGGCCCTTGGTGACGCCCCACATGTCATTGAAGCCGGCCTCGATGTTCCGCAGCAGGCTGATGGCGACGAAAATTAGGCCCGCCATCGCCGTGGCGCCAATGGTGCCGAAGCGGATGTTGCCCACGAATTCGACGATCTTGTCCGCTAACTGGGCGCGCTGCTCGTCGGCCGACAGGCTGGGAGCAGCGGCACCGACCGAATTGGTGGCGCCGCGGGGAAGGGAGTTGGTCAGGCTGCCGGTATGGAAGTCGGTGGTCACCCCGATGGACGGGGCGAACTTTTCCACGGCGGCGTTGATCCAGGTGACCAGTTCTTCCTTCTGCTTTCCCTCATCTCGCGGCAGGAACAACGCGGCCACCGAGATCGATACCGCGAGCAGCGGAACCAGCGCCAGCAAGGTCGTGTAGGCTAGCGAAGCGGCCCGGGCCGGGCCGCGGTTCCTCAGGAAGTTCTGGCCGGCCAGGATCCAGAAATGCACCAACCGCTGCGCCCAAGAGAGCTTGTGCTCCTGCTCGGCGATCGCGTCATCGTCCATCAGTTGCCGCATCTGCGACTGCAACTGCTGGAGCTTCGCCTGTTTTTCTTCCGCCATGCGCCGAGGCTACCGGACCGGGCGGCGGCGGCAATCTCCGCGACGCGGCGGGACCGCGTGGACGGCCACTTTCCGCTTTCCTCCCGGCCGCCACGCCGGGTTCCCTCCCCGGCATGCAGATCCAGGCCGGTATCATCACCATCTCCGATCGGGCTTCCCGCGGCGAATACGACGACCTCGGTGGACCGGCCGTGAAGACCGCCGCCGAGGGCTACGGCTGGAAGGTGCTGGGCGAACGCCTGGTGCCTGACGAGAAGCGCGATATCCAGCGCGCGATCCGCGAACTGATCAACCACGGCTGCCAGCTCGTCCTGACCACCGGCGGCACCGGGGTCGCCCTGCGCGACGTGACCCCCGAGGCCGTCATGGAAATCGCTGCCCGCGAGATTCCCGGCTTCGGCGAGGCAATGCGGATGAAGTCCCTGGCGATTACCCCCAACGCCATCCTGTCTCGCGGCCTCGCGGCGGTGGTGGACACCGCCTTGGTCATCTGCCTGCCCGGCAAACCGGCGGGCGCGGTCGAATGCCTGGGTTTCGTGGTCGGCGCCATCCCGCACGCGGTGAAGGTGCTGCAAAAGCTGCCGACGAGCTGCTGAGGCGGCGGTTGCCGCCTTGCCTTTGACGGGCGCGGGGGCAGCCTGCGGCCATGTTCCGTTCGCTTCACTCGTTGGGACTGGCGTGCGCCTCGGTGTCACTGGTCGCCGTTTCCTCCTTCGCCCAGGCCGCCGATGCCCCGCCGGCGGTGCCGCGCTTCTCGGTCGCCCACCTCGACAAGTCGGTGGACCCGGGCATGGACTTCTTCCAGTTTGCCACCGGCACCTGGCGGAAAAACAACCCGGTGCCGGCCGACAAATCGCGCTGGGGCGGCTTCGACGAGTTGGGCGAGCGCAATTGGTGGCAAATCCGTTCGCTGCTCGACGAACTCGCCGGCGCACCCGCGAGTGCCGACGCCACGCGCAAGCGGGTCGGTGACTTCTACGCGTCGGCCATGGACACGAACCGGCTGGAGAAGCTCGCGTTCAGCCCGCTCGACGGCGACCTCGCCCGAATCCCGGCGATCCAGAGCGTGGATGACGCCATGGAATTGCTCGCGAATTGGCACCTGCGCGGCATCGGCGCGAGTTTCGGGGCGTTTGTGCAGCCCGACGCCAAGAACAGCACGACCTATGCGCTCTACCTCTGGCAGGGCGGGCTGGGCTTGCCGGACCGCGACTACTACCTCGCCGAAGGCTTTGCCAAGCAACGCGACGAATACCGCGCCCACATCGTGCGCCTGATGCGCCTGATCGGCGACAGTGAGGACCAGGCCAAGGCCGCCGCGGAGGCTGTGCTTACACTGGAGACCGAGATGGCCAAGGCTTCGCGCACGCGCACGGAACTGCGCGATCAGGAGAAGAATTACACCAAGCTCAGCCTCGACGAGCTCGACAAGCTCACCCCGACGCTCAATTGGCCGGCCTACGTCCGCGCCAGCGGCATCCGCGGACTGGAATACGTCATCGTGGGGCAGCCGGAGTTCTTCAAGGCGTTGAATCGCCTCGCGACGGAAACCGACGGCATCGCCTGGGCCGCTTACCTGCGCTGGCACTTGGTCAGCAGCTCGGCCAACCAGCTTCACGCCGCCGCGTTCGACGAATCGTTCAAGTTCTTCGGCACGGTCCTGCGGGGCCAGCCGCAGCCGGAACCCCGTTGGCAGCGCGCGGCGAAGGCGGTGGATGGGGGGGTGGGCGAGGCCCTCGGCCAGCTCTACGTCGAGAAACACTTCCCGCCCGCCGCCAAGGCGCGCATGGGTGAGCTCATCGGTAACCTTCGTGCCGTGTTCCGCGACCGCCTGGCCAAGCTCGAATGGATGAGCGAGGCGACCCGGCAGGAGTCGCTGAAGAAGTTCGACCGGTTCACCCAGAAGATCGGGCACCCGGACAAGTTCCGCGACTACGCTGGCCTCGTCATCAAGCGCGACGACTACCTCGGCAACGTGCAACGTGCGAATGAGTTTGAGTCCCGTCGCCAGGCCGCGCGCATCGGCAAGCCGGTGGACCGCACCGAATGGGAAATGACCCCGCAGACGGTCAACGCCTACTTCAATCCCGCGCTGAACGAGATCGTCTTCCCGGCCGGCATCCTTCAGCCGCCGTTCTTCGACCTCGAGCTCGACGATGCGGTTAACTACGGCGCGATCGGCGTGGTGATCGGCCACGAGATCACCCACGGCTACGACGACCAGGGCCGGAAATACGATGCCGAAGGCAACTTGCGCGACTGGTGGACCGAGGCCGACGGCAAGGAATTTGACCGGCGCGCCCAGAAGGTCGTCGAGCAATACGGCAGCTACGAAGCGTTGCCCGGCAAGAAGGTCAACGGCCAGCTGACGCTCGGCGAGAACATCGCCGATCTCGGCGGCACGAGCATCGCCTTCGAGGCCTTGCAGCGCGCCCTGGCGAAAGATCCGTCGAAGCGGAAGAGCATCGACGGCTTCACGCCGGAACAGCGGTTCTTCCTGAGCCTCGCGCAGCTTTGGCGCGTGAACTGGCGCGAGGCGGAGCTGCAGCGGCGGCTCGTGGTCGACCCGCATTCGCCGGGGCAGTTCCGGGGCATCGGGCCGCACGTGAACTTGCCCGAGTTCTACACCGCCTGGCCGCAGAGCGAGAAGTCGCCGTGGTTCCGCAAGCCGGAGGATCGGGCCAAGATCTGGTAGGCGTCGGGGCCGCTTCGGCCGGCTTTACCGCCGGGCGGGGCGTGGCTTACGCTGGCGGCATGGTTCCCCTGGAATGCTCCCGCCTCCTGCGTTACATCCCGCCGTCGGAAGTTGAATTCATCCGTGCCCATTCGGAGCCGCGCCGCGCCACGGCCGGCACCGTCCTGTTCCGCGAGGGACAAATGGGCGACGGGCTCTACATCCTGCACGCCGGCACGATCGACATCACGGTCGCCGCGCCGATCGACCGGGAATACCTGCTGATGCGCCTGGAGCAGGGGGAGCATTTTGGCGAGATGGCGGTGTTTGACGGCGGTCCGCGCTCGGCCAGTGCCAGCGCCCTGACGGATGTCGAACTCACCTTCATCCCGACCGACACGGTCAATGCGCTTCTCAAGCGGTCGCCGGAACTCGCCGCGTCGCTGGTGCGCGACGCGAGCCTGCGGATCCGCGAGTTCAACCGGCGGTTCCTCAAGGAGTCGCTCCGCGGCGAACGCCTGACGCTCGTGGAGCGCCTCGCCCGGAGCATCGTGCACGACTTCCGAAATCCGCTGAATGTCATCGGCATCGCCGCCGATCTCGCCGCCGAGGACAAGGCCACGCCGAGGCAGCGTCGCGAGGCGCGGGACCGCGTGCGCAAGCAGGTCGAGGTGCTCAACCGGATGATGCAGGAGCTGCTCGACTTCACCCGGGCGGTGCCGCCGTCCGTCGTGTTGCCGAAGATCAGCTACGCGAAGTTCCTGCGGGAAGTGCTCTTCGAATTGCAGCCCGAAGGCGCGCGCCGCGGGATCAAGGTCGAGGTGCTCGGGGAGCTGCCCGACGTGCAGGTGCGTCTGGACCCGCCGCGGTTTAGCCGGGTGTTCGCCAACTTCGCCCAGAACGCCTTCGACGCCCTGTCGGATCGGGCCGACGGGCGGGTGACCCTGCGCGTGGACGTGACCCCGACCCATGTGCTGACCGAATTCGCCGACAACGGCCCTGGCATTCCGGTCCAGGTGCGGCCGCACGTGTTCGAGCCGTTTGTGACCCACGGCAAGGCGCATGGCACCGGCCTCGGCCTCGCCATCTGCGAGCGCATCGTCGTGGAGCACGGCGGCAAGATCTTCGTGGAGAGTGAGGCCGCCCGCGGGGCCACCTTTGCCTTCACGTTGCCGCTACCCCAACCGGGCGAGACCGACGTGCTGAATCGTCGCTCCGACTTCGGGCTTCACAATTGACCTCGAATCCCCCGGCGATAGCCTGCGTCCGTTCCCACGAACTCTCGAAAGCACTGCAAGCGTATGTCTCAGCAAAATCCTGCCCCTGGCC
The DNA here is from genome assembly GCA_040375265.1 of Verrucomicrobiales bacterium. Taxonomy (GTDB): domain Bacteria; phylum Verrucomicrobiota; class Verrucomicrobiia; order Limisphaerales; family UBA9464; genus CAIWAH01. The sequence continues at coordinate 12,080 of JBEISV010000077.1, forward strand.
AGACGCCGTCTGGCTCCACCCGTCGTGACTTCCTCAAGCGTGCCACCGCCGCCGCCACTGTGGCCGGGGCCGCGACCTCCCTCGTAGGCTGCGCGTCCGCTTCGGGCGGCGGGGTCAAGTCCAGCCTCAAGTCCGGCGTGGCGCCCTATGCCGGTCGGGTCATCGGCGCGAATGACAAGATCGTCTGCGGCTTCGTGGGCGTGGGCGGCCAGGGCTACGGCGCGCACGTCAGCACCTGCAAGGACGTGGACGAGCAGGCCAACAACATCGCGCTGGCCGCCGTGGCCGACGTGTCCAAGCACCGCGTCGAAGTCGCCAAGAAGAAGGCCGGCCCGCAATGCGAGGGCTACGAGGACTACCGCCGGATGCTCGAACGCAAGGACATCGATGTCATCTTCTGCGCCACCGTCGATCACTGGCACACGCGCATCAGCGTCGACTCCATGACCGCGGGCAAGCACGTCTACGTCGAGAAGCCGATGACCCGCTACCTCAGCGAGGGCTTCCAGATGTATGATGTCGCGAAGAGCACCGGCAAGCTGGTGCAAGTTGGTTCCCAAGGCTGCTCGGACAAGAAGTGGCACAAGGCCGCCGAATGGATCCGCGCCGGCAAGATCGGCCCGGTCGTCATGAGCCAGGGCAGCTACATGCGCAACAACCCCAAGGGTGAATGGAACTACACTATCCAGAAGTGGTGCACGCCCGAGGACCTGAACTGGGCCGCCTGGATGGGCGACCAGATCAAGAAGCAGGTGCCGTTCAATCCCGACCACTACTTCCGCTGGCGCAAGTATCAGCCCTATTGCTCCGGCCTGCTGGGCGACCTGTTCCCGCACAAGCTGCACCCCTACATGCTCGCCACTGGCAACCCCGAGTTCCCGCTCCGCGTCGCCAGCGTCGGCAACAAGAAGGTCCAGTCCGACCTCCAGTCCTCGGGTGACGCCAAGACCGAATACATCCGCGACGTGCCGGAAATCGTCCAGCTCATCGCCGAGTTCCCGAGCGGCATGGTGATGCACATCACCTCCAGCACCGTGAACGAGCAGGGCACGCAGGAAATGATCCGCGGCCACAAGGCCACCCTGACGATGGCCGGCAACAAGGTGGAACTGAAGCCCGAGCGGCCGTTCGCGGAGGACATCGACCCCGTCACCAGCGAGGCCTTCACCGGCGAAAACGCGGAGAGCGTCGCCAACCACCACCGCAATTTCTTCCGCGCCATCCGCGGCCAGGAAGCCCAGAACGCGGGCATCGACCTTGCCGTCAAGGTGCAGACCGTCATCTCGCTCGCCGAAATGAGCGAACGCTTCGGAGTGATGTGCTACTTCGACGCCGCCACCCGCAAGGTGAAGGACGGTCTCGGCCGTGAAATCCCGGCGCTCGACTACGGCACCACTCCGCTGTCCTGAGCGGTAGAATTTGTTTGGCGACGCCGGCTTCCTCACGGGAGCCGGCGTCGTTGTTTTCCGGTGAATCTGCCGCCCCCAACCCTGGTCGCCCGCCACGCGATGGCGACGCGGTTTGAGTTTGTCCTCCACGGGACGAATTCCGCCGCGTTACGCGCAGCGGCGGAGGAGGCGCTCGAGGAGGTGGACCGGTTGGAAAATCTCCTGAGCCTCTACCGACCGCACACCGACATCGCCCGCTTGAACGCTGGCGCCGCCGCCGGCCCGGTCCGGATCGCGCCGGAAACGTTCCGGCTTTTGCAACGTGCGGTGGCGTTGGCCGCGGCCACCCAGGGCGCCTTCGACGTCACGGCCGGGGCCTTGGTCCGGGCTTGGGGATTCCTGGGCGGCTCCGGCGCTGTTGCCGATCCGGCTGCCTTGGCGGTCGCCCACGCCTGTGTCGGCTCAGACCGACTGGAACTCGACGAGGCGAACTTCACGGTCCGATTCACCCGGCCCGGCGTGCTGGTGGACCTGGGGAGCATCGGCAAGGGCTACGCGCTGGATCGCGCGGCT
>JBEISV010000110.1:0-11506 GCA_040375265.1 Verrucomicrobiales bacterium
CGTAGCGCAGGTTGGCAACCTGCTGTTTCGCCGACTGGCAGTCGGCTGGCCCCTGGATTGATTCGGACACCTGCGGATTGCCAATCCGCGACACGGCAGACTGCCAGTCTGCGCTACAGCGGCTCGCGCCGGTCAACCCGCAGGCATTACCTCCGCCTTCCCACTTCTACCTTCCGACTTCGCCCATGACCGCACCCTTGCCCGCCACCGCGACGGCCGACCGGCCCGGCGTCCTGCTCATGAACCTCGGTTCGCCTGACTCGCCGTCGGTGCCCGACGTGCGCCGTTACCTGCGTGAGTTCCTCATGGACGGCCGCGTCATTGACGCGCCCTGGCCGATCCGGTGCCTGATCGTCGAGGGGTTCATTCTCCCGTTCCGGCCCAAGAACTCCGCCCACGCCTACCAGAGCGTCTGGACCGCCGAGGGCTCGCCACTCGTGGTCATGGGCAAACGCCTGCGCGACCGGATCGCGCCGGGCCTTGGCTGCCCGGTCCAGCTGTGCATGCGCTACCAGAACCCGACCCCGACCGCCGCGCTGGCCGAATTGCAGCGGCAGGGAGTGAACCGCGTCGTGCTGCTGCCGCTCTTCCCGCACTACGCCATGTCGAGCTACGAATCGGCCGTTGAGAAGGTCCGTGCGGACATCCGCGCGTTCCCGGGGATGACGCTCGACGCCGTGCCGCCGTTCTACCGGCACCCGGCCTACCTCGACGCCTTGGTCCAGTCCGCCCGGCCCACGCTCGCGCAGCCCTACGACCACCTGCTGATCAGCTACCACGGCCTGCCGGAACGGCACCTGCGCAAATCCGATCCCACGAAAAAGCACTGCCTGTCGTGTGCCGACTGCTGCGAAAAGCCCAGTCCCGCCCACGCCACTTGCTACCGCCACCAGTGCTTCGAGACGGCCCACGAATTCACCCGTCTCGCCGGCGTGCCGGCTGCCCGCTGGTCCATATCCTTCCAGTCCCGCCTGGGCCGCGACCCGTGGCTTGAACCCAACACCGAGAACGAACTCGTCCGCCTGGCCAAGTCGGGCGTGAAACGGCTCATGGTGATAAGCCCGGCCTTCGTCGCCGACTGCCTGGAAACCATCGAGGAACTCGGTCTGCGGGCCCGCGAGCTCTTCCTCGACGCCGGTGGCGCGGAATTCCGCCTCGTGCCGTGCCTCAATGAGCATCCGGCGTGGGTGAAAGCCGTGGAGACGCTCGCCACCGAGTCGCTCTGCCGACAGCCGGTCTGCTAAGGAATCGCCGGTTTTCTTGGGCCCCGAGTTCTGCCGCAACGATGGCGACCAGTTCAGCGAGGCCGGCGTGAAGCAATTGGGCATCCGCTTCGCGCGCCAGATTATGCGGGCCTTTTTTCCGCCGGCGCTGCCCGAGCCGCAGCCGCCCCGCGCCGTGGCGCCGTGATCAGGGTTGGACCAAAACCCGGAAAAACATCTCGGGATCGATCCGCGAATCGAAGGAGAACTCGCCGTGCCCCTTCTCCACCGCGATGACGGAAGGGTAGGTCTGCCATTGCCCTTGAAACAGTCCCTGCCGTGCCTCGACCTTGTATTTCCTGCCCGGTTTGATGGCGAATTTGACCTTGAACGAGTTTTCAGTTCGTTCGGCCGGGACCGCCCGGAAGACGTCGGCGGCATCGTGCGGATTGGTGCCCGCCTCGTATTCCTGCTGGCGGTTCTGGCCGTCGCCGTCTTCGTCGGCCAAGGCATCGGCGGCGAGGCCCGGATCGAGCCCTTGAAAGTATTCGAATGCGTCTGGCAGGCCGTCGGCATCCCGGTCCTCCGGTTCGGCCGAATGGAAGAGGGATCCTTGATTTGAACCGATCGTGCCGGAGAAGGTGCCGGTCGCGTGTCCGGAGATGGCAATGCGGCCGCCGCCGCCCCGCCGGGCCGGGGGATCGCCGGCGCCGCCGTCGGCCCGGATGAGCCCTTTGCCGGTCAGATCGCCTTGCTCCAGCAGGATGCGAATGGCGCCGCCGCTGCCCCCGAAAGCGGAGCCGCAGCAACTGCCGATTCCGTCGGCTAGGATGCCGCCGTCCATTTGCAAGCTGCGGGCCACCAGAAAGACTCGGCCGCCGCCGGTGCCCCCGTGAGGCCGGATGTCGTTGAAGCCATAGTCGGCGGCGCCACCGCTGCCCAATTCACCGGGCGCCTGCGGATCGCCGTAAGGAGCGTGGGCGTAGCTAAGCGTTTCGCCGTAGGTTGCGCCGCCAAAGGTATTCGGCTCCGGAGTGCCTCCGTTCCACCATTCGCCCCGGTGGTCGAGGCCACGTTCCCGGCCACCGCTCAGGCCCTGGCCCGACACGTTGAGGTAGCCGCCTTCCTCGATGAGGACCGGGCCGTCCACCTTGAGCTGCACGCCGCGCTGCAGCCGGGCCGAATGGGTGATCACGGCGTTGGAGCGGACCGTAAGGCTGCCGAAGACGTTGGTGCCGCGGCCGCGGCCGCGAATCTCCCCGTCTTGGATCAGGGTCAGGCCGGCCGGCACGGTCAGTTCGTCCGCCGCCAGCTCCAAGGTGCCTTCGTTTTGCAGCCGGGCCGGGCCATTGGTTCCAACCGTAAGCTGTGTGAGCACCCGGGTCTGGCCACTGGCGATGGTGACGAAGGTGTTGTCGAGCCGAAGCACGCCGCCGCCCTCCAGCGGGCGGAGCAGCAGCGTGCCGGCCCGACCGAGGGTGCCCGTGAATTCGTTGGTGTCGAAGCCCGAGATCGCAATCCGGCCGCTGCCCCCGTCGGCCCAGGAATCTCCGCGGCCGCCGGCGGCCCGGATGACGCCGTCGCCAGCGAAGGTGCCGCCCGCCAGCATGACCCGGAGGGCGCCCCCGCTGCCACCGCCGGCGATATTGTAGCCGCCCTCCCCGTCTGAGTAGAGGCCGCCGTTCAGCACCAGGCTTTGAGCTTGGAGCAATAGCCGGCCGCCGCCGTTGCCACCGATTGGTAGCCAATCGAAGTAAAATGATTGGGCCCCGCCGCCGGTGCCCAGTTCGTCCGGGGATTCAGCATCACCGTAGAGGGGATTCGATTTGGCCACGGCCTCGCCGTAGGTGGCCGTGGGGTTTGGATTCAATGTCGGGTTCCCGCCGTTCCACCATTCCCCACCGTAGGCCATGCCGCCTTGCCGGCCGCCCCGCAAACCCTTGCCGGAAACGTCAAGGGCGCCACCACGGTCAATCGTCACCAAGCCGGCGACATTCAGGCGCAGACCGCTGAGGAGGCCGCGCGAGTGGGTCATCACCGCGTTCGATCGGACGGTGAGGCTGCCGAAGGCGTCGTCGGTGCGGCCACGCCCGCGGACGATCCCATCCTGCACCAGGGTGATCCCGCCCGGGAGGTCCAGGACGTCCTCGCCGAGTTCCAGCACGCCGAGGTTGTAGAGGGTGGCCCGGCCGGGGGCATTCGTGGCGAGGGAGCTGAGCCGGAGCGTGGCGCCGGCCGCGTTGGTCACCGTGGTGTTGCCCAACCGCAGTTCACCGGACTGCCCGGACGCCGCGAGATAGGTGCTGCCCGCCGGGCCCAGCGAGCCGGAGAATCCGTTGGTCGAATGCCCTTGGACCGCAATGCGCCCGAAGCCCGCAAACTGGTCGGGGTAGGGATCGGCACCGCCGCCATCCACCCGGATCTGGCCGGTGCCAGTCCAAGGACCGTTCCGGATCGTCAGGTTCACGGACCCGCCGCTGCCGCCGAAGCCGAACGAACTGGCCCAGTTGCCGTCCATGTAGCCGCGACCGCCGTTGGCCAGGATGCTGCCATTCAAGTCGAGGCTCCCGGTGTCCAGGCGCACCAGGCCGCCGCCGGTGCCACCGATCGGATACTGGGCAAAGCCGGCCGCCCCGCCCCCGCTGCCCAAGGTGAGGGGCTGGACCGCGTCACCGTAAACGGCACTTGCCGGCGCATTGAATCCCGGGGTGCCGTGACTCGCGATCCCGGAGTTGGCGGCCGTCCAGCCCAGGTTGGCGGCGTTGGGCACTTCTCCGGAGACGCTCGGGTTCCCGTCCCGATGGCCGCCGCGTCCGCCGCGTTCCGACACATTGATGACCCCGCCGTAGGCGACGATCGTCGCGCCGTCCACCGTGAGGTCGATTCCCCCGAGGTCGCCCACGGGATGGGTGATCGTTCCCTCCACGAGCAGGGCCGTGAAGTGGTGGGGTCCCGAAAGCGTCAGCACGGCGCCCTTGGCCACGCGGAGCGGCAGGTTCTCATAAGTGGTGTTGGCCTCGCCCAGAGTCAGGTCCCGCGCCACGATCGCGTAGCCCGCATCCAGCAGGAATCCCTTCGTCGCCGAACGCCCGTTGGCATCGGTGACCCGGAGGGCGAACCGGTGTGTGCCCCAGGTCGTCGTGGTGCCGCCCAAGGTTCCGGTGGGGCTAAGGGTGATCCCTGGGGGGAGTTCGCCCGAATCCAGCGTGAAGCGGTAGGGCGGCGTCCCCAATTGGGCCAGGAACTGGTGGCTGAAAGGCTGGCCGACCGCCAGTTGGTTCGGGGGGGCGCTGGCAAAAGTGGGGGTCGCGGCATCTTTCCCGGCCGTGCCGGCGTCGAAGATGGCCTGAAGTTCGCCGGCGGTCAGCGCACGGTCATAGAGGGACACCTCGTCGATTGCGCCGCGAAGGGGCGGGTGTCCGTTGGGGTCCCCACCGATGAGCAGATCGTCCGCCGTATCCAGCCGCGTGAATGAATAGGTCGCTTCCGCGGCCAGCACGCCGTCCCGGTAGGCCCGCAGCGAGCCGTCCGCCCAGGTCACGGCCAAGTGGTGCCAACCTCCGAGCAGCGAGGCCGCCGGAATCGTGACCGTCGAATACGCGGTGCTGCCGTCGCCGCGGTAGAGGTCGAAGCGCAGGTTATCGAGGTAGAGCCCCCAGGTGTAGGAGGCCTGGTTGTTGGCACTGTTGCCCTTGTTCAGCAATGGGCGGTCGGACATCACCTCGTCCAGTCTCAGCCAAAGCTCGACGGTTCCCGCCGCCAGCAGATCCAGGGACGGATGGTCCGGGATGCTGATGTGACCGCTGACGCCATCCAGGAGGAACGCCTGGCCGACCTGGCCCTCGGCGAACGCGGCTCCATTGCGCACGGTGCCGTGGTTGCCCCCGATGAGGTCCTGCCCGTTCCCTTCGGCGCGCCACCAACTGACTAGGCCCGCGGGCAGAGGCGTCCCGTCCGCGGATGGCAGGGTCACGGGGTGAAAACCGGCCCGCAGCGTCACGGCTCCGGCCGACGCCTCGCCGATGAACGTCTCGCCCAGGGTGCCCGCGTGCCGGTAGGCATCGCTGCCAGCGGTTTCGCCCCCGCTGGCAAAAACTTCCGGCGCGAGCCGGTAATCCACGCTCAGCGAGGCGCCCAAGGCTGAGCCCGCACGGAGCGACAGGAGGGCAAAGGCGATCCAGTTGCGGAGGAAAGAGGAATTCATGGCGAGGGATTGGCAGGAACCGACATGCGCCACACGAACACAGTAATCCGCTCGACTGGGGAACCATCCGCCCCTGCGGAGATCGTGTAGCCGGCCAGTAACGCGTCATTGAATTCGAGGCGGAAGGCGGTGTCTTCAGGAGCCCCACCCGAGTAGACGAGCGTGATCTTCTTGGCGGACGGGGACGTGACCCGACGATCCCACCAGTCTTTCCAGGCTTTGTCCTTCGGGGCGGTGTTTTCCGGTGGCACCGGTCGTTCCAGCACCAGCGTGCGGTGTTGGGATGTGCCCGGGACGAAAGGTCTTTCCGGGTCGGCGTTCGACCGGGTGACACCCACGGTAAACCCCGGCGACGACGTCAACCGGGCCGTCTCGTAACTGTCCCCGTCGATGAGGATATGGCAGGCGGTCGCTGCTCCGCGGGCGGCGGATTGCAACGGGGGCAGGGCCAATAGTAACAGAACGAGCGCCTGCAGGCGCAGGTTGGTTTTCATGGTCTGGGCAAGGGGTTCAGTCAGGCAGGACAAATTGCGGCTGCAAGGTGAGGGTTTCGTAGAAGATGCCGTCGGCCCCGGCGTCGATCCGGTAGCTGCTGGGAAAGGCGTCGATCAGACGGACGGTGGCCAGCTTGCCCGGCGATGCCGGGATATGGAGCGTCACTGGCCGATATGATTGCAGGGGCGGTTCGGTTCCCTTCGGGATGCTCGCGACCGCGATGGCCCAACGGCTCCAATCCGACTGGCTACCCACCGGCCGGCGCACGATGAGCGGGACGATTTCGGCCGGTCCTTCCGCGACATCGACGGTGCGGGCGATGAAGACCCGCCGTTCCTCCGCCATCTGGACGATGGTGACACCGTTGGTCGGACCGGGAGGTGCGATGCCGATGGTCATCGTCGCGAGCAACGTCTGTGGGGCGGGATTCGTGGAGAAGCCCCGGGCATACAGTTCACCGACGACGCTCACCGACAGTTGCGCCGTGGCCGCGAGCTTGTCCGGGGTGATGGAGCCTGCGGGCACTGCGGCGGCCACCTGGGCGTAGGCGACGGAGGCGATACGCTGGTCGGGGGCCAGCTGCTGGAAGCCGTTGGCGCCATCGTTGAACCAGACGCGGAGCCGCACGTCCGCGTGGGCGAAGGCATCCGCCGGCAGCGGGGTCATGTTGGCCAGCGCCGGGTCGCCCAGGAGCAGGCCGTAAACACCCTTGGCGACAGGGAGGCTGACAGCGGCCGAGGGCGCCGCGCCGGCCACGCTGGAGCCGTCGTTGCTCCAATAGCTCGCGGCGCCGTCGGCGCTCACGAGGGCGAACTTGAACTGGCCAGTGCCGCTGAAGTCGGCCGCCCCGACCTGGACCCGGCCCTGGAAGTGGATCTGCGCCGGCACCTGCGCGTTGCCCGGGAAGGGCAGGGGGACGGCCAGCAGCCAGCCCCACGCCGCGAGGAGCAGGACGCGGAATGGAATCCCCGACGGCTTGTTTTTCATGGGGTGGGTTGCAAGGTGACCTTTTTCACGGCAACGGTGAGCCGTTCGACCGCCGATCCGTTCGGATCGAGAACCAAGGCGTAACCCAGCGGGAACCCTCCTTCACAGAGGAGTGTCGCAACTCCTTCGGGAAATCCGCCCTTTTCGGCTTCAAAGGTGAGTTTGATGGTCCGAAGAAATGCCGCGGGCACGGTCACGCTGACCTCGAAACGCGGAATCTGGGCCGATGCCTCCGTCCACCAGTCCTTCCAGTCGGTGTTGCCGGGGTCATACCGGCGTTCGATCACCAGTGATTGACCCGATTGGGGGCGGGTTGGCCCGTCATTGGAGAGGCCAGGGGCAGCCCTGAAGTCTCTTGATCCGACGGCGAAGCTGATTTCCGGCGCCGAAAGCAGCACGGCTTCCCGTGCCAACTGCCTGCCGACGGTTATTTGGCAGCGGGTTGCTGCATCCAGAGGAGCCGCCAACAGTGACGGCAGAAATGACAATAGCAGCAGTGAACGGTTCAGGCACTTCATGGGGGTTCGTCGGATTATTCCACCGAGTAGGTTTTGGGTTGGAGCGTGAGCGTTTCGTAATAGATGCCGTCGCTGCCCAGTTCGACGCGGTATCTCACAGGAAAGGCGGCCCGCAGGCGGACGGTCACCGGCGGGGTGCCTAAGAACTGGACTGCCACATCCCGGAAGATTTTGTCGTATTGAGCGGTGACGATGTTTGGAGACTGCATGACCTCCGTTTGCCCGATTGGCGTGTCAGTCGTCTCTTCGCAATAGGCTACCCATCGGCGCCATTCGCCATTGAGGGAAAGCGGTCTTTGGATCACGAGCGGCGAAATTTCGTCGCCCTTGTCCATCCTATAGGTGTCGGAGGTGTCGGTAATCGTGTGCCGCGACTCCGTCATCTTGACTACCCGGATGAGTTGGTTGTCACCGGCCTCGGAGGAGGGGGTGATCGTTATCGTCCCCCGCAGCCTGGTTGGCGGAGGGTTCGTGCGGAGGCTCCAAGCATACGCTCCGTAGAGTTCGCCGACTTCGCTGACCGTCGATTGCAATGCGGGCTCCAGCCGGTCCGTGGTAATGGAGCCAGCGGGCACGGACGCGGCCACCTGGGCCCGCTGGGCGTAGGCGACGGAGGCAATGCGCTGGTCGGGAGCCAGTTGCTGGAAGCCGTTGGCACCGTCGTTGAACCAGACTCGGAGCCGCACGTCCGCATGGGCAAAGGCATCCGCCGGCAGCGGGGTCATGTTGGCCAGCGCCGGGTCACCCAGGAGCAGGCCGTAAACGCCCTTGGCCACCGGGAGGCTGACGGCGGCCGCGGGCGCCGCGCCGGCCACGCTGGAGCCGTCATTGCTCCAGTAGCTCGCGGCGCCGTCGGCGCTCACGAGGGCGAATTTGAACTGGCCGGTGCCGCTGAAGTCGGCCGCCCCGACCTGGACCCGCCCTTGGAAGTGGATCTGCGCCGGCACCTGCGCGTTGCTGTGGAGGGGCAGCGCTGCGGCCAGCAGCCAGCACCACAGCGCGAGGAGCAGGTGGCGAAATGGAATCCCCGGCGGCTTGCGGTCCGGGAGCGATTTCGAGAAGGGAAAGGCAGGCGCCAGCATATGCTTCTGTAGAGGGAAACGGCAGGCGTCGGCGCCGATGACCGGATTTCTCAAAAAAGTTTCGCGACCGTTCGGTTCCCGGACTTGGCGCCGGTGAGTCTGGTAGCGGCCCGGAGGTGGAACCGGGACTCGCTCGCCTTTCCGCCGGGGCTGTCGCACGCTGCCGCGACCGCGGAAAAACATGGCCAGTCTTGGAAACGAATCACCACCGGGCGTCCCGTTGGAACGGCGGGCGCAACGGGGACGGACGCTGTTCGCCCCGCTGTTCGCCGCCGTGGGCCGGGCGTTGGTGTTCCTGCCGGTGTTCGCCAGCGGGGTGTTCGCCGTGTGGGTGAGCCGCCGGTGGGAGCTCGAACCGCTGGTGGCGCTGCGCAACACGGCCTTGGCCACCGGCCTGCACGGGGGCCTAGTGATGCTCCACTTCCTCCGGAGCGGTCACGGCTGGCGTTGGCTGGGGTTGGCCCAACTCTTGGTCACGCTGACCTTCGCCATCCTAGTGGCGTTGCGTTACGTGACGGACGGGCGCATTTCCCTCTGACCGGGACTAGCCTCGCTGCGGGCCGGCTCAGTGGTCCATGTCGCGGGTCCAGAACAGGATCCGGCTGCAATTGATGCAGGTGACGATGTCGGACTGGGCCTTGGCGGTGACGACGGTCTGGGTCGGCAGCTTCATGTGGCAGCCGCCGCAGATGGCCCCCTTGACCCCGACGACCACGTTGTCGCCCTTGCGATCCAGCAGGTGCTGGTAACGGGAGAGGGTGGGCGCATCGACCTTCTCGGCGAGCCCGGCGCGTTCGGCGGAACCGCCTTCGAATTCGCGCTGCAGCTTGGCTTCGCGGGTGGCGAGGTCGGCGAGCTGCTTGTCGGACTCGGCCTTCTGGGCGGCCGCGATCTTGGCCGCCGCCTCGATTTCCCGGGCGATGGTCTCGGCCTTTTCCATCAGGACGATTTCCTGGTCCTCGAGCGCGTGGATCTCCCCCTTGGTAGTCTCGATCTGGTGGGTGAACGCCTTGTATTGGTCGTTGCTCTTGGTGGCGCCCTGCTGCGTCTCCAGCTTGCGGATGAATTCTTCCTTGGACTGGACCTCGAGTTCGAGCTTCTTGCGGTCGCTCTCGATCTGCCGACCGCGTTGCTTGACGGTATCGAAGGCGGCCTGGGTTTGGGCGGCCTTGTCTTCAAGGCGTTTCCGCTGGACGGGGGTGTCGGCCAGTTCCGCCTTCAGGCGCAGCAGCTTGCGGTCTCGGTCCTGCAGGATCAGCAACTGCTCAATGACGGGAAACATGGTGGCGGAACGCTATCGGCGTCGCGGGCGGGCGGTCAACGCCGCGCCGCGGGAAGTTCGCGGTGGCTGCCGGGGCGCCAATTCATGGCTCGCCGTCCGGCGGGATTCGGAACAGCGTTCCGGGAGCCATCGCCATGACTCCGCCCCCTCTGCAACCGCCGCCGTTGCCGTCCGCCGCAGCGCCAGTGCCGCCCCCATTGCCGGCGCCGGCGAAACTCAGCGCGCTCGCGGTCGTCTCGCTCGTGCTCGGGGTCCTGGGTTGCACCGGGTTGGGGGCGCTCGCGGGCCTGATCTGCGGCATCGTCGCGTTGGTGCGGATCAACCGCAGCGGCGGGCGCCTGACCGGACGGGGCCTGGCCATTGCCGGCCTGGTGGTGTCGGCGCTGATGGTGCCGGTCAGTGCCGGGATGATGCTGCCGGCCCTGTCGAAGGCGAAGTCGAAGGCGCAGTCCATCGCCAGCGTGAACAACCTGAAGCAACTCGGCTTGGCGGCCCGGATCTATTCCACCGACCACGCGGATACGTTTCCGTTGGCCGAACGCTGGACGGAAACGCTCCGGCCTTTCCTCGGGGCGAATGCCGATGAGTTTCTCCGCCGTCCGGCCAACGCGGGGGCTGCCTGCGGCTACGGCTACAATCGGGCCGTGGCCGGCAAAAAGGAGGCCGAGGTCGATCCGGAAACCGTCCTCTTCTTCGAATTGGAGACGCCGGAATGCGATGCGGTGGGCGGCGAGGAATTGCTCCGCCATCCGCGGTCCAAGGGCGAGACGGTGGTTGTGGGTTATGCCGACGGTTCGGTGATGCAGCTGCGAATGGACCGGTTGGCCGGGCTTCGGTGGGAACCCTGATTGCCGCTGGTCTCAGGTGGGCTGGCCACGGCCAGACAGGATTGAGCCCCGGAACGGGAAAAGGGCGGGCCGCCTAATTCCGTCCGGGGCTCGGTTTTTGACGGGGCGGCGAACGGGGTCCGTCGCCATCCGCTTCGGCTCAGTTGTATTCGCCGAGCGGGCGGATCCAGATGTTGCGGAAGCGGGTCGGGTTGCCGTGATCCTGAAGGCTGATACCGCCCTTGCCGGAATAGGCCTTGTAGGGATCGCTCGCGCGGTGGTTGGTCGGGCCGTTCAGCTCCTTGCGATTGTGCAGCACCACGCCGTTGAGGATGACCGTGGCATAGGCTGGCTTGGTCAGCTTGCCGTCGGCGTCGAACTTCGGCGCCTCGAACACGATGTCGTAGCTGTTCCATTCGCCGGGGCCCTTGATCGCGTTCGCCAAAGGCGGCCACTGGCCGTAAAGCGCGCCGGCCTGGCCGTCGGCATAGGTCTGGTTGTTGTGGCTGTCGAGCACCTGGATCTCGAATTGGCCGTGGAAGAAGACGCCGGAATTGCCGCGGCCCTGGCTTTCGCCCTCGGGCTTCGTCGGCGTGGCGAATTCGATGTGCAACTGGGCGTCGCCCCACTGGTCCTTGGTATGGATGCCGCCGGACTTGCCGACCACTTCCATGTAGCCGTGCTCGATCTTCCACTTGGGTGCGCCGCCGCCATCGCGTTCCCATTTGGCGAAGTCGCAGCCGTCGAAGAGCACCGTGGCGTCGCTGGGCGCCGGGGCGCCGTGGCTGAAGGTGGGGGCGGGTTTGACCGTGGGCGGATTGGGCCGGGCCTTGTCGTGGACCTTCCACTTCTGGCCGCGGATCTGGGGGGTGTCGGTGTAGCCAACGCCTTGGGCGAAGGCGGCGGTGC